>NZ_JAZDCH010000009.1:0-133621 GCF_036311905.1 Brachybacterium sp. J153 | reverse complement strand
GTTGCGCCTTCCTCCACCTTAGATCGGAAAGACGCCGCGGATCGTTTCTACCCCCCCCCCCCCCGACACTGTCGACCTCCCGGGCCACTGCGCGGCGCGGGCCGGGTCGGGGCCGGGGCTCAGTGGGGCCCGGCCGAAGCTGCCTGTCCCGGCCATCCTGCTGAAACTCCGCGCCTGGCGTGAGCTCGAGCCCTGTGGGGCGTTGAGGCCACGCCTGGCGCGGAGTTCCAGTCCGCAGGGTCGGCGGGGTCAGCGGGCTCGGCGGATGAGGGCGATGAGGAGGTCGGCGTCGTCGCGGAGGGGGTGCTGGGTGGGCGGGGCGCCGCCCGAACCCGCCTCCGGGTCAGGAGCCGAGGCGACATCCGTGCTCGCCGCCGCCGCAGCAGCCGCCCCATCAGCCCCTTCACCAGCCACCGCCTCAGCCACCCCAGCCTCCTCCGCCCCAGCATCCCCCGGCTCCGGGAGCGGGGCGGCGTAGCGGGCGGCGGTGTGGGCTGCGGCGATGCGGTCGGCGGCGGCGCGGTGCTCGGCGGTGACTTCCTGGTCCCCGGCGGCGATCTGGTCGAGGAGGTCCGCGAGGGCCTCGCGGGGCGGGAGGGCGCGGTCCAGCTCGAGCGGCCGCGGCGGTTTCCCCCAGGCCCCGGTCCAGCCCAGCAGCCGCATCACCCGGGTGCGGACCCGCAGCTCCCAGGACACCTCGCTCCACGCCATCCGTCCCGCCCCGCGACGCAGCCGCTCCGTCTCGATCGCGGCGGCACCACCACCTCCCGAGCCACCGCCAGTCCCGGCCCAAACCCCACCAGTCCCCACTCCCCCGGCCCGCTCGAGGAAGGCGGCCCAGCGGCCGTCACGGCGACGCATCCGTCGGCGGCGCAGCAGCACCACGCCGCCCACCGCGGCGGTCGCGCCGAGCGCGGCGAGGGTCAGCGTGAGCAACAGCCCACCCTCGACCCGGTCGGCGTTCTCGGGGGTCAGGAGGGCGCCGCCGCCGTCGGAGGCCGTGGCCGCGGACTCGGTGGGCTCCGCGCTCTCGGTCTCCTCCGCCGACGGGGTCTCGCTCGGGGTCTCCTCGGTGGGCGTGTCCTCCACCGGGGCAGTCGGCTCGCTCGCCCCGCCGCCCGTCGCCGACTCCTCGAAGCCGGGCTCGGTGACGCCGTTCGCGGCGGCGGAGGGTGTCGGCTCGAAGCGCACCCAGCCGTGCTCGGGGCCGAACCACACCTCGGGCCAGGCGTGCGCGTTCGAGGACCGCACGGTCCACCCGTCGGCGCTCTGACTGCCGGCGGTGAAGCCGATGACCACCCGCGTCGGGTAGCCCTGCGAGGTCATCATCAGCGCGAACACGCTCGCGAACTGCTCGCAGTAGCCGATGCGATCGGCGAGGAAGCTCTCGAGGGGGTCCTCGCCGGCGGGGGTCTGCACGGTCAGCGAGTAGCGGAAGCCGCGGAAGTACTCCTGGTAGGCGAGGGCGGTGTCGAAGGCGGTCTCCGCCCCGGCGTCGGCGGCGATCTGGTCGGCGAGGTCGACGGCGACCTCCGGCACCTCGGACGCATCGGTGTAGCCGGCGTCGAGCGGCTGGGCGAGGACGGCGGGGTCGACGGCGCGCAGCTCGTCAGCGGTGGCGCCGTCGTCCTCGCTGGTGACGGTGTACTCGAGCCCCACGAGCCCCGCGCGCAGCGCGGAGGAGTCGACCTCGCCCGGGGTCGCGCGCAGCGTGAGGGCCTCGGCGAGGGACGGCTCGGCGGTCTCGAGGGATCGGATGTTGGCGGGCACGGGGAGCCGGTCGCCGTAGTACTCGAGCACCTCGATCCGGGTGCTGGCGGTCTCCGCGCCGGTCCCGCCGAGGAGGGTGCCGTCGGCGCGCGCGTCGGAGAAGACGGTCGCGCCGACGTCCAGCTCCTCCCCCGCACCGGTGGCCCGGAAGGTCTCCCCGTCGAAGCTGTTCAGGGTGCGCACGCGCAGGTAGCCGGGCGGGGCGGCGTCGGTGGTGTAGCGCAGCACCTCGGTGTTGCCCTGGTCGAGCAGGGTGCGGCGCACGGAGACGTCGTCGTCGATCATCACGGGGCCGAGCCGCGGCAGGTCCCGGTTCTGCCACTGGTTCACGAGGTCCATCGACAGCGCCATGCGGGGGGCGACGAGCTGCGGGAGGGCCGCGCCGAGCGGCAGGGCGAGGGCGGCGACGAGCACGGCGGCGATCGCGGTCACGGCGCCGGGGCCGACGGGGGCGGTCAGCGTGCCCGGCGGGCGCGGGGCCGAGGCGGCGGGGTGGAGGGCGTCGGCCGCAGCGTCGGAGCCGGACGCGCGACCAGGCACCGGATCGGGGTGGAGCGTGCGGGTGCCGAGGATGAGCGCGGCGGCGAGGACCGGCCCGGCGACGGTCAGCCAGCCGCCGCCAGTGGGGACCTGCAGGGCGGGCAGCAGAATCGTGCCGAGCAGCGCGAGGCCCACCGGGGTGTGCCAGCCGAGGTCCACGTAGACCAGGTCGAGCACGAGCGCGCCGAGGGCCAGCAGCAGCACCACCAGCACCGTGGCGCGGGCGCCGAGCACCACCGGGGCCATGGAGGCGGTGAGGTCCGCGGCGGCGGCGGGGAGGATGTCGGCCTGGGCGGTGAGGATCCGCAGCGGCAGGTCGGAGAGGCTCACGAGCCCCTGGCTGAGCTCCATCACGAGCACCAGCAGCGCGACCACCGCCAGCTGCAGCACGGGCACGAGCGCGGGCCGGGGCACGAGCATCCGCAGCACCATGCCGGAGACGATGACGATGCCCGCGGCCGCCGCGGTCAGCTGCAGCCAGGCGCTGCCGTCCAGCAGCAGGGACAGCGGGGTCGAGGCGAGCAGCACGGCGGCGAGGAGGAGCAGGGAGCGGGCCACGAGGTGCCCGCCGGTCGGGGCGGGTCGGCCGATGAGGCGGCTCATGCGGGACTCCCTGGCTCGGGGGCGGTGAGGAGGTCGTCGAGGCTGTGCGCGAGGGTGCCGGTCACGAGCGTCCAGGCACCGAGCCGGCGCCGGGTGGGGGCCGACGGGGGCACGGCCGCCGACGGGGGCGCGGGCGCGGCAGGGGCTGCCGGATCGGACCGCAGGGCGAGCGCGGTGCGGTGGCTCGAGCGGCCCGCGAAGCGGTCGAGGTCCAGGCCTGCGAAGGGCTCGCCGTCGTCGAGGCCGAGTGCCAGGGCGAGGGAGGTCAGGCCCGCGGCGTGGTCGTGGCCCACACGGGCCGGCTCGTCGTCGAAGTCGACCTCGGCGAGCGCGAGCAGGCCCGCGCGCAGCTCGAGGGCGTCGGCCTCCCCGCCGAGCGGCGAGGCGGACTCGAGCCCGCGGCGGCGGCCGGTGCGGGTGATCTCGTCGCCCGAGGCGTCGAGGATCCGCACCTCCCAGCCGTGGGCGCCGAGCACGTCCAGGAGGGTCGCCGCATGGGAGACGAGGCGGTCCTCGACCGCGGGCGTCATGCCGGGCCGCGAGGTGGTGTCCAGGACGACCATGGCGCTGCGCCCGCTGACGGGCTCGTCCTCACGGGTCATCAGCTGGCCGGAGCGAGCGCTGGCCCGCCAGTGGATGCGGCGGATGTCGTCCCCGGCGACGTAGGGGCGGGCGATCGGGCCGATCTCGCCGACGCCGATCCCGGCGCCCTGGTCGGCGCGACCGCCCAGGCCGGCGGTCCGCGCGGCGAGGGGTGTGAGCGCGGTGATGACGGGGACGCCGGTGATGCGCAGGGCGTCGGTCGAGGTGCGGCGGAGCTGGAAGAGGCCGAAGAGGTCGCGGAGCAGCAGAGAGCAGGGACCGAGGCGGTGCGCGCCGCGGCGGCCGACGGTGAGGGCGTGCGGCATGCGGTTCTGCAGAGGCAGGTCGCGCTCGCCGCCGAGCGCCTCGGGGAGGTGCTCGCGGAGGATCCCGCGGCCCAGCGGCAGGAGCGGCCGGCCGGTCAGCTCGATCTGCACGCGGGCGCGGCCGCCGACGGCGACGGCGTCGTCGAGCACCCGTCGGCGGAGGCGCAGCCCCGTCCCAGCCAGGAGGATCGCCGCGGCGCCGAGCAGGAGCAGCAGGAGCAGCGCCGCGGCGACCGAGCGCAGCGGCACGAGGTTCGTGAGGTCGGCGAGGAGCCAGCAGACGACGGCGAGGACGGCGAGGAGCACGCCCCGGGCGGTGGGGCGCAGCACCGTCCCCGGCCGGGCGCTCACCACTGCGGGGTGTCGGAGAGGACCTGGTCGAGCAGCTCCCCCGCGCTCGCGCCGCGGGACAGGGCCTGCGGGGTCAGGTGGAGGCGATGGCGCCACACGGGGAAGATCACCGAGCGGACGTCGGCCGGTTCGACGAAGACCCGGCCGTCGAGGGCGGCGTTGGCCTTCGCGGCGCGGACCAGGTGCACGGCCGCACGGGGCGAGGCGCCGAGGGTGACCTGGGGGTGGCGGCGGGTGGCGTCGGCGAGGCGGACCACGTACTCGAGCAGCGGCGGGGCGGCGTGGATCCGGCGGACGGCCCGCACGTGGGCGGCGATGACCTCGGGGCTGGTGCGGGCGCGGAGCGCGTCGATCACCTCGCGGTCGCCGTCGGCTACGGGCCCGGCCTGGACGCCGAGCATGCGGGTCTCGGCGGAGCGCAGCGGGTAGCCCATGGAGGTCTGCGCGAGGAAGCGGTCGCGCTGCGCCTCGGGCAGCCGGTAGGTGCCCTCCATCTCCACGGGGTTCGCGGTGGCGACCACCATGAACGGCTCGGCCAGCGCGTAGGTGGTTCCGTCGACGCTGACCTGCCGCTCCTCCATCGCCTCGAGGAGCGCGGACTGGGTCTTCGGGGAGGCGCGGTTGATCTCGTCGGCCAGCAGCACCTGGGTGAAGACGGCGCCGGGCCGGAACTCGAACTGGCTGGTCGCCTGGTTGAAGACGCTCGCGCCGGTGACGTCGCCGGGAAGGAGGTCGGGGGTGAACTGGATGCGGTGCCGCTCGGCGCCGAGGGCCGCGGCGAGGGACTTGGCGAGCATCGTCTTGCCGACGCCGGGGATGTCCTCGACGAGGAGGTGGCCACCGGCCAGCAGCACCAGCAGGGCCAGGCGCGTGACCTCGGGCTTGCCCTCCACGACGGTCGCGATCTCGTCCATGACCGCCTGGGCGGTGGTGGCGATCTCGCGGGCGTCCGCCTCGGTGAGGGCCGACGACTCCCTCCCGGCGCGGCGGCGGGCCGTCGGGGCGGCGGGGGCGCCGGCAGCCGACGGGTTGGGCTCCGACGGGGTGGGCTCCGACGGGGTGGGCTGGGTCATCGCAGGCTCCTCCGGATCTCCGCCGCGAGGTGCGCACGAAGGCTTTGCCCGACCATGAACGGCTTCGGACCCCCGGCGCGCTGGGCTCCCCTAGAGTATGACTGGTCCTTTCTGTTTCCCGAGGAGTCTTCCTGTGACAGCCCGCCGCCTGCCCGCCGCCCGACTCGGCGCAGGCCTCGCCCTCTCGCTGACCTGCGCCGTCGCCGCCCTGACCGGGGTCGCCGCACCGGCGTCGGCGGAGGGTCCCGCACCGGCCGCACCGCCGGCGGTGTGCCAGGGCGCGCAGCTGAGCGTGAGCGCATCCACCGCCGAGGTGGGCGGCACCCTCGCCGTCGAGGGCGTGTGCTTCACGCCGCGCAGCGAGGGCCTGCTGACCCTGATCGGTCCGGACGGCAACACGACGCAGTCCGTGACCAGCGACGAGTCCGGGACCGTGGTCGCGTCCGTGACCGCGGCGGCCGCCGGCGAGTACACGGTGATGGTCGAGGTGGACGGGATCCAGGAGACGGCCCAGTTCGTGGCCGCGCCCGTGGAGGACGACGGCGACGGGGACGGGACGGACGGCAGCGAGGAGCCGACCGAGCCCGCAGAGCCGACCGAGCCCGCGGAGCCGACGGATCCGTCGGACCCCACCGAGCCTGCCGAGCCGACCGATCCGGTGGAACCGATGCCGGGCGAGGACGATCCGTCGGACGGGGAGACCCCGGGCGATGACGGCACCGACGACTCCGGCACCGACGACGGCTCTGACTCCGACGATGACTCGGCCGTTCCCCCGTCGGACGAGGAGGACTCGCAGGGCGGGGACGACTCCGCCGAAGGCGAGGACGACTCCGCCGAAGCTGGCGACGGCACGGACGAGAGCGGCGTGGACGGGTCCGACGCCGGCGCCGATTCCGGACTGGCCGACCAGGACGGCTCGGCCGAGGCCGGCGTCGACGAGGACGGCACGACCGAGGACGGCTCCGACTCCTCCGACAACTCCGCCGAGGACGGCGCGTCCGCGGACGGCACGACCGAGGACGAGCCCGCCGAGGAATCCGACAGCACCGGGGACGGCACCGCCGACGGCGAGGACATCGTCCTCACGGGGCCCTCCCCCGCGATCCCCACCACCTCCCCCGAGAGCTCCGACGACGCGCAACAGGACGCCCCGCGCGAGGATCTCGCCGCCACCGGCTTCCCCGTCGGCCCCGTCGTGGCCGCCGCGCTGCTCGCCCTTGGCGCCGGAGGGGCGGCACTGTGGGCCCGGGCCCGTCTAAGCCGCTGATCCGCCGCGCGATGTTCGTCCAATCGCGCACGGACCCCCCTGCAGGATCCACACTGTGCCCATGACCCGTGTGCAGGACGTCCTCGCCCTCATCGTGCGGCCGACGGGCGGCGCGACGTGGAAGCAGCTGTTCTTCGGCACCTTCACCCTGCTCTTCGCGGTGACCGTGTGGCTCTCTGCCGCGGAGAAGCTGGCCCTGTACGAGTTCCTGGCGGGCCTCGCGATGCTGCTGGGGACGACCGTGCTCGCGGTCTGCGTGCCCTGGGCTCGACTGCCCGCGACGGCGGTCGCGGCGGTGCCGCTGCTGGACGTGGTGCTGGTGGCGCTGCTGCGGGACAGCATGCGCGACGTGACCATCGCGTTCTCGCTGCTGGTGTTCGTGCCGACCCTGTGGCTCGTCGGCACGTTGCGCGCCCGCGGGGTGTGGCTGTCCACGCTCCTGGTGACGCTGCTGTTCTCGGTCCCGGCGATGGTGCGGAACGTGCCGCTCGACGGGTCGCTCGCGGTGGTCAGCTCGCTGCTGCTGCCGACGACCGTGCTGGGGATGGGCCTGCTGGTGCTGGGCGCGCTGACCTCGATCGACCGCGAGTCCGCACGAGCCCGGCACGCGCTGACCATCCAGACCCAGCTGCTCGAGGCCAGCGCGGCGCAGGAGTCGCAGCTCGAGGCCGTCTTGAACAGCATCGACCTGGCCGTGGTGGTGGTCGACCGCGACGGAACCTTCGAGACGCAGAACCCGGCGATGATCGAACAGGGCCTCCGCGCGCAACAACTGTCCGGAGCGGCGAGCACCCAGGAGCGGGACCTGCTGCTGCGCTTCCCGGGGACCACGCGGGAGATCCCGCTGGACCGTCGGCCGGTGGCGCGGGCCATCGCCGGGGAGAGCTTCTCGAACTACGTCATCGCCGTGGGTCCCGACGGGGACAGCCTCAAGCTCTCGGCCTCGGCCCGGCAGATCACCGACCATCTCGGCCACTCCGACGGCGCGGTGGTGGTGTTCTCCGACGTCACCGAGCTGTACGAGTCCGTCTCCGCGCAGGAGCAGTTCGTGGCGACCGTGTCCCACGAGCTCCGCACCCCGCTGACCTCGGTGATCGGCTTCCTCGAGCTGGCCCAGGATGACGAGGCCCTCGCGGAGGACACCGCCCACTACCTCCAGATCGCGAGTCGCAGCGCCGACCAGCTGCAGCAGCTGGTGGAGACGCTGCTGTTCACGCATGTGCAGCGCACAGCCCGCGCCCCGATCGAGCGCACGCCGCTGCGGCTCAGTGATCTGGTGGACGAGGCCTGCGACTCCCTCGGCCCCGCGATCGCGGGGGCGGGACTGACCCTGGAGCGGCACGTGCAGGAGACACGGCCGGTGCCGATGAACCGGGACCTGATGGTGCAGGCGCTGAACAACCTGCTCTCCAACGCGGTGAAGTACACCCCGCGCGGCGGGACGATCACGGTGCGGGCCCGCGACGTGGACGGAGCGGTGGCGGTCTCCGTGCGGGACACCGGCATCGGGATGACGCCCTCGGAGCAGTCCAAGCTGTTCACCCGGTACTACCGCACGGGCACCTCGAGGGAGCAGCACATCCCCGGGCACGGCATCGGCCTCGCGCACACGCGCCAGGTTGTGCTGGACCACGGCGGCCAGCTGTCGGTCCGCTCGAAGGCCGACGAGGGCTCGCTGTTCACGCTGTGGATCCCCTTCGAGGAGGGGATCATGCTCGAGCAGCCCCCCGAGCCGGGCACGCGCACCGGCGCGATGGAGCTCGGCGGCTGAGGGGTCAGGAACGACGGATCCCTCCAGGTGAAGGCGACTTTCAGACATCTGCCTCAGACGTCGGTGCGTGCGGTTATGCTCCGCTCATCCCGCCGGGCCTTTCCTTCTCTGAGGTGATACGTGAACGCCCTCCTCCGCCGCGCCGCGACCCTGACCCTGGTCGCGCCGCTCCTCCTCACCGGTGCCGCCGTGGCGAGCGCCGACGGTCCCGACGCCGGTGTCGGTGCCGCTGAGAGCTCCTCGACCCCGACGGACGGCATCGCGCTGCGCGCCACGGTCGCCGCCCCGATCGTCCCGGTCGCGCCGGTGATCGACCTCGAGGACCGGACCTACACCATCCCGGACGTCGCCGGGCTGCGCTACATCGACGACGACGGCTACTACCTGACCCCGGGCGTGCACGAGCTGGAGGACTGGGCCACCGTCGTGGCGCTGCCCGCCCCGGGCTCCTCGATGGTCGGGACCTACGCCTGGTCGATCGACGTGAGCGAGCTCGAGCCGGGCTGGACGCATGTGGCCGCTCCCCTGCCGCGCGTCGACGTGGGGGCCCGCACCGTCACCGTTCCGGATGATCCGCGCGTCGACTTCTACCCCGAGGAGGGCGACCCGCTCGAGCCCGGCGTCACCACCGTGCCCGCCGACGTGGACGAGCTGTGGCTGTACGTCGTCGCCACCGACGAGGAGGCGTACCCGGTCGTGGATGCCCTCGGGATCGCGTTCACGCCGATCGTCGGCTACTCCCTCCAGGAGCCGACCTTCGACTTGGCCGCCGGCACCTTCACGATCCCGGACGATCCGCGGATCGCCTACTACGTCGACGACGTGGAGACGCCGGCCGGCACCTACCGGGCGACGGGCACGATCACGATCGACATCGAGATCATCGACCCCCAGGCGGCGTACCACTGGGACCAGACCTCCTGGACGGTCACCTTCCCGGCCACCACCAGCCCCTTCCTGGACGTGAAGCCCGGCCAGGAGCATTACGAGCACATGAAGTGGATGGCGGACGAGAAGATCTCCACCGGCTGGAAGGTCTCCGGCGGGTACGAGTACCGGCCCCTCGCCCCGGTGAACCGGGACGCGATGGCGGCGTTCCTCTACCGCATGGCCGGATCCCCGAAGGTGACGCTGCCGAAGTCCTCCCCGTTCGCGGATGTGAAGCCGGGCCAGGAGCACTACACGGCGATCATCTGGGCGTACCAGGAGGGCATCACCACCGGCTGGACCGTGAACGGCAAGCGCGAGTTCCGACCCACCACGCCGATCAACCGCGACGCGATGGCCGCGTTCCTCTACCGCTTCGCGGGCGAGCCCACGACCGCCGCCGCCTCGAGCTCCTGCTTCCGGGACGTCTCCCGCACCCAACAGTTCGCGAAGGAGATGTGCTGGATGAAGACCCAGGGCATCTCCACCGGCTGGTCCGACCGCACCTACCGCCCGCTGCAGTCCGTCAAGCGCGACGCCATGGCGGCATTCCTGCATCGGTACGACGCGGCGTACTGATCAGCACGCGGCGGCCGACACGATGCGGCGCCCCGTCCAGCAACCAGCTGGGCGGGGCGCCGCTGCGTTTCAGGCGGAGGCCGCCGCGGCAGGAGCCCGCAGGTCGAAGCGCACCCCGGTCAGCTCCTCGGAGGCCTCCCAGAGCAACCGCGCCATCTCGGTGTCGCGGGCGCGGTCGGAGCGCTCGACGAGGCCGGGCTCGCCGCGGGTGCCGAAGCGACCCGTCGGCCCCACGAAGCTGTCGCCCGGGAGGTCCGGGTCCACGGCGGCGCGGAGGGTGGGCAGCGCCCCGGCGTCGGCGTCCTGACCGACCCACGAGATCAGCCGCTGCTCCACGGCGGAGACGATCCCGCCGCGCCGGTCCCGGCGCAGCAGATCGGTGCCCGCGAGACCGGGATGGGCGGCCATCGAGAGCACTTCGGAGCCAGCCGCGACCAGTCGGCGCTGCAGCTCGGCGGTGAACAGCAGGTTCGCGAGCTTGGACTGCGCGTAGGCGGGGAAGCGACGGTACTCGCGCCGCTCCCAGTTGGGGTCGTGGAGGTTGATCGCGCCGGAGCGGTGCGCGATCGAGGACACCGTGACCACGCGACCGGTGATCCGCGGGAGCAGCCGACCGGTGAGCGCGAAGTGGCCCAGGTGATTGGTGCCGAGCTGCAGCTCGAAGCCGTCGGCGGTGCGGCCGAGCGGCGGGGTCATGAGCCCGGCGTTGTTGATGAGCAGGTCGACGGGACGGTCGACGCCGCCGGCGAATATCTCGATCGAGGCGAGGTCGGCGAGGTCGAGGCGGCGCACCTCGACGTCCCCGGTCATGGTCGAGGCGGCGAAGATCCCCTTGCGCACGTCGCGGACGGCGAGGATCACCTTCGCGCCGTGGGCGGCGAGCTGGTGGGCGGTGGACTTGCCGAGGCCGGTGTTGGCCCCGGTGACGATGGCGGTGCGTCCGGTCAGATCGGGGAGCGAATCGGCGGTGAATGTTGCCATGGACCACAATGTAGACAGCGACAACTGTGTTGTCAACGGAAACATAGGTAGGATCCAGGCGTGACCGACACCGCCGAGCGCCCCTACCACCACGGCAGCCTGCGCGACACCCTGCTCCGCGCCGCCGAGGAGACCCTGCGCGGTCAGGGCCAGGAGGAGCTGTCCCTGCGGGAGCTGGCGCGCCAGGCCGGGGTGAGCCATGCGGCGCCGCGGCGACACTTCGCCGACCGCCAGGCCCTGCTGGACGCCCTCGCGATCACCGGCTTCGAGCGGCTCGGCGCGCAGGTCACCGCCGCCGTCGAGAGGGCCGATGCGGACTTCCCCTCCCGCCTGCGCGCCCTCGCCCACGCCTTCGTGCGCTTCGCGACGCGGGACGCCGCGCTGCTCGAGCTGATGTTCTCGAGCAAGCACCGCGAGGGCGCCGAGGAGGTGCGGGCCTCGGCGCGCAACGCCTTCTCCTCGCTCGACGAGGTCATCGAGCAGGGCAGGGAGACCGGCGCCCTGGACCTCACCGACCGTGCCCGCGGCGGCATCGTGCTGGTCGCCTCGTTGCAGGGCATCGCGACGATGATCAACGGCGGCATGGTCGAGCCGGAGCTGCTCGAGGAGCTCACCGATCAGGCGGTGGAGCAGTTCCTGCTCGGGTGCGCGGCGGGCTGAGCGCGCCCCTCGTCCGAGGAGACGCCACGTGTCCTCGCCGAGCACGGCGGCCCGGCGCTCAGGGACCGGCCCTCCACGGCCGCATGGGGGCCACGAGGTCGATCTCGTCGCGGACGACGCCGCGCACTTCTCCGGCGACTCCCTCCTCGGCGGGCATGCGCTCGACGTTCGAGGCGAGAGGGATCTGGTGGGAGGCGCTCTCGAGGATGTGCATCAGGTAACCGGCGGTGTTGGGCAGAGCGATCACATCCCCCACGGCGACTCCCTGGGGGAACACGAGCCGTCTGCGCAGGATCAGCTCCGCCTCGATGCAGTAGGCACCCACGAGGTAGCCCGCGAGGGGTTCTGATCGGTCGATGCCGGCACGGACCAGCACCGGGTCCACGAGGAAGTCATCGGAGGTGGACCGGCACTGGGTGCGGTTCATCTCGAGCCCCACCAGCGGGACGCCATCGCTGGTGCTGGTGCGCTGGATGACGCGGGCGAGCGTGAGGCCGCAGCCGTCCAGCATGGACCTGCCGGGCTCGCAGCGCAGCTGCACCCGCCGATCCCGCAGCGCGCGTCCGGCCGTCGTGCCGGGACGGATCTCCTGACCCAGCACGGCCTCCAACCAGCCGCCGCGGAGGGTGCGCTGGTGGTACGGGTACACCTGGCGCAGCGGCTCACCCCTCCACACCGGGGACTCGCGCGGTTCCCCGCTGCTGCGCAGCGCGTGCGGGGAGGGCGCCGACGGAGGAGCCGACGCCGCCGTGCCTGCGTCGTGGGCGGTCCAGAACGCCTCCCACTCCTCAGCGGACTCGAGATAGCTCATGGGCACGCCGCCGCCGATGTCGACGAAGGCGTCGTGCATGGCCAGCCCGCGGTGACGAAGGCTGTCGATCAACTCCAGCGCCTCCCCGACCGCCTCGGCTCGAGCAGCCGGGTCGTAGCCGTGCAGATGGAAGTGCACGCCCTGGACCTCGAGCCGAGGGCCGATTCCGCCCGCATCGATGAGGTGCAGCCAGGTCTCGGCGGATTCCCCGAACCGCGTGGCCGGGATCAGGTCCGTGGGACGAGGCGCCAGGCGCAGTGCGACGGGGAAGGGCTCGACGGCTCCCTCGCCGACGCCGCCCTGAGCAGGCGGCGCGAGCTCGTCCGCGAGGCGGCGCGCGGCGGCGACCTCGTCGAGGTTGTCCAGGACGAGCAGGGAGCGCGACTCGAGCACGAGGCGCAGCAGCGGATCGGGCTTGATAGCGGCTGTGACCACGACGTCCTGCGGCGGCAACCCGGCGTCCAGCACCTGGCGCAGCTCACGCTCGCTGCCGACGTCCAGGCCCAGTCCGGCGCGGTGGGCCGCCCTGACGAGGCCGAGCGTCTTGTTCGCCTTGCGGGCGACGAAGATGCGGAAGTCCACGCCCTGCGCCTCCGCCACGGACGTGAGGTCCCGGGCGTTGCGCGGGAGCGCGGTGAAGTCGTGGACGTTCAGCGGGCTCCCGAACTCCTCGAGGAGCTCCCTGCACGCGGCGGGGTCCGCCAGCAGCTCGCGCATCCAGGGCTCGAGCCGGGCGGAGAGCGGCGGATCGCCGTGGCAGGCGCTCCGCAGGGCGGTCTCGTGGTTCACGCAGGGTCCTTCCGGTTGTCAGCGACGGCCCGGGCATCCGGGAGGAGGTCTCGCGGACCGGGGGCGCGGAGTCTCTCCATGATCCGCAGCGCCCAGCGGTGCGCGTCGTCGTGCAGGTGCCGGTTCAGCGTGTCATTGCCGATGACGTGGTCCTCGGTGGGGCGTCCGATGAGCGCCAGTCCCGGTGACCCGCTCGCGGGGGCACCGGTGGCGGAGACGGAGGCCTCGACGGATCCGGCCTCGTCGGTCCGTGCACCCCGTCGACCGGGGCGCGTCCGCACCAGCCCGCGGCGCCGCAGTGCGGTGATCAGCTCATCGTCCACCTGCGTGACCCCGGGCGGCGCGAGCACCGCGTCGATCACCACGTCGACCTCCCTCCCCCGCTCCACGCATTTCGCGGTGCACTGCGCAGGTCCGTGCGGTGCGCCGTGCACCCCGCTGCCGTCGATGCGGGTGCCGGCATCCATCCAGCTGAGGTCCACCAGCCCGCCATCGATCAGGGCCAGGAGCTTGCGCGCGGAGACGAGCGGGGGCCCGAAGGCGAACCGTTCGAGCGTCCGCGCGGAGCGGTGAAGGCGCCGCCATTCGTCCTCGGGCGCCTCGGTGCCCCGCAGACTGTGCGAGATCTCCGGATAGAGGGTCTGCCACATCCGGCCTAGCGCCCACGCGGGTCCAGGGGGCCGGGTTCCCTGGGCGATCTCGACGCTGCGACGCAGAGCGGTCACGGCCCGACCGCTTCCTCGCGGGAGATCGGGTTCCGCTCCGGTGAGCAGGGTGTGCTCGACCTCGTCGCGAGCAGCGTCGCCGAGCATGGCGGTCGCGGCGTCGACCACGATCTCCAGGACGTCATCCGGGCCGACCCCGGCGCGTCCGGGAGCCTCGGGCCTGCCCGTGTCCGTGTCGGCGCCGGGTCCTCGCCGCTGTGCGGAGGCGAGTCGGGCGCGGGCACGGGCGGCCGCTCGCTCCGCGCCGTCGGGGAGAGTCGAGCCCGGGTCCGGCTTCGAGTCCAGCAGCAGCCCCTCCCGGGAGACGGGGCGGATCACGGCCGGTTCCCGCCCCCCGCGCGCGATCGCGAGCCGCGGTGCTCGCCCGCCGACCTCCGTGAAGACCGTGCCCCGCGCCTCCGTGAGGGTCAGGCAGGCGTCGAGGAAGGTCAACGCCGCTCCTCTCACGGCCACGCGGGAGCCGGGCGGAACGCGGTCGAGCGAGAGCATCTCCTCGGTCGGGAGCACGGCGGGGATCAACGGGGTGCGGGAGGTCCAGCTCCGGCTCAGCGCCCCCGGGTGCGCGGAGGCATGCCCGGTGGCCAGCAGCACCTCGTCCACCTCGTCGACGTGATCCGTCCCGGCCACGAGGCGCCATCCGGTCTCCCGGCGCTCGAGGTCGCTGACGCGTGCCGATATCCGGTGCAGACCCGCGTGCCGGGAGAGGCCCCGTTCCATGCGCTGCCATCGCTGGGCCAGGTACTCGCCCACCACCGCCCGCGGGGGGAAGGGGTCCGAGGCCAGATCCGGATAGGGGCCGGCGACCCAGTCGCTGAACGCCGGGAAGTCTCCGGTCGCCGGCTCGTCCAGGATCGCCGCCGTGACGTTCAGCCGCAGATGATGGGGCTGCCGGGGGTCGTAGGCCGAGCCCGTCCCGGGGGTGCGCACGTCATCGATCACCGTCACCTCCAGACCGCCCGGCACCGCGACCTCGGAGCCTGCCTGAGACGCCAGCTGCGCGGTGAGCTCCTCCAGGGCGTAGAGCGCCTTCGGCCCGGCCCCCACCACGGCGATCCGCAGAGCCGGCCGGGGCTCCGCGAGCCGACGTCCGTCAGTCACGACGTGCGGTCCTGCGCAGGTCATCGATCCCCCGGCGGATCCGCTGCCCGTCGGCCCCCAGAGTCTTCAGCGTCCAGGCATCGTCGTAAACCGTGTCGAGGTAGGGGACGCCGCCGTCGTGCACGATGAGGACGACGCGGGATCCGGCCTCGAGCGTGGGCACCAGGCCGCCGAGGGCGTAGACGATCCCCCCGGTCGATGCTCCCGCGAGGATGCCCTCGCTGCGTGCCAGATGCCGGGCGCCCACCACGCTGTCGAGAGCGGAGACGCGGATGACCTGGTCGGGCTCGACCTGCCTCGAGAGGTCGGTGACCAGTCCCGCACCCATTCCGGGCAGGGGGCGCGGGGCCGCCTTCCCCCCGAAGAGCACGGACCCCACCGCATCGACCGCCACGGTGCGCGTCGCCAGGGAATGGTCCCGGATGTACGCGGAGCAGCCGCCGATCGTGCCCGTCGTGGAGACGGCCGCCATCAGCACGTCCACGTCTCCGCCGGTCGCCTCCGCGATCTCCCGCATGGTCCCCTCGTAGTGGGCGCGCGGGTTCGCGGGATTGCCGTACTGGTACAGATTGACCGCGCCGGGGATCTCCTCGAGGAGCTGCTCGACCCGGTGAAAGCGCGCCGTGAGCAGGTCCCCGGTCTCCGGATCGGGCTCCGAGACCATGGAGACCTCTCCGCCGAGAGCCTCGATGGTGCGCACCGTGGTCGCATTGGTCCGGGCGTCGAGGACGCAGACGAAGCGCAGGTCATGGGCACGGCAGGCACGCGCCAGCGCGACGCCGAGATTCCCGGACGAGGATTCCACCACCGTGCCACCCGGCGACAGGCGCCCCGACTGCAGCGCATCGCGGACCATGCCCAGGGCGGGCCGGTCCTTCGTGGAGCCGCCGGGGTTGACGGACTCGAGCTTCGCCAGGATCTCGAGGCCCGACTCGGGGAACAGCGACCTGAGCCGCACCAGCGGCGTCCCCCCGATCG
Organism: Brachybacterium sp. J153; assembly: GCF_036311905.1. Classification (NCBI taxonomy): domain Bacteria; kingdom Bacillati; phylum Actinomycetota; class Actinomycetes; order Micrococcales; family Dermabacteraceae; genus Brachybacterium; species Brachybacterium sp. J153. Next base: position 117,787 of record NZ_JAZDCH010000009.1, on the reverse strand, counting down.
CCCCGCCGATTCCCTCCACGATGGTGGAGGGCGGCGTCGGGGATCGATGGGGACCGACAGGGGCGGAGTCCTCAGCCCCAGCCCGCGCCACGACGGTCTGATCGTGTTCGGTCATCGAAACATCTCCCTCGCGAAGAGCGCGGCGATCAGGGGAGATTCGTCGCGTCTGATCACCCTACAGTCAGCAACCGGAGCGCCCGGAGCATCGGGTGGACCAGGCGAGCCCGGCGCCTCACCTCGCAGTCGACACCGATGCTCCGGTGATAACGTGCTGTGGTCTGCGCCACCCAGGACGGCATCCGTGGTCCCCGCAGACGCCAGATCGAGACGAAGGAGATGCGCGATGAACAAGACCGTTGACGTCCCGAATCCGTCGGGAGCCCGACGCACGCGACCCGAGAACGCGGAGGGCGGATTCCTCGCGTCCGATGCCCTCGCCAAGAACCTGCAGCGGGTGCTCGTGGAGCTCACCGCCCTGCACCTCGTAGGCAAGCAGGCCCACTGGAACATCGTGGGTCCCAACTTCCGCGACCTGCACCTCAACCTCGATGAGGTCGTGGACATCGCGCGGGAGGCCGCGGATGACGTTGCCGAGCGGATGCGCGCGCTCCACGCCACGCCCGACGGTCGACCGGCGGTCGTCGCCGAGCAGAGCTCCCTGCCCGAGTTCCCGCAAGGAGAGGTGCTCACGCATGACGCGATCGACCTGGTGACCTCGGCGATCGAGGCGACCGTGGGCAGCATGCGCGACGTCCACGACGAGGTTGACGAGGCCGATCCGACCTCGGCCGACATCCTCCACGGCGTCATCGAGAAGCTCGAGCAGCAGGCCTGGTTCATCAGCGCCGAGACGCGTACGCCGAGCTCCTGACGTCCCTCACGGCGCCACCCGTCCCTCGAGGGCGGGCTCGCATCGACCGTGGCCCGGCCGGCCCCGTGCCGGATAGAAAGGACAGCGACCTTGAACGCGCACGTGCCTCCTCGAGACGTCGCCGCCGCCGCTCAGCGGGCCGTCCGGTGGATCTCCGAGGTAAGAGCTGGGAGAGGTTTCACGGACACCGGAGACCACCGCGCTCGCCAGCTCGCGGCTCGCGATGGCCTGACCGACCAAGAGGTCGGGAAGATGAAGCGATACTTCTCCCGTCACCAGCATGACTCGGAGGCGCAGGGCTTTCGCCGCGGGGAGGAGGGCTACCCGTCGCCCGGACGTGTCGCGTGGGATGCGTGGGGCGGCGATGCCGGACGCGCTTGGGCGGGGCGGAAGAAGTTCGATGCCCTCTGACAGGGAGCGCGCCCCCTCCCCGCACCGCCATGGTCAGAACAGCAGTAGATTCCGCCAGCGCATGAAGGAGACGAGCATGACCAGCAACGAGAACGGCTCGACAACGCAGGAACTCACCCGTCACGACGTCGCCGCCACGTTGCGGGAAGCTCGGGTCGTCATGCTGACGACCACCGCGGGCGGGGACAAGCTCGTCTCCCACCCGATGACCATCCAGGGGGTCACCGACGACGCGGACGTCTGGTTCTTCGTCGGACTCGACGGGGACCAGGCGGAGGCGCTCTCGGGCGGGAACGCGGTGAACATCTCAATCGCGCGCTCCGGGTCCTGGCTGTCGGTCGCCGGGACGGCCGAATTCGTGAACGACCGGGCGAAGGTGCACGAGCTGTGGGACGACTCCGCCGAGGGCTACTTCCCCGAGGGCCCCACCGATCCGACGCTGGGCCTGCTCCTCGTCAGGACCGAGTCCGCGCAGTTCTGGGGCCTGCCGGGTGGTCGGATCGCCGGCGCAGTCCACATGGTCAAGGCGATGGTCACGAAGGAGCGCGCGCCGGGCGGGACCGGCACGACGGAACTCTGAGCCGCACGACCGCCGCCGTCGACGTTGCCCCCGTCTCGCTCGTTCCCGGAACTCAGCGCGCCGGAGCCAGGGGAGACGACCTCCGACAGCACTTGAGAGACTGGGGGTAAGTGTCCGAGGGAGGTGGAGATCAGCGATGGCAGATGACACGCCAGATGGTGTGCGCGTTCTCCTGGTGTCGGATCCGGGGCTTCCGACCCGACGCGCACACGCCCTCAGGGATGACCTGCAGAAGTATCTGGCTGAGGAGTTCCGCCCACCGGTGGAGGTGCATACCCGCACGGCGATGCTCCGCCTGAGGCCCGATGACTCCCTCGACCTCGATGATGCCGTGCAGATCGCGCGGGAGTTCGGGCACCCGGACGTCGTACTGCTGTTGACGGAGCTTCCCCGGCTCACGGATGGACGGCCTCTGATCGCGGAGATCTTCCCTGAGGAGAACGTCGCGGTGATCTCGTGTCCGACGCTGGGAGCGTTCGCGACCCGGCGACGGATCCTGGACACCCTCATGGACTGCATCCTCAGGATGACGCATCCGGCTGGCCCGAGGGGTCCGTCGCGGTTCGGCCGATCATGGCGTCACTGGAACGACGCCGACGACGCGGGAGCCCACTCGACTCTCCACACCGGCATGGCGCTCGGCGGCGTCAGGATGGTTCTCGGGATGGTCGCCAGCAATGAGCCCCTCAAGACCGCTCCACGGCTCTCGAGCGCCCTGGCAGCGGCCTCCGCCACGGGGGCCTTCGGCATCTTCTACAGCTCGATCTGGGCGATGTCCACGTTCCTCTCGACACCGCGGCTTCTCAGCATCGGGGCCCTCGCGATCGGCGCCATGATCCTCTGGCTGATCCTCAGCAACGTGTTATGGGATTCGCCGAAGCGGAGCTCTCTGGCCCGCGTCGTGCTGCTGTACAACCTCTCCACGGTCATGACGCTGCTGGTCTGCGTGGCCGCCCTCTACTCGGCTCTCGTCCTCCTCATCCTGGTTGGTGGACTGATCGTGATCTCGCCGGACTACATGAGGGAGGTCATCGGTCAGGAACCGACCTTCACGACCTACCTGGACATCGCGTGGCTCAGCGCGGCGATGGGTGTGGTCGCTGGCGCCCTCGGTTCGAGTTTCGACCGCGAGACGAATCTCCGCTCCCTCACGCACGGTCAGCGTGAGCGCCAGCGCCGATACACCGAGGAGAGCGAGCCCGGGTCAACCCATCAACCGTCGTGATCCTGCTCCGGATGCCGTAGGGTCGAAAGGTCCCGGAGCGGGCCGTCGAGACGTCCCCTCCTTTCCCCACCCCTACAAGGAGTGATCAACATGGGCTTCATCGGAGCTCTCATCTCGTGGCTCATCATCGGCGCGGTCGTCGGTCTGATCGCCCGCGCGATCATGCCCGGCAAGCAGCACATGGGCATCGGCCCGACCATCGTTCTCGGCGTCGTGGGCGCTCTGGTCGGCGGCTTCATCGGCGGGCTCTTCGGACCCAAGGGCGTCAGCGGTGTCTTCTCGGACCCGTGGAGCGTGTGGACGATCGTGCTCTCCGTCATCGGCGCGCTGATCGTGATGGTCGTCTACGGCCTCGCCACGGGTCGTCGCCGCTGAGCGGTCGAGTACACCGCGACGCGCCCCCTTCTCCCTCAGGGAGAGGGGGCGCGTCGTTGCCCGGGCCTGCGTCCGCCGTCGATCCGTCGAGATGCCGTCGGTTCCGAGCGCGCAGAGGTGGAGCCAGCGCACGAGCCGATGTGCATGGGCGGGCCCGCCGGCATGTCCGATGCCCAGCGGCTGGCAGCTCCTCCGCCGCCTCTCAGGCTCCGCCGTCGGACGGCGAGCCGCCGTCGAGCACCGTGCGCACCTCGTCCTGGTCCAGGGCCCGCCACGGCGAGGAGTCGGCGTTGGCGTAGGCGCCCTCGGGGCTGTCGCCCTGGGTCCACCAGCGGGCGATGTAGAGGGTCCCGTCGAAGAGGACCATCGACCCCGCCTCGTAGACGGTCTGGCCGTCCCACGCGGGGGCGGTGCCCGCGGGGATCTCGACCTTCGGGGCGGGGGTCTCGCCCGGCATCACCGGGCCCACGAGGGTCCACGGGGCCTCGAAGTCCTGCAGCACGGGGTTGTCCGGGGCCTCGCCCTGGTTCCACCACTTCGCGATGTAGACGTTGCCGTGCCACACCACCTTGGAGCCCGCGGTGTAGGGCGAGTCCTCGTTCCATACCGGATAGGGGCTGGTCTCCGGGTCGTCTTCGACCACCTCCTCCGCGGCCTCCTCGCGGGTGCGGGCGGCGGCGGAGTCGTCGGGGGTGCCCGTGAACCCGGCGGAGAGGAGCTCGGCGTAGCTCGCGTCGCCCTGGTCCACACCGCTGCACGAATCGGAGACGACGCTCGTGTCCGGGTAGTTCGCACCGCAGGTGCGGTCGCGGTTCATCGACCACATCGACATCCGGCCCACCCCGTTCTCGCGCGCGAAGGCGTTGAGGCGGCGGGCGTCGTCGAGGGTGAGGACGTCCTGCGGGAGGTCGTTCTGGCCGATCATCGGGGTCGCCCCGATCTTGGTCCACAGCGAGGCGGGGCCCTGATGCATGCCGGCCGCGTCGTAGAGGATGCCGAGCTGCCGGTGCAGGGAGGTGAGGGACTCCTCGGCCGCCGCGGCGAGATCGTCCTCAGCATCGAGGTTCATGGTCATGGCGTTGATGCCGGCGAGGTCCACGCCCGCGTCGAGGAAGGCGGCGACCGTGTTCGTGCCGTCCTCGGTGAGGCCGGTGGTGGCGATCGGGAGGGTCAGCCAGACGGCGAGCTCCTCGCCGTCGGCCCGCTTCTCGGTCTGCAGCTGGGCGACGGCCTCGGCGCGGCGGGCCATCGCCACGGGGTCTTTGAGCGCCTCGCCCTCGAGGTCGAGGTCGATGGTGGTGAGCGTGTAGCGGTCGATGACCTGCTCGTAGGCGGCGGCGAGCTGCTGCACATCGGTGCAGGCATCGCCCAGCTCGGTGTTGAGCAGGCCGCCGAAGCTGACCACCACGTCCCGGTCCTGATCGCGCAGCCGCTCGATGCGGCGGTCGAGATCGAGATCGGTGCCGGCCTGGTCGAGGGTGTAGGCGGTGCCCCAGGTGGGGGTGCAGCTCTGCGGGTCCGCGGCGACGATGAAGGAGAGGACGGCCGACTCGCTGCCCTCGCCGGTCTCCGCCTCGAAGGCGTAGGTGGGGGTCGCGGTGACGTCGACGTAGCCGGCGAACCAGGGCGAGCCGTGGGATCGGGCCTGCGCCGCGTCGCGCTCGTTCCGCACGAAGATCCACCCCGCAGTGATCACCACGGCGAACACCACCAGCACCGCGACCAGTCGCGGAACCGACAGCCGACGCCCCTCGAAACGACTGCTCATCTCGCCTCCATCCGACACGAATTCGTCCAAGTCGGACAGATGCCTATAGTAGCGACAGCGCAGCAGCGCACCGGGCGCGTCCAGCGCTCTCATCTTCCTGCGGTTCTCGGTTCTACGCGCGCGTGCGCGAGCGCCCCGGACGGCGGCGATCGACCCGAGGAGTGCCATGACCGCGCTTCAGGACCAGTCCGTGCAGGCGGAAGAGGCCCCGGCCCGCGTCCGCGCCCACCAGTGGGGCGCCGAGAGGTCCACCCGGCCGCTGCCGATCCTGCACCGCCGCCCGCGCTCGTCCACGATCACGCTGGGCCGGCTCGCGATCCTGGCCACGGTGATGTGCTGGGCGATCTACGTGATCACCACGGTGCTGCGCCAGCTGGTGGAGAACGACGACTTCGACCTGCGACTCACCCTCGAGCTGGTCTCCTACCTGGTCACCGTCACCTTCCTGACCTTCTCGGCGCTCATGTACATGCTCGCGCGGCAGGGAGCGCTGTACCGCTTCCGGGATCATCTGCGCACGCCGCGGGAGGAGCTCGACCGCCACTTCAGCGACGGCTACGACAAGCTGGTCACGGTACTCATCCCCTCCTACGTGGAGGAGGTGGGCGTGGTCCGCAAGACGCTGTGGTCCGCGGCGCTGCAGGAGTTCCCGCGGCTGCGGGTGGTGCTGCTGGTGGACGACCCGCCCCACCCCACGGCGCCCGAGCGGATCGCCTCCCTCGAGGCGACCCGCCTGCTGGGCCCCGAGATCGAGGCGGCGCTGCAGGAGCCGCGCCAGCGCCTCGCCCAGGCCGCTGCGGCCTTCGCCGAGCGGGAGGACCCCGAGCGGACCGACGGCCCCGCGGAGGCAGCCCGCCTGGCGGAGCAGTACCAGTACGCCGCGCAGTGGCTCGAGGAGATGGCCGCCGCGGAGCGGATCGAGGACCACACCGACAACTTCTTCGTGGACGAGGTGCTGCGGGGCCTCGCCGCGGACCTCGGGATCACCGAGCTCGCGCTGCGCACCGCCGCCGCCCAGGGGGAGTCGCCGAGCCGCGAGCGGCTGGGCCAGCTGTACGACCGGCTGGTGCGGATCTTCACCGCGGAGGTCACCTCCTTCGAGCGGAAGGCCTACGCCTCCCTCTCCCACGAGGCGAACAAGGCGATGAACGTCAACTCGTACATCTCGCTGATCGGCCGGGACTGGCGGCAGGAGGACACGGCCGACGGGCCGGCGCTGCGCCCCGCGGAGCCCGGCGACGAGGTGGCCCTCTCGGTCCCACCGAGCCAGTACCTGCTCACCCTCGACGCGGACTCGATGCTGCTGCGCGACTACTGCCTGCGCCTGGTGGAGTTTCTCGAGCAGCCCGGCAACGAGCGGGTCGCGGTCACCCAGACCCCGTACTCCTCGTACCGCGGGGCGCCGACCCGGATCGAGCGGCTGGCCGGGGCGACCACGGACATCCAGCACATCCAGCACCAGGGCATGACGTACTACGGGGCGACGTTCTGGGTGGGGGCGAACGCGGTGATCCGCACCGAGGCGCTCGAGGACATCGCGCACACCGAGACCGTGGGCGGCTTCCCGATCACCACCTACATCCAGGACCGCACGGTCATCGAGGACACCGAGTCCTCGATCGACATCGGCGCGCACGGCTGGACGCTCGAGAACTACCCGGAGCGGCTCAGTTACTCGGCGACCCCGCCGGACTTCGGCTCGCTCGTGGTGCAGCGGCGGCGCTGGGCGAACGGCGGCCTGATCATCTGGCCCAAGCTCGCCTCGCTCGTCGCGGAGCGGCGCCGACGCCGGGAGCCGGTGCTGCTGCGCGAGGTGCTGCTGCGCACGAACTACATGGCCTCGATCACCTGGGCCAGCTTCGGCCTGCTGTTCCTGCTGGCCTACCCGTACGACTCACGGCTGCTGAGCGTGTGGGTGTTCCTCGCCGCGGTGCCGTACTTCTGCTGCATGGGAGCGGATCTGCGCTACTCCGGCTACCGCTTCAGCGACATCTTCCGGATCTACGGCTTCAACCTGGTGCTGCTCGCGGTGAACCTCGCGGGCGTGCTGAAGTCGCTGCAACAGATGCTCTCCGGGGAGAAGATCCCCTTCGCCCGCACCCCGAAGGTCGCCGACCGGACCGCTGCCCCGGCCCTCTACATTCTGGTGCCGTGGGCGATCGTGGTGTTCTCGGCGGTGACGATCTACCGCGACGTGAACGCCCAGAACTGGGGCAATGCCGCCTTCGCGACCCTGAACGCGACGCTGTGCCTGCTCGCGATCATCTCCTACATCGGCATCCGGAACTCGGTCGTCGACGTGGTGCTGGGCCTGGTCGACTGGATGTTCGTCCCCGTGCGCAAGCGTCCAGCGCGCGGGCAGCGGGCGGAGGCGGGTGCCGCACCGGAGCCGGAGCTGGACTGGCGGGCGCTGCTCTACCACGGCGACGGCACCCCGGACATGCCGCGGCCCACCGCGCACCTGGAGCGTCAGCGCCGGGCCTCGAGCCGCTCCCGCACCTGGGACCGGCCGATCCACCGCTACGCCTCGACGCCGGGCGCGGCGCCGCTGGTGCGCAGCGCCGAGATCACGGAGCTGGGATCGGAGCTGGAGGGCGTGGAGGACATCGCCGTCGAGTTCGCGGCGGCCTTCGTGTCCATGTGGCCGAAGCGGCTGCACAACCTCCGCGAGGCGGTCGTCGCCGAGGATCTCCCGGCGATCCGGGATGCGGTCGGCTCGGTGCGCGTCTCCGCGATGATGATCGGTGCCGATCGGCTGGAGAGCGCGGCCGATCACCTGCTCGTGGAGGCGGAGACGGAGGGCCCGGCGGCGGCGCGGCAGCCGCTGGCCGAGCTGGTCGAGGTGGGCGAGGCGACGGTGCGCGCGATGCGCGCGGAGTTCTTCCGCGAGGAGTCCGCCGGGCACGGCCGGCATGCGGCCGAGGAGGCGCGGGCGGCCGACGGGAGCTGAGCTCCCGGCCGGGCTCAGCCGGGCTCAGCTGGCCTCTGCTGAGCTCAGCTGGCCTCGGACTCCGCGTCGACGGCCGGGACATCCGACTCCGCGGCGGCGCGGGCGGGGCGGGCGACGATCGCCTGCAGCTGCTCGCGGAGCATGCGGGGGCGGAAGGGCTTGGTGAGGTAGTCGTCGGCGCCGGCCTCGAGCCCCTTGCGGGCGTCGTCCTCGGTGGAGCGGGCGGAGAGCATCACGATGTGGCCGGCGACGATGCCGGTCAGCTCGGTGACGACCTGGTAGCCCTCCATGTCGGGCAGGCCCACGTCCACGACGCAGAGGTCGGGGCGGAGCGAGAGGGCGGCATCGATGCCCGCCTGACCGTTCTCCACGACCGTCACGCTGTAGTCGTCCTGCGTGAGGATGACCCGCAGGAGCATGCGGATGTCGTCATCGTCCTCGACCACCAGTGCGGTTCTCACGAGGCCTCCTCACGCCGTGCGCGCGGTCTCTCCGCACGCTCGCCGGGCCAGACTACTGTCCATATTCGTCCCCGCCCAGGGGCCGATGGGCCCCTCTTCACACCCACACAGAGATGTCCGACACATCCGATTCGGGGTACTTACGGGTAACACGAAAGTGTCACTTCCCAGGAGGCCGGGACAGTCGATAGGCGGGGAGTCGTCGGCACCCGCCCCTACACTCGCGAGCATGGCGAAACCCCTCAGGGAACAGCACATCGCGGTCTTCGGCGAGTCGGGCAGCGGCAAGACGGTCCTGCTCTCCTCGTTCTACGGCGCGTACCAGGAGGCGGCGTTCCAGTCCGCCAGCCCCTTCCACGTGGTCGCGGACGACATCGGGCAGGGGCAGCGGCTGCTGAAGAACTACTACGGGATGAAGCGGGCCACGCAGCTGCCCGCCGCCACCCGCTTCGACGCGAGCAGCTACGCCTTCTCCCTGCGGCTGCGGCCGGGGCTCGACGCCGACGGCACGGCGCAGCCCGCAGCCGGGAGCCCCGGCCCCGCCTCCCCGATGACGCCCGAGTCGTCCCCGTCCGCCAAGGCGCCCAAGCCGGCCAAGCCGCCGAAGCCCGGCAAGAGCGCCCCGGCCGGGACGCCGCTGGCCCGGATCGTGTGGCACGACTACCCGGGCGAATGGTTCGAGCAGGACGTGAGCGGCCCCGAGGAGGCCGCCCGCCGCATCGCGACCTTCCGCTCCCTGCTGGTCTCCGATGTGGCGGTGCTGCTCATCGACGGGCAGCGGCTGCTCGAGCACCGCGGCGAGGAGGAGCGCTACCTCCGCCCCCTGTTCACCGGGATCCAGAACGGTCTGCTCAGCCTGCGCACCGAGATCCTCCCGAAGGGGGAGCCGCTCGTGGACGCGCCGCGGATCTGGATGCTCGCGCTGTCGAAGGCGGATCTGCTGCCGGAGATGAGCACCCGCGACTTCCAGGAGCTGGTGATCGAGAAGGCGGCCGACGAGCTGGGGCTGCTGCGCGAGACCCTGCGCAGCTTCGTGAAGGCCGGGGACGCCCTCGCCGTGGGCGAGGACTTCCTGCGGCTGTCCTCCGCCCGCTTCGAGCCGGGCACGATCGACGTGAGCACCCGGGTGGGCCTGGACCTGCTGCTCCCGGTCGCGGCCATGTTGCCGATGCAGCGGCACCTGCGCTGGGCGCGCACGCTGGAGATGCCGCGCAGGGTGGTCGATGACCTGCTCAGCGGCGCCGACGGGGTGAAGGCCGTGCTGCCGGTCCTCGCGACCGGCCTCGGCGTGGCGGCCCGTGCCCCGCTGCCGGCGCCGCTCAAGGCGGCGCTGAAGGGCGCCTCGGTCGCGGTCTCCGCGGGGGCTGTCGTGCAGCTGCTGGACCTCGTCGGGGACGATCTGGTCGCGGCGAACCGTCGGGCGATGGCGCGGAAGGACCGCCTCTCCGAGGTGCTCACCGGCTTCCTGCTCGACCTCGAGCGGGGCGAGCGGGACGGCACGCTGGTGCGGAGCCCGCGATGAGTCTGCTCTGGGCCACCCGCGGTCGCACCTGGGGGTTCCGGATCCTGCGCTGCACCTTCCCCGGCGATCCGCTGCGCACCTACAGCCCGGCGCTCGCCGCGCTCGGCGACGCCGCGGAGGGTTTCCGCCGCGAAGGCGGCATGATCACCCTCCGCCTCCTCGACCCCGAGGGCCGCAGCGACCGGTCCGGTCGGCCGATCCCCCACGAGTTCGTGGCCGACGGGCCGGACGCCGACGGGCTCGACAGCCTCGAGGACGCCCGGGAGCGGCTGTGGCCCCTGGTCGGGGAGGAGTACAGGGCGATCTGGTATCACCCCTCCCCCACATGATGTGATGTGAGCGGCATTCATCGCCCCGGAGGACTCACCCCGCTCCCCGGACAGGCCGATAATGTGCCGGTCCGGACGCTTCCCCCGAGTCCCCGCCCGCTGAGAAGGAAGCACGTCGTGGCCGATCGACCTCACCCCACCGCGCCGCTGGCGGCCGTCGTCGCGCCCACCTCCGGAACCGGGCCGAAGCAGCTGTACTTCGCGGGGCTGGTGCTCGGGTACACGCTGCTGGTGGCCATGTCGGCCCTGGAGATGGTGGTGCAGCCGCAGTTCCTCGCGGCGCTGGGACTGATCGCGGTGACCACGGTGCTGGCCCTCACGGTGCGCTGGGACAGTCGTCCGCTGGCCTGGGCGGCGCTGATCCCGCTGCTGGACATCGCCGGGGTCGCTCTGATCCGGGACCTGATGCGCGACGTGTCGATGTCCGCCTCGCTGCTCGCGCTGATCCCGGTGATGTGGCTGTCCGGCCGGCTGCGCCGCACGGGTGTGCTCATCTCGCTCGTCGCGGTCACCCTGGCGATTACGGTGCCCTCCCTGGTGCGCGGCGGGGAGCTGGACTCGATGATCCTCGCGCACGCGCTGCTGTTGCCCCTCACCGTGCTGCAGATCGGTCTGCTCACCGAGGGGGCGCTGGGCCTGCTGGATCGGCGCAACGAGCGACTGCAGGAGACCGTTGCGGAGCGGGAGACGGTGATCGACGAGATCGACGCGTCCGCGCAGCTGCTGCAGAGCATCCTGGACACCGTGGACGTGGGCATCGTGGTCGTTGACGCCGACGGCCACGACGTCCTCATGAACGCCCGGCAGCGACGGATCCACGCCCTCGCCATCCCGCCGGACAACCCCGACCCGAACGAAGCGGAGCTGCTGCTGCGCTACCCGGGCACCGCCCTGCCGATCCCGGCGGAAGAGCGGCCGGTGCGCCGGGCGGTGCTGCAGGAGTCCTTCAGCAACTACCTGGTGGCGATGGGGCCGCTCGGAGAGGACGGCACCGCCTTCTCCGCCTCGGCGCGGCAGATCCTGGACCGGAACGGCGAACGCGCCGGGGCGGTGGTGGTGTTCTCCGACGTCACCTCGTACCTCGAGATGGTCCGCTCGCAGGAGCAGTTCGTCGCCTCGGTGTCCCATGAGCTGCGCACCCCGCTGACCTCGGTGATCGGCTATCTGGAGCTGAGCCGGGACGACCTGGACCTGTCCAAGGAGACGGCGAGCTACCTGCAGGTCGCGCAGCGCAACGCGGAGCAGCTGCTGGTGATCGTGGAGGACCTGCTGCAGGACCAGGTGAGCCGCTCCGGCGCGGAGAAGCTGGTGCTACGGCCCGCCCGCCTCTCCGACATCGCCGCCGAGTCCGCCGACGCCTTCGCGCTGCGCGCGCAGGAGGCGGGGATCACCCTGGTGCGCGAGCTGCGCGAGACCGCGGAGCGGCCCCTCGACGCCGCTCGCATGCGGCAGGCGGTCGACAACCTGCTCTCCAACGCCGTGAAGTACACGCGCCGCGGCGGCACCGTCACGGTCGCCACCGAGATGCTCGAGGGGCACGCGGAGCTGCGGGTCACCGACACCGGGATCGGCATGACCGCGCAGGAGCAGACCAACCTGTTCACCGACTTCTACCGCACCGAGACCGCCCGCAACAGCGACATCCCCGGTCACGGCATCGGCCTTTCGCTCACGCGGCGGATCGTCGTCTCCCATAACGGGCAGATCAGCGTGCGCTCCCAGCCCGGGGAGGGCTCGACCTTCTGGATCCGCCTCGCGGCGGAGTAGGGCGGGTCGCGAGCCGACGGGTCAGGAGCGGGCAGGCTGCGCCGCGGTTCAGGAGCCGACGAGCAGCGCGGAGCTGTTCGCGCGGTGGACGACGAGCGGGGCGGGTCCGTCGTTGCGGAGGTCGACGCGCAGCCGCGCGGTGGTGCCGCAGTGCTCGGCGGGGACGATCGCCTCGAGGTCGGCGGAGAGCAGACGGTGGTGGCGCAGCAGGTCGATGTGGTCGGGGTCCGTCGCCGTCGCGGCGAGCTCCTCGCACACGGTGCCGTCGGCCGCGAGCAGCTCAAGGCGGGCGGTGAGGGTCGCGGTCGAACCGGCCTCGTCGAGAGCGCCCTCGCGGCACCAAGACTGCCCCTCCTCGCGCGACCCGTTCACCACGGTGCAGGCGGTGAGGTGGAGGGTGGTGAGGCCGCGGAGGGCGTCGTCGTCCTCGGCGGTGAGGTCCACGGAGGTGCTCAGGATGGTGTCCTCGGTGCCGGGGGCGAGGGTGCGGGGGAGGTCGTCCGTCGGGGCCTCGGCGGCGGAGCCGTCCACGGGGTCGGCGCGCCAGCTCGCCTCGACCTCGAAGGCGGTGCCGGCGGAGGCGACGTCGTCGTAGGGCGCGGAGAGCTTCACGTCGCAGGTGATCGCCCCGTCGGCCGACGGGGAGAGGAGCAGCTGGTTGCGGTACGTGGTCTGCTCGCCGGTGCGGAGGTTCTGGGTGCCGCCGCGGTAGTCGCCGGCCGCGCCGGCGTCGGGGCTGCAGCTGACCAGCACGCCGAGGTACATCGCCCAGCCCTCGGAGTCGGCGGGCTTCTCGCTCACCACATCGAGTGTGACCAGGTACGACTCCCCCGCGCGACCCCAGAAGGTGTGCTCGGCGATCCGCGCCTCCTCGGGAACCGTCAGCGTGGTGCGGTCGATCGTGGAGACCGGCGGCTCGGGGACGGGCGGCGGGGTCTCCGTCGCCGTGGTGCGGGTGGTGGGCGCCGACGCCGGGGCGTCGCCGTCCGGCCGCTCGAGGGCCACCACTGCGAGCACCCCCACGAGGGCGAGGGCCAGCAGCGCGCCGAGGAGGGTCGCGGGGAGGCGACGGCGCGGCGGGGCGTCCGGAGAGGGGGCGGGCATCGCGGTCCTTCGCAGGTGGGGCGGCGGCCACGAGCAGGGTATCTCTCGGCTCTGCGCCTACTATGTGGGAGTTCGCGTCCCCGGCCCGGAGGTCCCATGCCGTCCCCGCTCTCGACCCTGCGCAAGGCCCTGTGGCACTTCCGGCACGGAGGCATGGAGCAGCTGCGTCTGTGGTGGAGCCGGACCGAGACACGGCGGGCCCGCCCCTCGCGATCGACCGCCACCACCTCCGCCGTCGGCGCGGCCCCCGCCCCCGCGGTGCGGAACTCGGACCTCGCCCGGGACGGCTTCCCCTTCCCCGAGGTGCGCGAGAACACCGAGTACGCGCCGGTCCCGCGGCACGTCCTCTACTTCCTGCACAACGCGCTGCCGTACCACTCGGGCGGCTACGCGACCCGCACCCATGGCCTGCTCACCGAGCTGAACCGGGCCGGCTGGGACGTGGACGGCGTGACCCGGCTCGGCTACCCGTACGACATGCCGAAGATGGCGGACGTCCCTGACCTGCCCGCGCGCGAGGTGGTGGGCGAGGTGGACTACCACCACCTGCTCACCGGGCGGCAGATCGAGAAGAAGAACCCGATGTTCGACTACACCGAGCGGTACGTCGACGCCCTGCTCCCGCTCGCCCGCGCGGAGCGGCCGGCGATCCTGCACGGCGCCTCGAACCACTGGAACGGGCTCGCCGCGGTGAAGGCCGGGAACATCCTGGGCATCCCGTCGGTCTACGAGGTGCGCGGCCTGTGGGAGGTCACCCGCGCCTCCCGCGACCCCGAGTGGGGCCGCAGCGACCAGTACCGGTACCTCGCCCGGATGGAGGCGGACACTGCCCGCGCCGCGACCCGGGTCATCGCGATCACCGAGGCGCTCAAGGCCGAACTGGTCGAGCGCGGCGTCGACGCCGAGAAGATCACCGTGGTCCCCAACGGCGTGGACACCGAGCGCTTCACCCCGCTCCCCCGCGACGAGGAGCTCGCCGCCCGCCTCGGCGTCACCGGGAAGACGGTGATCGGCTACGTCGGCACCGTCGTGGACTATGAGGGCCTGGACCTGCTGCTCGAGACCGCCGCGTCGCTCCGCGCGAGCCGCGACGACTTCCACGTGTTGATCATCGGCGACGGCGCGAAGCTCGAGGAGCTGCAGGCGAGCGCCGCCGCGCAGGACCTGGGCGAAGTCGTCACCTTCACCGGCCGGGTCCCCCATGAGGAGGTCGAGCGCTACTACTCGATCATCGACGTAACCCCGTTCCCGCGGCTCCCGCTGCCGGTGACCGAGATGGTCTCCCCGCTCAAGCCCTTCGAGGCGATGGCGATGGGCAAGGCCGTGGTCGCCTCCGACGTCGCCGCCCTCGCGGAGATCGTCACCCCCGGGATGAACGGGCTGCTGCACGAGAAGGGCAGCGCCGCGTCGCTGACGGCGCAGATCGAGCGGTTGCTGGGGGAGCCGGAGCTGCGCGCGCTGCTGGGTGCCCAGTCGCGCGAGTGGGTGGTCGCGGAACGGGACTGGCGGCAGCTCGCGGAGCGGGTTGAGACGGTCTACGAGGAAGCGCTCGCCTGACATGGCCCTGGACTTCGCGGTCGCGGACCGGCAGACCTTCGGCTCCTCCGTCAACCGGGAGGCGGTGGCGCGGCTGCTCGGCGGCGAACTGGTGATGTCGCCGCACCCGGCATGGCGCCTGCCCGAGACGATCGACTGGGCGGCCGATCCGTTCGGCGACGTGAACTGGCGCAGCCAGTTCCACATGCTGCGGTGGCTGGATCCGCTGCGTCGGGCCGCCCGGGCCGGGGACGACGCCGCCTTCGCCCTGTGGCTCCGCTGGGCCCGGGACTGGGTGCACAGCAACCCGCGCAGCGCCCCCGCGCATGAGTGGGTGTGGAGCGACATGGTCGACGGCATCCGCGCGATCCAGCTGTGCCTCGCCGCGCCGCTGCTGCGCGACCGCAGCCCGGAGGATCTCGACTGGCTCGAGGAGACCATCCGCGACCACGCGGAGCATCTCGCAGATCCCGCGAACCTGGGCCACTCCAACCACGCTCTCCACCAGCACGAGGCGCTATTCGTCTGCGGCCGGATCCTCAGTGACGAGCAGATCGCGGAGCTCGCCCGCTCCCGCTTCGACGAGCTGCTTGCCGCGCAGTACGACGAGCAGGGGATGAACGCCGAGGGCGCGGTCGCCTACCACTACAACAACTACCTCTGGTACGAGCGGGCCCTCAAGCGGTTCGACGCGGAGGGCTTCGCACGCCCGCCAGCCGCGGCACGCCACGCCCTCGCCCCTGAGGGGATCGCCCACGCCACGCGTCCCGACGGCACGTTCGTGGGGATCGGCGACACCGACGGCGGCAGCCCCCGGCGCGTCGGCGCCCCGGTCACAGACTACGTCTCCTCCGGCGGGGCCGAGGGTGAGCCCCCGGCGGACCTCCTGAAGATCTACGACCAGGGCTATGTCTTCGCGCGCAGCGGCTGGGGCGAGACGGAGCGGAACTACGACGAGGAGACGTTCTTCTCGGTGTCGTTCGGCCGCGCTGATCGCGTGCACGGCCACCCCGACGGCGGATCCCTCACCTACTCGGCGGACACCGTCAACTGGATCGTCGACCCCGGCAAGTTCCAGTACGGGCGGAGCATCGCGCGCCGTCACATGCTCTCCCGCGCCGCGCACAGCCTGGTCTCGATCGTCGATGCGACGCCCCGGAAAGGCGCGACGGTCGAGCTGCTCCGCTCCACTCGCACCGAGAACGCGTACGACCTGCTGTTCCGGGACGACAGCTTCGAGGACATCGCCCTCACGCGCCGCGTCATCTACTCCCAGTCCGGGGACTACCTCGTGGTCGTCGACCACGTCGTCGCCCCGCTCCCGGTGACCGCGCACCAACGGTGGCAGCTCGGCCCCGGGGTCACCTCCGTGCTGGGCCGGCACCGGGTGGACCTGTCCCACGGGGGCCGGCGGGCGGTGCTCGCGTTCTCCGGCACGTACACGGAGCTCTCGCAGGTCACCGGCAGCGAGGACCCGTTCGACGGCTGGGTCTCGACCGGCTGGAAGAAGAAGGTCCCCGCCACCGCGGTCACGGCCTCGAAGCGCGGGGAGAACATCCGCTTCATCACCGTGCTGGCGACCGGTGAGGGGACCGCGCCGAGCATCCGGGCGGTGCCGACGGAGGAGCGCGGCTTCCGCCTCGAGGTCACCACGGGGCGGGTCACCGAGATGATCCACGTGGGCAACGAGACGGTGCACTTCCCGCAGGACTCCGAGGACGAGCACGGCACCGAGGGGGCGGCGCGCCCGGTCGTCGCGGCCACCGCGAGCGGCCGACCGCACGCGCTGGATCCCGGCAGCCGGCGCGAGGTCTTCGACCTGATCGCGGGGGCACGGGCGGCGGCCTGGGCCGCAGCGGCCGACGGCAACGCCACCGCGGAGGCACGGACCGAGGAGCGGCTGCGGCTCGCTCGGGATCTGCTCGATGCGGGCCGATCCCGCGGCCTCGTCGGCGATGTCGACCTCGGGATCACGGCCGCTGTCGCGGATCTGCGGGGCACGATCCGCGGCCGCGTGAATCCGCGGAAGGTCCAGTCGCATCGCACGGCGCTCGTGAACTGGGAGAGGAACGACTCCTGGCGGCCCACGTTCTACCCCCTGCCCGTCCGGCATCACGGCGACCGGTTCAGCCTCGGGACCCGGCCGGAGACCGCCGCGATCCACACGCTCGCGGTGGGACCGCTGGTGCTGCCGATGGCGCTGCATCCGGCGCCCGGGCGTGTGCTCACGGTCCTGCTGCACGGAGCGATCGACCGGGCGCGCCACCGGCTGCCGATCTTCCAGCGCTGGCGCTTTCAGCTCGAGCTGGACGCCGGACCGACGATCGCGTTCGCGGATCCGACGCTCGACCTCGCGGACTCCGTGCGCCTCGCCTGGTATCTCGGCACCGAGAACGCCCCGCTGATCCCCGCGATGGCGGAGATGGTGCGGACCACGGCCGCGGCGCTCGGAGCCGAGCGGGTTGTGCTAACGGGCAGCTCGGGCGGCGGCTTCGCCGCGCTGCAGCTGGGTGCTCTGATCCCAGGCGCGGTGGTCGCCGCGATGAGCCCGCAGACGGATCTGCGGCACTACTCACGGCGCCTGGTCGATGCCGCGGTCGCCCCCGCGCTCGGTCTGCCCGACGCCGCGGCCGACGGGGCGGATCCCGCCCGGCTGAGCGTCCTCCATGCCTTCCGCACCCAGGGGGCGTATCCGCGCGTGGAGCTACTCTCCAACAGCGGTGACGCCGTGCACGTCACCCGCCACGAGGGCCCGCTGCGGGAGCTGTACCGGGAGGCGGGACAGGGCGACGCGCTCCGCACCACCACGGTGGATCTGGGGCCCGGGCACCGGGCGGCGGACAACGAGACCTACCGCCGGTTCCTCGGCGCGGTGTACGCCTCGCTCTGACCGGGCAGGTCCGGGCGACGGCTCAGCGGGCGGCGCGGGAGCCGCGCGCGGCACGTCGCCCGGCGGGGCGCGGTGCGGCGCCGCCGGGGAAGGTCTGCTTCTTCATCTCCCGTTCGAAGATCTGCGCGAAGGGGTCCGGTTCGAGCTCCGGCGGGTCGGACGGGGCCGGGCGGTGCAGCGGCTCCGGCCCGGTGAGCTGGGCGTCGACCCGCTGGGCGCTGCCCTCGAGGATGCACTCCTGGAGGTGGGCGGAGGCCTCCTCGGGCCGCTCCTGGGCGAGGAAGTACGCGAAGGTGCGGTACTTCTTGGACACCTCCTTGGTGTCCCCGTCCATGACGATCCGGCCCTTCTCCATCCAGATCACCCGCGAGCAGACGTTCTCGATGGTGCGCGGAGCATGGTTCACCATGAATACTGTGCCGGCCCGCTCGAGGAGGTCGTCCATCTTCTTCTTGGAGCGCTCGGCGAAGGCGGCGTCGCCCGTGGAGAGCGCCTCGTCGATCATCAGGATCTTGGGCTCCGCCATGACGGAGATCGCGAACTTGAGGCGCGAGGACATGCCCGAGGAGTAGGTGCGCATGGGCAGGTCGATCGCGTCGCCGAGGGCGGAGAGCTCCGCGGCGCGACCGAAGTGCTCGTCCGCCTGCTCGGGGGACATGCCGAGGGCGAGGAAGCCGAGCTTGATGTTCTCCGCCCCGGTCAGGTCACCGATCAAGGCGGCGCTCACGCCCAGCAGCTGGGGGCGGGCGCTCGCGAGCACCACGCCGGAGGTGGGCGGCTCGACGCCCGCGAGCATGCGCAGCAGCGTCGACTTGCCGGAGCCGTTGCGGCCGATGATGCCGATGAACTCGCCCTCGCGGGCCGTGAGGTCCACGCCCCGCACCGCGGAGACGGAGACCATGTGGCGGCGCCGGGTGATCTTCTGCGCGAGGCCCTTGCGGGGGGTGCGGTCGGCGCGCGGCACCTTGTAGCGCATCCGCACCCGGTGGGCGACCACGGTGAGCGGGGAGTGCTCGGGGGCGATCCACAGGGAGCCACCGTCGCCGGCGCCGAGGTCGTCGGTCTCGTCGTGCGGGGCGCTCTCGACGCTCTGGTCAGCGGAGCTCTCGACCATAGATCTCCTCCCCTCGCGAGAAGTAGACGAAGCCGCCCACCAGGAGCACCAGCACCCATGCGCCGAGGATGAGCCAGGAGTCGAGGGCGGGGACCGCGCCGTCGATGAGCACGGTGCGGGACATGTCGAGGATCCGGTAAACCGGGTTGAGCATGACGATCTCGCGGATGGTCGGATGCTTGATGAACGCCTCGATCGGGAAGATAACGCCTGACCCGTACATGAGGAAGCGGCTGACCACCGAAAGCACGTTGGCCATGTCCGGGAGGTGGAAGCCGATCCGAGCGGTGATGAAGGTGATCCCCAGGTTGAGCAGCGCCTGCAGCAGGAAGATCGGGATGATCAGCGGCCACATGAGGTTCGGCGGCGCGAAGGGCGGGATGATCGTGATGGCGAAGCAGATCACGATCATGGTGGCCACAGACGACATCGAGGCCTGCAGCACGCTCGAGATGGGCACGGCCGCGCGGGGGAAGTTGAACGCACGGATCATCGATTTGCTGCCGCGCATGAGCATCGCGCCTGAGCTGATCGCCGACCCGGTCGCGCGGAACATCAGCAGACCGATGATCAGGAACGCGGGGAAGTTGTCGACGCCACGGTCGACGCCCATCAATACCCCGAAGATCACCCAGTAGAAGGCCGCGTCGATCAGCGGCCGCAGGAAGAGCCAGACATTGCCGAGCCGAGTCGACGTGTTCTGCGTCGAGCTCCGCTGCCGCGCGTCGTACCAGATGAAGTGGCGGCGCTCCCACAGCTCGCGGAGATACGTACCGAGGGGCGGTCGCACTCCGATCGGGGACAGCCCACTCGGGTCCTGTCCCCGGTCGCGAAGCGCCCGGATGACGTCCGAGGACGTCCGCACCTCACCTGCCACTGCTCGACTCCTCGGCCCGACGGATCACGCCTGAACGATACGCGACTTCCTGTGCATGCCCTTCCGCGACAGCGAGACACCCGTGACACCAGCAGTCGCGGGTTCCCGCCCACGCGCTACGGTGGGCGAGATCATCCTCCTCCGTCTCGCCCCTCCGCGCCGTCCTCACTCCTCAGGAGCTTCTCGTGAGTCCCAGCGTCCCCCTCGACACCGTGGCTGTGATCGGCCTCGGCTACATCGGTCTGCCCACGGCCGCCGTGCTCGCTCAGGCGGGAAAGACGGTGATCGGCGTGGACATCAAGCAGAGCAACGTCGACGCGATCAACGCCGGCAAGGTGCCGTTCGTCGAGGAGGGGCTCGAGACCGTCGTCGCGGGCACCGTCGCCCAGGGCAAGCTCTCCGCGCAGACCGAGACCCCCGAGGCCGACGCCTACATCGTCTCCGTCCCCACCCCGTTCAAGGGCGACCACGACGCGGACCTCTCCTACATCGAGGCGGCCGCTCGCGGGATCGCCCCGAAGCTGTCCGGTGGCGAGCTGGTGGTGCTCGAGTCGACCTCGCCCCCCGGCGCGACCGAGCACATGGCCGGGGTGATCCTCGAGCTGCGCCCCGAGTTCACCACGGAGCCGAACCTCCCGAACTCGCTGTACTTCTCGCACGCCCCGGAGCGGGTGCTGCCCGGCCGCATCATGATCGAGATGGTCGACAACGACCGGATCATCGGCGGCCTCACCCCCGAGGCCGGTGAGCTGAACCGCGATCTCTACGCGAGCTTCTGCAACGGCGAGCTGCTGCTCACCGATGCCCGCACCGCCGAGATGGCGAAGCTGACCGAGAACGCCTTCCGTGATGTGAACATCGCCTTCGCGAACGAGCTGTCGATCATCTCCGAGCGCCAGGGCATCGACGTGTGGGAGCTGATCGAGCTCGCCAACCACCACCCGCGCGTCAACATCCTCCAGCCCGGCCCGGGCGTGGGCGGTCACTGCATCGCCGTGGACCCCTGGTTCATCGTCTCCGCCGACCGCGAGTTCTCGAACCTGATCCGCACCGCCCGCGAGGTCAACGACTCCAAGCCCGAGCTGGTCCTCGAGAAGGTCCTCGAGAAGGCGGACAAGTTCAAGAACCCCGTGGTCGCAGCGCTCGGCATCGCCTTCAAGGCCAACATCGACGACCTGCGCGAGTCGCCCTCGAAGGACATCGCCGTCGCGCTCACCGACCGCCTGCCGGAGGGCCAGGTGCTCGTGGTGGAGCCGAACATCGACGAGCTCCCGAAGGAGTTCGCCGGCAAGTCCAATGTCGAGCTCGCCACCCTCGAGGACGCCGTGGAGCGCGCGGACATCGTGTTGGTGATGGTGGACCACGACCCCTTCAAGGAGTTCGACCGCTCGACGCTCCAGGAGAAGGTCGTCATCGACACCAAGGGGCTGTGGCGCTGAGCCACCTCCCGCGGCCCCTCTCCTGACGGTGCGGCCGCACAGATCCATCCCGTGAACGACCGATCTCGCAGGAGCATCGCGCCATGAGCACCCGTCTCGCCGCCGCCGCGGCCCTCGTCCTGTTCGTCCTCGGAGCGGTGGTGCAGATCTGGAGCCCCCGCGTCGGTCTGACCCTGATGCTGCTCGGCGTGATGGTGGGGCTCGCCTCGATCACGTTCATGCAGCGCACTCTCCAGAGACGCCTGATCAAGCACGAACGCCTGCTGGGGACGCTGCAGCGATCCGTGACCCAGGGGACGAACAAGGTGCACCGCGCCGTCGAGGCCGGGAACAAGCAGTCCGGCAAGTACGGGGCGAGCCTCATGCGCCGCACCCAGGACGTGAACGACCGCCTCAAGCACGGCCTCCCGGCGGGCGCCGCGCCCGCGGCGTCGCCGGCGCCGGCGGGAGCTGGCGCGCCCCGCCCGGCCGCCTCCGCCGGTCGGGCCTCGACCCCCGAGGTGACGAATCCGTTCACGAACGAGACGCTCGCGACGATGCTCACCCCGCAGCGCGTGCTCGCAGTGGGCGGGATCTTCGACCCCCGCCCCCTCCCCGAGCTCACGGCCCGCCCGTGGCTCCCCGGCGAGGTGGTCCCCGCCCTCGAGCGGGACCGGCCCGATCTGATCCTGCTGGACGAGCAGGCCCTGCGTGCCTCGGCCGTCTGGTCGAGCGCGACCACCGGTGTCGGCACCGCCCTGATGCGCGAGCTGCTCGAGGGCGTCTCCTGGGCAGAGTCGCACAAGGTCCCCGTCTACCTGCTGCGCTCGGCGCTGCCGCCGGACGTCCACACCGCGGCGTTGCGCCGCTCGAGCGCGGTCTCGCTCCCGCTCGGCCCCGAGGAGCTCGAGGCCGCCGCCGGCGCCCCGCAGACGTCGCTCCTATCCCACCTGCAGGAGATCGCCACCGACCGGACGGAGGGGCACGCATGAGCCGCCGGATCTTGCTCTACGGGGACGTCAACCTCAACTATCGCGACGGCTCGGGCATCTGGCTCGAGGCGCTCGCCCGCTGCCTGCACCGCACCGGCTCCGAGGTGCACGTGCTGCTGAAGGCGGACGTCCAGGACCCGGAGAAGATCACCGGTCTCACCGAGCTGGAGGGCCTCGCCCTCCACACCCCGTTCGACGACCAGGTCTCCGGGCTCGCCGGGATGAAGCCCCGCCACGCGGCGAGCCGCGTCGCCGTGCTCGATCGCCGCCACCACTTCGACGTGATCATCTCCCGGGGCTTCGACATCGCCGCGGCGCTCGCGGTCTCCGGGCGCTTCACCGGCCGCCTGTGGCCCTATCTCACCGAGGGCGCTGCCTTCAGCTTCTCCCCCACCGAGCACGAGCGGAATCTCCTGGACACGATCGCCGAGCAGTCCCGGCGCATCTTCCTCCAGACCGAGGAGGCCCGCTCGATCGTTGAGTCCCTCAACGGCGCCATGACGGGCAAGACCCTTGTCATGAACCCGATCGTCCCCGACGAGGCCTTCCGCGACGGCGCCGTGGACCGGCAGGCCGGTGATCCGCTCCGCCTCGTCTACGCTGGCAAGTTCGCGCGGCTCTGGAACACGCTCGAGATGACCGAGCTGCCCGATCAGCTCGCCGCCGCCGGCCACGAGTCCACCCTCGACCTGGTGGGCGACAAGTTCCAGAACACCGGGGCGGACCACGACTGGCTCGCGGCGATGAAGGCGGCGGCGGAGATGCCCGGGCCGCGCGTGACCTGGCACGGCGGACTCCCACGGCGCGAGGTGCTCGACATCGTCGCACGGGCCGATGTGGGCCTGTGCTGGCGCGACCCGGAGCTGGATGCCAGCCCCGAGATCTCCACGAAGATGCTCGAATGCGCGGCGCTCGGGACCCCGCCCGTCCTCAACCGCACGCGGATGCACGAGGACCTGCTGGGCGAGGACTACCCGCTCTTCGTCGACGGCGGCGACGTCGTCGCCGTCCTGCGGCGGGCGGCGGCGGAACCGGGGGTCCTCGCCGAGGCCGCCCACCGCGCGCGGGCCGCCGTGGGCTCGTACTCGATGCAGGCCACCGCCGAGCGCTTCAGCGCGTACTTCGCCCGTGCGGAAGCCGATCCCGCGACCGCCGGGGCGCTCCAGGTCCACGAGCGCCGCCATCGCGTGGTCGTCGCCGGGCACGATCTCAAGTTCGCCTCGGACCTCCTCGAGACGCTCCGCCAGCGCGACGACGTCGAGCTGCGGATCGACAAGTGGCACCGCCTCGCCGCCCACGACCGGGAGGAGAGCCTCGCTCACGCCGCCTGGGCGGACACGGTGATCTGCGAGTGGTCCGGACCGAACGCCGTGTTCTACGCGCAGCACCTCCCGCCGGCCACGCGCCTGCTGGTGCGCTTCCACGGCTTCGAGGTGCGCGGGAAGTGGATCACGGACCTCGACCCGCGCCGCGTCGACGCCTTCGTGTTCGTCTCGGACTTCTACCGCCGCCACGTTCTGCGCACCCTCGGCTGGCCCGAGAACCGCACCACGGTCATCCCCAACACCATCGACCTCGGGGATCTCGACCGGCCGAAGCTGCCCGGTGCCCAGTTCCACTTGGGTCTCGCGGGCTACGTCCCCTTCCTCAAGCGCCCGGACCGCGCCGTCGACCTGCTGCGCCTTCTGCTGCAGGAGGACGACCGATTCCAGCTGCACCTCCGGGGTCGCGTGCCGTGGCAGTACCCGTGGGAGTGGCGCAAGCCCGCCGGCCAGGACGCCTACCGTGCCTTCTTCCGCTCGATCGCTGACGATCCGCAGCTGCGTGAGCACGTCGTGTTCGAGCCGTTCAGCCCGGACATGGGCAACTGGTTCCGCCGCATCGGCTGGATGACCAGCCCCAGCTCTCGGGAGACCTTCCACCTCGCCCCGATCGAGGGGATGGCCTCCGGCGCGCCCGCGCTCGTGTGGGACCGGGACGGCGCCGAGGAGATCTTCGGCGGGGAGTTCGTGCGCGGCAGCACGGAGGAGCTCGCGGAGCTCGTCCTCGCCCACCGCAATGCGGACAGCTGGGCGGAGCTCGGCGCGACCGCGAAGGACCGCGCCGCGCAGTACGACCTGATGATCGCCCGCGAGCACTGGACCGAGCTGCTGGGCCTTCCCCGGGGTGCCGAGCCGCCGCTGCGCGGCCGCAGCCTGCTCGAGGAGGACGCCGCGCCCCAGAACCGCGCCGAGGCGCTCGCGCTCCTGGACCGCCGTTTCGAGGCGGAGGGCGCCGAGGCCGCCGAGGGCGTCCTCGCCGAGCACCACGATCTGCTGACGGAGGAGGAGGCGCGCGTCGCGGGCTGGCGCCGCCTCGCCGGATGGGCCGACGATTCCCTCGTCGCTCCCGTCGGCCTCGCCCCGCTCTACCGCCCCGAGCCCGGGTGCGCGGTGGTCACCGGGACGCAGCGGAAGGAGCCGATCGAAGGGCTCCGCACCGTCCCCGTGGGGGCGCCGAAGTCCGTCGGCGCCCTCGACCAGGACGTCCTGCTCGCGGTCGACGCCCTCACGCGCGCTGCGATCCGCGAGCGTGCCGCCGTCATCATCGCCCGGGGCCCGCTCGGCACCGTGCTCGCGGCACGGATCGCCGCGCGCCGCCTCGGCATCGCCTGGTGCGCGGAGGAGATCGAGCGGCTCGAGCTCCCCGGACAGACCGGGCAGTACCTCGGGCAGATTCACAACCGGCTCGTCGAGGAGGCGCAGCCGATCGGCGCCGCGACCGACGGCACCGCCCGCCCGGCGGGATCCGACGCCGACGCCGCGCCCGTCCACCTCGAGGACCTGCGGATCGGTCTGATCGCCGACGAGTTCACCCGTCGGACGATCAGCACCACGGTGCCCACGGTCGCCCTCGCCCGCCGCGCGGGCGCCGACCAGCTCGACGGTCTGGACGCGGTGATCGTCGAGTCCGCGTGGGAGGGGCCGGACCACGAGTGGTTCCACGGCATCGCCTACCACGGCGAGGAGGAGGCCGCCGATCTGTGGCGGCTGCTCGACGGCGCCAGGGACCGCGGCATCCCGGTCCTCTTCTGGAACAAGGAGGACCCGGTCCACTTCCGGTCCTTCGCGCTCCCCGCGAGCCGGATGGATCACGTGTTCACCACCGACGCGGACCGACTCCCGGCCTATCTCGCCCAGGAAAATCGCAACCTCTCCGCCTCCTCGCTGCCCTTCTACGCCGAGCCGAAGCTGCACAACCCGCTGCCCAGCGCGCGGCCGTGGACCCGCACCGCGGCCTTCGCCGGCACCTACTACGGCAGCCGGTACCCAAAGCGCTCCGCGGAGCTGCGCTCCATCCTCGAGGTCGCCGCGCGGCATGGGCTGACGATCTACGACCGACAGCGGGACCGCCCGGACTCGCCGTACCGCCTGCCCGAGGAGCTGCAGGAGTTCTCCGTCGGCTCGGTGCCCTATGACCAGGTCCTGGACGTCTACAAGTCCCATCCCGTGAATCTCAACGTGAACTCCGTCTCGGACTCGCCGTCGATGTTCTCGCGCCGCGTGGTCGAGATCGCGGCGAGCGGCTCCGTGGTCGCCTCGGGCGCGGGGCGGGGGATCTGCGAGGTGCTCGGCGCCGCCTTCCCGGTGCTCGACTCGGCGGAGGCCTGGGACGAGCACCTGGCGCTGTGGTTATCCGACGAGGACGCCCGGCTGCGCACCGCCTGGGACCAGCTGCGCACGGTCCTGCGCACCCACCGCGCGGACCAGGCCCTCGTGCTCATGCTCCGCACCGCCGGGCTCGCCGTCGACCCGGGGGGCCTCCCCGCCTACGGCTGGATCGTGGACGAGGCGTCCCAGGTCGAGGCGGCAGCCCGGCAGTCGCTCCGGCCGGTCGTCGTGACCGCGGATCCCGCGCTGCGCCGGCTGGCGGAGGAGCTCGGTCTGGCGATCGCCGACTCGGCGGACGCACTAGAGTGGGTGACCACCTCGCGATCAGCAGTTCCTCCCACCCACTTCGAGGACCTCCTGCTCGCGACGCTCTTCGTCGATGCCGACGTGCTGAGCGCCCGCACGGACACCGCAGAAGGAGACCCGATGATCACGCCCGGTCTCGGCGCACCCGACACCTCGCTCCGGCGCCGTCATCTCGCCGGCCCCGGGGACGGCACCCGTCCCTACGCGTGGAGGATGCCGAAGGCCGCCTCGTGACAGACCTCCCCACCGCGCTCCCCCACGACCTGTCCACCGGCCACGGCGAGAGGACGGAGATCCCCGGCAACTATCGGCGTATCGCAGATCAGTGGTCCGCCGGGGTCATGCACACCTCCCGCTACCCGGACACGGTGGTCGGCGACCCCGTGGACTGGACGCTTGACGCCCACGACGGCTCCTGGTTGTTCCGGCTCCACAACATGGAGTACCTGTTCAGCATCTACCGCTCGCTCGACGAGTCCGGGGAGGAGCGATACCGCGAGCTCGCGCAGCGGCTCATCGAGAGCTGGATCGCGGCGCACCCCGAGGTCGTCCACGACACCCCGCCCTGGATGCGGCACACCACGGCGATGCGCGCGCAGGCCCTCGCCTTCGCCGCGGGAATCATCCCCGCCTCGGAGGCCTACGTGGCGGCCTTACACCAGCACGGCGCGTATCTCGCGGACCCGGCGAACTACTCGGGAGCCTGGAACCACGGGTTCGATGAGTCACTCGCCCTGCTCGCCGTCGGCGCGACGGTCTCCCACCAGCCCTGGATCGACCTCGCTGTGCAGCGCGCCACCGAGGCGATCACCGCGATGTGCGACCTGCAGGGGGCGACGAACGAGCAGGCTTCCGTATACCACTACTACGTGTGGAAGCAGTTCGGGCAGTTCGAGGACGAGCTCGACCGCTGCGGGATCCCGCATCCGCCGGTGCTGCGCCGCCGCCGCGCGATCGTGGACTTCCTCGTGCATGCGAGCCGGCCGGACGGCATGCTCCTCGCGATCGGCGACTCGCTGGACACCCGCACCCCCCCGATCCCGGGCACGCCGCTCGAGTACGTGACCAGCCGGGGCGCGACGGGCGAGCCTCCCGCACGGCGGATCCAGGTCTTCGACCGCGGCTGGGCGTTCGCCCGCAGCGGCTGGGGCACGGAGCGCCCGTTCGCGGAGGAATCGGTCCTCGCGCTCCGCTTCGGTCCCGGCCGGGCCGTGCACGGGCACAGCGACCACACGAGCTTCCACTACTACACCGGGGGCCGCGAGGTAATCGGCGACGCCGGCTTCTCCGGCTACGCGAACCCCGAGCGGCGGGCGTACGAGCTGGGCGAGTACGGGCACGGCCAGGTCCTGGTCGCCGGGGCCGGCCCGTACCGGCCGCTCACCGAGACCCGGATGGTGCGCCGGATCGAGACCCCGCAGTGGGAGCAGTTCGTGCTCGCCGACGCCCCGTACCGCGGGGTCGCGCGGGAGCGGACCGTGACCTTCCTCCACGACCCCGAGTGCGTGCTCGTCCACGACACCATCCGCGTCGGTGCCGCGGGTGCCGTGGTGCGCCAGCTCCTCCATGCGGGCCCCTCGCTCGAGGTCGCGGACCGGACGGGCAACGAGAGCATCCGCCTCCGCGACGGCCGCGGCGAGCTCGAGATCCGCCAGCTGCTCCCCGTGGGGAACATCGACGTCTCGCGCGGCCAGCGCGGGCTCACCACCACCGGCTGGGCCGGGGCGGGCCTCGGCCGCACCGTCCCGAGCGCCGTCCTGACCAGCCGTTCGGCGCCGCAGGACGGCCGCTGCGACTATCTCACCCTGATCTCTCCCACCGCGGAGGTCGCCGTCGAGGTCGCCCCACACGAGGTGTGCCTCGGCGCTCACGCGATCCCCCTGTTCACCGCGCTCCCCGAGGGGACCCATGCCTGATCCCGTGACCCCGCAGTCCTTCGCCGAGGTGCCGCGCCGTCAGTCCCCGCTGTCCCTCGGGCTCGTGGGCTGCTGGAGCGGGTCCGAGGTGCTGGCCCGGCTGCTCTCGCGCACCTACCGGACCGCGGCGATCCTCGACATGTCGGGGACCCATGTGGGCGAGACGCTGTTCCGCTCCCCGGTGGTGAGCGCCGAGCAGGCGCTCGCCGATCCGGAGCTGCACGCGCTGACCTGGCTCGCGCACCGCGACCACGCCGTCCCGGACGGGCTCGCCGTGGAGACGTACGTGCTCACCGACGGGGGGAACGCGCGCATCCGCGAGCGGCTCTCCGAGCTGGACATCATGACCGTCCACCGCCTCGCCCGGCAGCAGCTCTTCGCCGGTAACACGGAGATGGCCGACTTCTTCACCACATGGATCCATGAGCGCTTCAACTGCTATCTCCCCGCCACGGCGGAGATCGGCGAGGGCACGACCTTCGCCTACGGCGGGGTGGGCTGCGTGATCCACGCCCGCGCGAAGATCGGCCGGGACGTCAAGATCGGCCAGAACGTCACCATCGGCGGGCGGGTGCGCGTAAAGGCCCCCGTGATCGGCGACCGGGTGCACATCGCGGCCGGAGCACGCTGCGTGGGCGGGACGATCGGCTCGAACGTGGTCGTGGGGGCGAACGCCGTGGTCACCCGGGACATCCCCGACAACTGCGTGGTCGCCGGGGTGCCGGCACGGATCATCAGCACCGACATGGCGCGCTACGAGGGCTACTTCCGGCACGCGTCGCAGGATTGAGCAGGGGAGCATGCGCAGCCTGCGACTGAAGGAGATCGCCCCCGGGGTGGACGACACCGTCGCCGCGACGGACTTCCACCGGTCGATCGCCGACGAGACCCTGCCGGAGGGCCCGTTCCGGCGCCGCGGCACGGCGGAGGGCTTACTCGCCACCGGCAACGACCGCCCCGCGGCGACGCGGCGGCTGGTCCTGCTGGGCGGCTCGTTCGTCGAGTCGATATGTTCGCGCCGGAGACCGAGCGGTTCCCGTCGAGGATCGAGCGCGGGCTGCCCGCGGACTGGCGGGTGCTCAACGGCGGGTACAGCGGGATGACCACGCTGCATGCCCTCACGCAGCTGCCCGCGAAGATCGTCCCCTTCGCGTCCGGGCGGAACCGCCTGGTGTACTTCGTGCCGATGTCGGACAGCAACGCGTTGATCGCCGCGGGCCACTACTGGTCGGCATCGAAGAACGTGAGCCCCTTCGTCCCCGCCGCGGAGGTGCCCTCCGTGGAGCGCTCCTCGCGGGAGGCGAGCGCGGGGCTGCTGCGCGCCCTGGTCTCCGCTGCGCGCGCCCTCGGCGTGGACCTCGCGGTGGTCGCCTCCCCATTCCGTCGCGGCGACTTCTCGACCGACGCCGCCCTACAGGCCCTGTACCGGGGCGAGCGCGGGCGCTATGCGCGGGCCCTGCAGCGGTTCGCGCTGCTGCGCGAAGTGGCGGCAGAGGTCTGCGCCGAGCAGTCAGTGCCCTTCCTCGACTCCCAGGAGTTCATGGAGGATCCGGCGCTCTTCTACGACCAGATGCACCTGAACCTGCGCGGGCAGCAGGTGTACGCCGAGGAGCTAGGTCACCGCCTGCCGGACCTGCTGCTGGCCCTCGCCGAGGGGGAGCCGGCAGCGAGCTGACCCGGCTCAGGTCCAGGTGGTGCCCGAGGCGACCTGGTCGAGCAGGGCGTCTCGGCCCTCGGCCGTGGTGACCAGGTCGATGGTGATCAGCGAGTCGCCCCGGCGGGTGACGTACTGGAGCTGGACGATCTCGCCGCCGCTCGTGGCGAGCCGCGTCTCGACACCCTGCAGGGTCTCCCCGTCGGCGACGAGCTCCGGGGCGTCGGCGGCCTGGTCGGAGTCCGCGGCGCGCAGCTCGGCGAGGTGCTCCTCCGCGGTAATCTCCGAGCGGACCGAGCGCACGGACAGCAGCTGTCCGTCCTCGGAGGTCGCGCTGACCACCTCGGAGGTGTCGTCGGCGGAGACCCCGGTGACCTGCCAGCCCTCGGGCGGGGCGATCTCCACCCCGGTGACGACCAGCGCGGAGCCGGGAGCCTGTGCCTCGACGGTGGGAGCCGGGCTGCCGCTCGCCTCCTCGGCGGGGACCGTCGCATCGGGGCCCGCCCCCGCGCCGCCGTCGCTTGCGGCGGGGGCGGTCGAGTCCTCCCCTCCCGCATCGGAGGACTGCACCGTGGGGGCCTCGGGTGGGCTAGTCTCAGAACATCCTGTGAAGAGCACGGCCATGCATGCTCCGACGACGATCAGGCCTCGAGTTCTCATGGGTCCACGCTAGTCGGTTCCTGATTCATCTGCGCCTCTCCACCACTCACCCTCGGGGGCCTCATGACCACCACACCGTACTCCTCCGCCGCACGTCGCCCCGCCCAGGGAGCGCCCGCTCTGCCGCGGCTGCTGCTGGCCCTCGTCGTGCTGATCGGCACGGTCGGCATCGTGCAGGTCACCGTGCCGGACTCGCCGGCGAGCGCGGCGCCGATCGCGACGGGGACCGAGACCGAGATCGGCTCCGCCTTCGAGGACAAGGTGCTGAGCCCGCAGGCGGCGCACGGGGTGGGGACCGACGGACGCTCCCTCACCTACTTCGTCACCTCCGGCAACGAGGCGCTGCCGGCGCTGTTCCAGGCGATCGACACCCTCTCCGGGGACGTGGTCTTCGAGCAGCGGGTCCCCGCCGGCATCGACGCGTGGGGCCTCACGGTCAGCGGCCGGACCGTGGTGTTCACGGTGAACGACGGCGCGGCGCGGCTCTACAGCTGGGCTCCCGGGCAGAAGGCCGTGCGAGATCTCGGTACGCCCTTCGGGGACGACTCCGTCTGGTCGCTGACCACGGCTCCGGATGGCACGGTTTTCGCCGGCACGTATCCGACGGGGCGCGTGTTCAGCGTCGACGCCGGGACCGGTGCGGTGAAGGCGCTCGGCACCCCGAACCCGGGTGAGGCGTACGTGCGCGCCCTCGCGGCGGACGACCGCTACGTCTACGCCGGCTCGCTCGGCACCGGCAAACTCGCCCGCGTGGATCGGTCCACCGGCGCGATCAGCGCAATCACCCTCCCCACCGCGCTCTCGGGCACCAACAACACGATCTCCGACCTCGCCCTGCGTGGGAAGTACCTCGTGGTGACCTCCTCGAGCGCCGCCGCGATGTACCTCTACGACACCACCACCGGCTCCTTCGCGAAGACCGTCCAGGTCGACGGCTCCGGCAACGCCCTCCCGGCCTCCACCACGATCGCGGGAGTCAACAGCGCCGTCTCCCCCGTCCACCCGACGGAGGACACGGTGTACTTCCAGAAGTCCTCCTTCGGCCTCGCCGAGCTGGACCTCACCACGCTCCGCTACGCCCGCACCGGCTACTCGACTCAGGCCTCCCCGCGGGACATGGTGTGGGTGGATCCGAAGCTCTCCGGCTGGGCGAACCCGAGCCTCGCCGTCGCCGGCGCTCTCGGCACGCAGTGGCTGTACGACACCTCGGTGCTAAACCTGTCCTCCCGGCCGGGCCGGCAGAAGGACACCCAGCCCCAGGTCTCGGGGGCGCCCGGCGAGGTGCGCAGCCTCGCCGCCGGCCCCGACGGCAAGGTGTACGTGGGCGGCTTCCAGAACCCGACGGGCGTGCGCGTCTACGACCCGGCGAAGGCCTCGTTCTCCGAGCTCGAGGGGCTCCCGCAGGTCGAGGGCTTCGGCCGCGCCGGGAGCCGGCTGGTGATGGGCGGCTACCCTCGCGCGCAGCTCATGACCTATGACCCGGCGAAGCCGTTCGAGTACACGGGCGCCACGGGCGTGTTCACGCAGAACCCCAGCACCCATGAGCTGAAGAACTCCCAGGAGCGCCCGTTCGACTTCGTGGACCTCGGGGACGGCACCGTCGGCGTCGCCTCGGTCTCTGTGAAGAGCACCGTCGGCGGAGCCTTCACGGTCTGGACCCCGAACAGCGCGACCACCCGGGTGTACCGCAACCCGATCGCGAACCAGAGCGTCGTCGCGCTCGCCTCCGCGAACGGCACCGTGGTGGCCGGCTCCTCGATCAACGGCGGCACCGGCTACGAGGCGACCGAGACGAAGGCCCGGCTGTTCACGATCGACCCCTCGACCGGAAAGGTGCTCTCCTCCCTGGTCCCCTCGAACGAAGGGATCGTGCCGTGGGTGAACGCGCTCTCGGTCGATCCCTCCGACGGAACGCTCTGGGGCATCGCGGGCCGCACCCTCTTTCACGCGAGGGTCGATGCCTCCGGCCGACTGTCGATGATCAAGCAGGAGATGATCTTCTCCAACAACCCCGGCTTCTACGGGAACGACTTCTCGACCTTCGTGCGGGACGGGATCGTCTACGCGACGGCGGACGGCAACCTGTACGCCATCAACCCGCTCACCTTCGAGAAGACGACCCTCGCCACTGGCGGCATCACCGACATGGTGGTGATCGGCAACCGCGACCTGTACTACGCGAAGGGCTCGCTCGACCTGTTCCGCTACCGTTTGCCCGTCGCGGCGCCCGTCGCGACGCCGATCCTGGGCAGCCACACCACCGACGGCGTGTACTACCCGGGTGCCACGGTGTTCAGCGGGAAGGGCACCCCGGGATCGACCGTTACCGTGACCGTCGGCGGCACGAGCCGGACCACGACGGTGCGCACGGACGGCACCTGGACCTCCCCGTCGATGACCATCGCCGCGGGGACCCGCACGGTGTCCCTCGTCGCCGAGCTGGGCGGGGAGACGAGCGGCACCTCGACCACCACGCTCCAGTTCTCCGCCCCGATCGTGACCCCCAGCATCACCTCCCATGCGGTCTCCGGCGAGTACTCGGCGGGGCAGGTGAGCTTCAGCGGCACCGGCACGCGCGGCTCGACGGTGCGCCTCACCGTCGCCGGGACCACGGTCACCGCCCCCGTCTACTCCTCGGGGCAGTGGTTCGCGCCGGCGGTGAACGTGCCGGCGGGCTCCCAGCGGGTCTCGCTGACGGCGTCGATCCCCGGGTACACGAGCCCTACGGCGACCGGGACGTACCAGTTCGTCAACGATGTCACGCCGCCGGAGCTGACCAGCCCGGGCGCGGGATCCACCACCTCGGCGGGCACCGTGACCCTGTACGGGACCGCGGATCCGCACTCGCAGGTCACGGTGACCGCGGGCGGTCGCACGGTGACCGTGCCGACCTACAGCTCGGGTATGTGGTTCGCCCACGGGATGGAGATCCCGAGCGGCACGCAGTCGATCTCGATGACCGCGACGCTGGACGGCCTGTCCAGCCCGACCGTGACGACCACCCGGTACTTCGAGAGTCCCGTCGAGAATCCGGCGCTGCTCTCCCCCGCCGTCGGGTCGACCACCGCCTCCGGCATGGTGAGCTTCTACGGGACCGCCACGCGCGGCTCCGTCGTGACGCTCACGGTGGGCGGCCGCACGGTCACCGCCACGACGTACAGCTCGGGTATGTGGTTCGCGCCCCCGGTCCAGGTGGGCACGGGCAACCAGGCGATCGTGATGACCGCGAGCAAGGACGGCATCACCAGCGCCTCGGTCCGGGAGGTGCGCTACTTCCGCAGCGCCTTCGACCCGCTGACGATCACCTCGCCCGCCGCCGGATCGACGACCGCCTCCGGGATGGTGAGCTTCTACGGCACGGCCACGCGCGGCGCCGAGGTGACGCTGACCTTCGACGGTCGCAGCGTCACGGCGACCACGTACAGCTCGGGCATGTGGTTCGCGCCCCCGATCGCGGTCTCCTCGGGGACGAAGAGCATCACGCTCACGCAGACCGTCGGCGGCCAGACCTCCGCGCCGGTGACGGTCGAGCGGTCCTTCTCGAGCCCCGTGCAGACCCCCACCCTGGCCTCCCCGGCGGCAGGCTCGACCACCCCGAGCGGCATGGTCTCCTTCTACGGCTACTCGACGCCCGGCGCGACCGTCACGCTCACCGTGGGTGGCCGAACGGTCACCGCCCCGACATACAGCTCCGGCATGTGGTTCGCCCCGCCCGTCTACGTGGGATCCGGGAACCAATCGATCTACTTGACTGCCACAATGGACGGCGAGACCACGCCGACGGTGCGGACGGTGCGCTACTTCTCGGCGTGAACCGGGGCCCGGGCGGGTGCGGGGCGCTCAGCGAGTCCGTTCGAGGAAGACGTCCAGCTGGCGGAGGATCTCCGCGTAGTACTCGGCCGTGTAATGGAACGGCGCCAGACCGTGCGGGTGCTGGGGGTCGGCGAGCACCCGCCTGGTGGGCACCTCGATCGCCTGATGGGGCTCGAGGGTGTTCGCCATGTGCTCGTACGCGTCGTTGAGCCAGCGGTTCGCAGCGTAGACGGTCTCCGGATCGTCGACGCTGGCCCGACCGTCGGTCGCACGGACCACCCAGTGAGCGCGGTGGACGACGACCTTGTGTCGCGCCCCGATCTGATCGAGCAGGTCGAGGAGAGACGTCCATCCGGCCCGCCAGCGGTCGAAGGCCTGCTCCGTGTACGGCAGCACCTTCGTGTACTGCGAGATCGGGGTGCTCAGCTGTCGGAACTCGCTCGACACCGTCGCGGTCCCGCCATCGGCAAAGCGCGCCACCGGCAGCCTCTCGTCGATGAGATCGACGACGAGGGCATCGAAGCGGAGCTTCCGCAGCCGCAGCCGCCCCTGCTTCGCGATGTCGTCCTGGACCGTCCTCCGCTGGGCGTCCGAGGTGATCTTGTCGTAGTCCGGCTGCAGCACCTGGGTTCGTCGCCCCATGAAACTTCCGAGCGCTGTCCGCTCCACGGAGGAGACGAGCTTGAATCGTCGCGCGTCCTCATGGTCGAAGGCGTCCCGGGTCACGCAGCTGCCGAGGATCGCGATGCGGGGGGCCGCGTCAGGGGCGGGCGACGTCATGGATGCACCTCGGGTCGTGGGGTCGAGAAGCGGAGGAACCGCCCGATTCTATGGCAGGCGCCCGGCGCCCGCTTAGGCGGAGAAATCCGCGGGACGGTCGCCGCCGAGGAACTTCCAGCGGATCGCCTCGAGGGTGCGCGCCGCGGCCTGTCCGTCCCCGTAGGGGTTCACGGCATTGGCCATCCCGGCGTAGGCCTCGGGGGAGTCGAGCAGCAGGGAGACCTCGTCGACGAGGCGCTGGCGGTGGGTGCCGATGAGCTTCACGGTGCCGGCGACGACCGCCTCGGGGCGTTCGGTGTTCTCACGCATGACGAGCACGGGCTTGCCGAGGCTGGGAGCCTCCTCCTGCACGCCGCCGGAGTCGGTGAGCACGAGGTCCGCGAGGCTCAGGAGCTGGGTGAACTCGGCGTAGGCGAGGGGCTCGATGAGGAGCACGTTCTCGACCCCCTTGACGGCGGGACGGATCGCCTTGCGGACCTTCGGGTTCTTGTGGATCGGGAAGACCACGGTGAGGTCCGGGTGCTTGCGGGCGAGCTCGGCGACTGCCTCGCCGATGCCCTCCATGGCGTCGCCGAGGTTCTCGCGGCGATGCGCGGTCACGAGCAGGACCCGCCCGCCGGTGCCGGCCTCCTTCGCGTCGCGGAGCTGCTCGAGGCGCTCGTCCGAGAAGGGCACGCGGAGGTTCTCCGTCGCGAACATCAGGGTGTCGATGACGCTGTTGCCGGTGACGACGATGTCGTTCTCCCGCACGTCCTCGCGCGTGAGATTGGCCTTGCTGGTGGAGGTGGGGGCGAGGTGCAGGGCGGCGATCTGGCTCGTGAGCTTCCGGTTCGCCTCCTCCGGGAACGGGGAGTTGATATCGCCCGAGCGCAGGCCGGCCTCGAGGTGGATCACGGGGATCTGCCGGTTGAAGGACGCAACGGCCGCGCCCATGACCGTGGAGGTGTCTCCCTGGACGATCACGGCATCGGGCGCCTCGCGCTCGAGGATGTCGTCCACCCCGGTGATCACCTTGGCCACGATGCCGTTGAGGGACTGTCCGCTGCTCATAATGTCGAGGTCATGATCCGGGACGATCTCGAACATCGTGTTGACCTGGTCGAGCATCTCGCGGTGCTGCCCGGTCACCACGGTGATCGACTCCAGATCCTCCGCGGCGTCGATCGCCTTGATAATCGGGGCGACCTTGATCGCCTCGGGGCGCGTGCCGTAGATGGTCATGATGCGCAGGGCCATGGGTGCCTCTCAGGGGGTCGGCGGCACAGGGCTGCCGCTGCGTTCCGGGGACGACTGCGTGCGGGTGCGCTCAGCTCGTCCCCTCGGATCACGTCGCAGACCGATCGTCGGACAACGTGCGATACACCCGCTCGTATCGTCTCATCAATGCGGGCCAGGTGCGGTCCGCGACGGTGGCGCGGCCCGTCCGGGAGTGACCGGTTCCTCGCGCAGGGTCTGC
The DNA here is from genome assembly GCF_036311905.1 of Brachybacterium sp. J153. Lineage (NCBI taxonomy): Bacteria > Bacillati > Actinomycetota > Actinomycetes > Micrococcales > Dermabacteraceae > Brachybacterium > Brachybacterium sp. J153. The sequence goes on along the minus strand of NZ_JAZDCH010000009.1, from coordinate 81,362 downwards.
CGCGAGCTCGCAGAGCACGTCCGCGAGCCGTTCGTGGTCGCCGGCGGGGAAGATCTCCCCGTGCAGGGTCCCGTCGTCCCCGGTGATGGTCTCGCGAAGGGCGGGGAGGTCGCTGATCACGACGGGCCTCGCGAGGGCGAGTGCCTCTACCGGCTTCTGCGGGGTGACGGTGCGGGCGACGTCCACGTCGCGGCGCGGCACGACCACCGCGTCGAGGGCCTGGACCCAGGTGCGTGCCTGCTCGCGCGGGACCCTGCCCGGCAGGTGGACGCGGACTGAGATGCCGAGCTCGTCGGCGAGCTGCATGAGCCCGGGGGCGGAGACCCCGTCGCCTACGAGCACCACGTGCAGCGTCCCGGCGACAGGTGCGTCGTCTCGGTCGATGATCGCGGCCGCGGCGCGGAGCAGCACATCGAAGCCCTCGTAGTCGACGAGGGCGCTGACGGCACCGACCACGAACGCGTCCGGCGGCAGATCCAGGCCGACCGTGTGCCGCGCCTCGGCCGGGCTGAGGTCGAGGGCGAGCAGCGCCTCGTCGACCCCGTTGGGGACCAAGGTGATGCGCGCGGGGTCGACGCCTCGCTGCTCGAGCACCTCGGCCATGGTGCGGCTGAGCGTCACCACGGCACCGGCCTGCCGCGCGAGCTCCCCCTCGCGGGCCGCGAGGAGGCGCACCTTCTCGGAGGCGGCGGCGCTCTCGCGCGCCTCGGGGGTGGCCCGAGACGCGATCCAGGTCTGCTCCATCAACCCGCGGACCTCGAAGACCCAGGGGATGCCGGTCGCCCGGCTCACCGCACGGGCCACGAGGGCGTTGCGATAGTCGGTCGTCGCGTGCAGGACATCGGGCCGGAGCTCCTCCACGAGACGCAGGGCCGCCTCGACCTCCTGCTCGAGCCGCTCGGCGGGGGTGGCCGCGAGCGAGGGCGGGAGGGCGCGGACGTAGCGGGTGCCGTCGACAACGTCCTCGTCGGCGGCGAGCACCTTGCCGACCATCACCGGGTAGCCGGTTCGGGTCAGGGCCACCGAGTGGATGCCGTGGCGGGCGAGGTGGGTGAGGATGTTGTGGGTGCGCAGCGCGTACCCCGACTGCGTATGGGGCAGCGAGTTGGTGATCAGGTGGAGCACGGTCAGCGGCTGGCCCGCGGAGTCCGGCGACGCGGCCGTCTCTCGCGGGGCCCGGGCGGCGACGGCGTCGGCGCCGGCGGTCATGAGCGCGATCTCGCTGCGGAGCCGGCGCGCCTGCACTGTGTCGCCGTGCCCGGCCTCCTCGAGGATCGCCACCGCCTCGCCGAGCCGTCCGGCGGACCAGGCGGCCCGGGCGCGCGTCGAAGCCCGCGCGGTGTCCGCGACCAGATCCTCCCGGTCGAGGAGCACCGCGACCTCCGCCTCGAACGGCCCGGCCGGCCGTCGATCAGGACACTCCAGCAGCTCGAGGGCGCCCGACGGGCGCCCCGCCATCACCGCTCCGAGGGCGGCGACTCCTCTCCCCCGCGGTACGGCGCGCCCGACCCCCTGCAGCATCCGGCCCCCGCGGGTGCGGACTCCGAGCGGCAGCCGGCGGCTCACCTGGATCACCAGCAGCGCGGGGTCGTCGACGAGGTGGCCGAGCGCGGACTGCCCGAGGAGCCGCGCGTTGCGGAGTATGGCGTGCACCGGTGGAATCGGTCTGCCCGCCTCTCTCAGCCCCCTCATGTCGATGCGGGGCGGATGACGGGGGAATTGTCGGATCGCTCCCAGGGTCTACTGTATCGGCCACGACCGGCCGGTACGATCTCGGGGACGCAGTGCTCGTCGGGAGGTCGACGGGCACGGGACAGGGGGTGGATGTGGCGGTCACGGCATTCGGCTTTCGGCTCCCGGGCCACGATGCCCCGGTCACCCCGGTGCTGCGAGCCGACGGCGAGATCGTGCGGCGCGCCCTGATCCTCCTCTTCGATCTGCCGGAGGATCCGGACCTGACGCTCGACGACGATTCGCTGACGTGGTCCGAGGCGCATCGCTGCTTCTACCGCTACGCCCCTCCGACCCCGGGAGCCGGCATCGTCCGGACTGCGCCCCTCACCGTCCCGTCGGCGGCGCGGATCCTCCGCCTGCGACTCCGCCCCCGTCCCGCTGACGCCCCGACCCATGTCCTGGACTGCTGCCTCGAGACCGACCTCGGCGGCGTCCCGTCCCTGATCCTCGCGACGGAGGCCTGAGCATGTCCGCACCGGAGATGTCCGTGGTGATCGGTTTTCGTGACTGGGGCGTCGAACGCCTGCGGCGCTCGGTCTCGAGCCTGCACCGGGCGCTCGGCGCCACGGGCGGAGAGATCATCATCTCCGACTACGGGAGCGCGGATCCCAGCGCCTCGAGGGCCGTGGCCGAGGACTCCGGCGCCCGCTGGGTGCACACGCCGGGTGACCCGGTCTGGTCGCGTTCGCGTGCGCTGAACGCGGGCTTCGCGGTCGCCGACGGCGATCTGCTGATCTCGACCGATGCCGACATGCTCTTCTCCCCCGGCACTCTCGAGGTCGTGCACGCGCAGCATGCCGCCGCGGGCCGGTGCGCGCTGTTCCTCCAGTGCCGAGACCTGCCGGAGTCCGTTCCGGAGGAGACCTTCGACGAGCCCGATCGCATCGACTGGGCGGCCCTCGAGCGGAGCAGCCGGCTGCGTCCCCGCTGGGGCATGGGCGGGATGATGGCGATCGACCGCGACGGCTTCACGCGCCTGCACGGCTTCGACGAGCGTCTGCACACCTATGGGCGCGAGGACATCGACTTCGCCCGCCGTGCGCGGCGCGCCGGCTGGCGGACGCACTGGGTCGACGAGCCGCGGGCCCGGATGTTCCATATGTGGCACGCGCCGACGATCTCCGCGGCGAGCGCGACCGACGCCGGTCGCGAGGCCATACGCCGGAACCGTCGACTGGTCGATTCCGACCTCACCGTCGCTCGGAACCTGCGCGCCACGAGTGCGCCGCTCCCTTCCGCGCGCCCGCTCGTGAGCATCGTGATCCTCGGCGCGGACGACGCGCCTGCCGAGCGGACGATCGCGACCGCCCTCGCGCAGACGGTGCGGGACCTGGAGGTCCTCGTGGCACGCCGGGGCTCCTCACCGCTCTCTGCTCCGATCGCGGACTCTCGCGTGCGCGACGTTCCGGTGGCTGAGAGCGACGACATCCTGCAGACGGCGCTCGCTGCGAGCCACGGTGTCCATGTCGCGGTCGTGCGTGCCGGCGAGATCCTCCCCCTGGAGAGGACCGAGCGACTGCTGCTGGCCCTCGCGGAGGGAGCGGCAGGCGTGCACGGCCGTGAGGTCCGGCTCCTGTCGGAGGGTCTGCCTGAGGTCTATGCTCCGCGCGATCTGCGGCTCTCCCACCTGCTGATGCGTCGCGATGAGATGCGCGCTCTCCCGGCTAGCGATCCCGCAGACCTCCGCCACGCCCTCGCGAGGACCGGCCTGACGATGCGGGAGACTACCGCGCCCGTGGTGCTGACCGGCGCGGGAGCCGCCCCGGGCCTCGAGGACGCCGAGGAGCTGCCCGATCCGGAAGCGCAGGGTCTCCGTGCGCTCGCCCTCACCCCTGGAGAGGCCCCGGGCCGCGAGGTGCTCGTCGACCCTGCGCCGCCGGCGGAGCTGCTCGGTGCACTGGAGGGCCACCCGGTCTCGCCGATTGTGCTGATCGACGGCAGCCCTCTGGAGGGCCCGCTCAGAGTCCTCCACCCCACCGACGCCGATCTCGTGGTGCTGGCCCGGACCGGCGCTCGCCTCTCCCTGCAGGAGGCGAGTGATGAGGATGCTGGGCCCTCTGCGCCGGCAGTCCTGCAGGTCCTCGAGCATGCCCGTGGTGAGCGTGGTGACGGGCCTCTGCAGATCCGCATCCTGGAACGCGAGGAGATGACGGCGGACACCATCGGCCCGCTCTATACCGTCGAGCAGTCGGAGCAGAGTCTCGTCCTGAGTGTCACGCCGCTCCCGTCGAACCCGCAACCGGATCTGGGGGCCGGTCGTCCGTGGCTCCTGGTCGGAGTCGAGGCCGAGGAGGTCTGGGGATGAAGATCAGTTGGATCCACGACGAGAACGGGGCTCCGAGGCTGCGCGCCGAGCCCGAGGAGTACGACGCGTTCCCCCCGGTGGACGCGCTGCTGCTGGACGCTCTGCCCGCCCACCGGGATCCGGACCGCGAGGCGCTCGCGGCATATCTGGTCTTCGGCCGGTGGGCGAGCGGTGAGATGACGCTTCCCGCCGCTCCCAGCCCGCAACTGGCCGGGGCGATCGAGCGCGACGCCCACCCCGTGCGCGTGCGGCCTCGTGATGTGGAGAGCACGCCCCGGGCCCTCTCCCGCGGTGAGAGCCTCGTCAACGTAGTGTTCGACCTGCCCGACCTCACTCCCAGCACCTCCACGCTCGCGGTGGTCCCCGGCACCGCGGCCCGGGGGATGCTCCAGGCGGCCGATCTGCTGCTGGTCCCGTCTAATGCCAGCGTGCTCGACGGGATCGGCGCCGAGTCCCTGCGCGCTCGCCTCGGCGTCGCGGTCCTGTTCGCGGCGGACATCGACGCGGACGTTCTCCGCATCGCTCGGGGGGCGCTGACCTCGGAGGAGCACGTCCGGCTCGCCGCTCTGCTGCTGAGCGTGAACCTGGAGCTGCGCGTCGACGACGCCTCGGCGCCCGCCTGAACGAGACACCTCCGCAGCGCTCAGCGCGTCATAGCTCGACGGGCTCGTAGAGATCGGCGGTCCAGTCGATGGGTCCGAAGGCGGCCTGGGCGTCCTCGCGCCGCCCGCGTACGAGGTCCCACCAAGCCCGGAGCACACGGTCCTGGTCGAGGGACGGATGCACGCCGATGCGTTGGAGGGCCTCGCGCCGCCAGGTCTCATCGCGCGAGGCGAGGATCCGCTCGACCGCCTCACCCAGGGTCTCGTGCACCACGTCCGCGGGCCACAGCGTCCGTGCCCCGGGCCATGGGCGCACGATCGGGAGCGCTCCGGAGGCCGCACCCTCGGCGAGCGCGACGTGCGAGCCCTCGAGATCAGACGTGGAGAGCATGACTCCGATCCCCTCGAGCCACGCGGCCATGTCCCGCCCGGGCTCGTCGAAGAAGACGGCGTTCCGCAGCAGCGGATCGGTGCGCAGGCGGAAGAGGACCGTGCCCCACTGCTCCGAGATCGCCGGATTCGTCGACCAGTGGAGGTGGCTGGGCGGAAGCTGGCCTCGAACACGCAGGGTATAGCGGAGATCCTCGCCGCGGAGCGCGGCAAGCAGATCCAGGGCGAGGTCGAGTCGTTTGAGGTCCGGGGTGATGCCCACGATGCCGAGGGTGAACTCGGATCCCGGCAGCTTCGGGCGGCGGAAGTGCCGCGTGTTCACGTAGTTGGGGATGTAGACGAGCTTCTCGGCCGGCCAGTCGAACCACTGTGCGAGCGCTCGACCCACCCAGGGCACGATGACCACTCCGGCGTCGAAGCGATCCATGTCGATCGCCCGCGGGAAGTCCGTCGTGACCTCGTAGCGGTGGACGCGGACGATGAGTCGCTTGTCCCGGGACGCCCGTTGCTGGATCCAGACGTTGTTGGGGCGCCCCCATTCCCCGATGATCACGTCGGAGCGTGCGATGACCCCGAGGGTCTTCGGGACGTCGGACGGGGCGCTGAGGGCCTTCCACTCGTCCATCTCGACGGTGGAGCCGGTGCGGCGGGCGAGGTCGCGCGCGAGCTCGTCGATGAAGGTGAGCTTGTGGCCGAGGATCCCGAGATGCACGGGTTCGCCGCCGAGCGGCCTTCCGGTGAGGATGGGCTCGAGCACCTCGGCGTTCGTCCGGCGTCGCTCCGCGTCTTCTTCAGGGGTCGCGAGGAGGGCCTCGCGGTGCGACGCGCGCGGGGCGAAGTCCCAGGTCGTCCCGGAGTACTCGGGCTGAGAGTCCCCGACCCTCCACCGCGCGAGGTCGGTGAAAGTCACGCCCGAGCTCTCGTCGAGCTCCCCCGGGCGCGGGAGGAGAATCCTGACATCGGTTCGCGCGCCGCTGAGATGGTTCTCGAGAACGGTGCGGGAAAGGGCGGAGTCGGTGAGATACACCGTATCCTCGCCGGGCACGATCGTGAGCCCGCTCGCCCATTCCTCGGTGGCCGCGCCCCACCCGGAGAAGGAAGTGGGCGCGACGAGCAGGGAGTACGCGAAGCGCCGGTCCGTCGAGGTCATCGACCGGGCGGCAGCGAGCGTGGAGGGACTCTCGGCGAAGAGCACGATGCGCCCCTCGGAGTCGACGCGTCCGAGATAGTGCGAGAGCTGGTCGATGCCCGTGCGGATCACGCGAACGCCCAGCGCGTGGAGGGTCTCGACGAGCGCGTGCCGAAGACGTTCGAGGCCAGGGCTGCGCCGCCTGGCGTCATCGGCCAGCACGACGGCGAGGGACTGCACGGAAGGGTGGGGATCCGCCGGGGTCACGAGACGCCGATCCCGAGCGCCGCGCAGAGCGTCGCGACCTCCTCGGGGACGGCCCAGGCCTCGGCCTCCTCGGAGGTGGTGCGGACGTGCTGCGCCAGAAGGTCACGGGCGAACAGGAGGCCCGCCGCGAGCTGCACCCGGTGAGGATCGATCACGCGGGCGAGGTACCAGGCGTTCGAGGCGATGACCGCCTCCTTAACCCCGAAGAGGGCTCCCTGAAAGCGCTCGCCCGGCACGAGTCGCAGCCGGGTCCGGTCGACACCGGGCGTCGAGGCCTCGAGAGCTCCGTCGAGGCTGACGGCGAGGGTGGTCACCTGGAGGGGCGCGCTCACCGCGTCGTCGCTGCGTGGCCTCTCGGCGGTCTTCGAGGTGACGGTGAGGCCCGTCGCGTCCTGGATGGCCCCGGCCAGGCCCGCGGAGATCTTCTTCCCGAAGCTGATCTCCGACTGCGCGTACGGGGCGAACAGCAGCGTGCCGGCCACCGCGGTGCACTCGTCGTCGAGCATCCTCGGCGCCGCGTCGAGGAGGAGCTGGTCTACCGGCATCGGGCGGTCGCCGGGATCCGGGGTCGCGAGCAGCGCGGTGCGACCGGTGCCGTCGTCCGGAAGGAGCTGGATCTGCATGTCAGGAGCCTCTCTGGTCCGGCGGTCAGGACGGGGTGTCGAGTTCCGCGATGATCGCCGCGGCGGGCTTGTGGCTGAACACTCGGAAGCTGTCGGCGTCCCGGAAGGCCGCCTCGCGGAGCGAACGGGCGGCGCTCCACGAGCGCAGGGGCACGATGCCGAGCATCGTCTCCTCCCCCTTCTCGCTCACAGAGCAGCGAGCGGTGGTCAGCGCCTGCTGCTCCGCGGTCCATCGCGGTGCAGGCTGGGCGGCGATCGCGAAGTAGGCGGCGGATTCGTCGGCCCCGGTGAGGTCCAGGAGCATCGCCAGGGCCTCCTGGGGCACATCTGGCCTGTCGAGCTCCGCGGTCACCTCGACATCGACGAGGAGCGCCTCGATCTCCGCGGACTCCTTCGGGCGCGCGACGACGGACCCGAGATCGGTGGCGTGTGCGCAAGCGGCGATGAAATCCCACCAGGTCATGCCCGCGACGTCGACGACGTCCAGGTGGAAGACGGGTGACGACGGGGTCGAGGGATCCGTGTCACCGCTCTCGACAGCGGTGCGCGAGGTGAGGTATCCGCTCCGGGCGACGAGGTGATCGGGGAGGAAGGGCAGGTAGCGGGTCTGCCAGCGGTCCTTGTCCACCGGTCCCCAGTCTCGTCGCGCAGCTTTGGTGAGTCGTTGGTGATCGTGGGGGGCGACGCCGCGCCCGATGAACTGGAGATTCAGGCCCGCAACGTACTTCTGGCCGGCGCCGCCGGTGTTGGTGATCCGGCCGGAATGGACTCGGCGCAGCAGGCAGATCACGCCGCTGTGTCGGAATCGCACGCCCGAGCGCAGCATCCGGAAGACGAGGTTGTTGTCGACCGCACTCTCGATCCCCTCGTCGTACGGGAAGGCGCGCATCACCGAGGTGCGGACGAGCCACGTGGAGTGTCCGGGGGCGAACCCGCTCATGAGGGCGGGACCGTAGCCGTAATTCCTGCCGTGATGGAGCTGCAGCTCGCCGGTCTCGTCGTCGAAGTTGAGGAAGGCGCCGTAGACGAAGTCCACGGACTCGTCGACATGGTCGAGCTGATCGGCGAGGCGGGTGGGCAGCATGATGTCGTCGTCGTCATGGACGGCGAGCCACTCTCCCTGGGCACGCTCCGTCCCCCGGTTGCGCGCGGCGGAGATCCCGGAATGCTCCTGGTGCACGTAGACGAGCCGGGCGTCCCCGAGCTCCTCGACCACCGAGCGCGTCTCGTCTTCGGAGCCGTCGTCGACCACGATCACCTCGAGGTTCGAGTAGGTCTGGCACAGCACGGAATGGAGGCTGTCGCGGAGCATCGCGGCGCGGTTGCGGGTGGCGATGACCACGCTGATAAGCGGTGAGCTCGAGGCGGGGGTCTTGGTCATCGGGCGTCCTCTCCGACGTGGGCGGTGACGATCTCGTGCATGGCCCGTCCTTCGCGACCGAACGGCACGCGCAGCAGGCAGTGCACCGCGTCGGGGAACTCCAGATTTTTGGTGACGTCCCACTTCACGAGGGCAAATCGCAGCCGACGCGGGCTCGTGGCCCCGCGCGCACCGGGGTACTCGAGCGGGATCTCGGTGCGCCCGCCACCGACATAGCGGAAGAGCGATCCGAGGGCGTCGGAGCGCGCGAACCCCTGGAACGCGGGGGCGAGCTCCTGGGCGGTGTCGCCGTCGGGCACGAAGACGAAGTCACGGGCTCCACCACCGCCGAGCTGCACGTGCAGCGACAGCGGGATCGCATGGGCTTCGACGGGGACTGTGTAGATCCGACTCTCGCGCCGTCCGTACCTGCCGAACTCGACCATGCTCCAGCCCTCTCGGGTCGACGATCTCTGGATCCAGGGCGCCAGCCCGCCGTGCAGGGCCGTGCCACTGGGACGCGGACGAGCACTGGACGTGATCGGCTCAACTCCGCCGCTGGCATCGTAGCGAATAACGGGTGAAGGAAGCACCTTCCGTCCGGGACGGAACGTCCTTGCTGTGAACAGCGCGCTACGATCCCAGGCATGAAGATCACGACGGTGGGATGCGGATATCTCGGGGCTGTGTACGCGGCGTCGATGGCCTCGATCGGTCACGAGGTGCTCGGCCTCGATGTGGACCAGAAGAAGGTCGACGACCTGAACGCGGGCATCCCGCCGTTCCACGAGCCGGGTTTCGAGAAGGTGCTCACCGAGGCCCTCGCCTCGGGCCGGCTGCGGTTCTCGACGGACTACTCCGATGCCGAGGACTACCGCGCACACGTGATCTGCGTCGGCACCCCGCAGCAGGTGGATGCCGCCGGGGCCGATCTGACCTACGTGCACGCCGCGGTGGACTCACTCATCCCACACCTCGACGACACCGATGTGGTCCTGGGACGCTCGACCGTGCCGGTCGGAACGGCCGCGTCGCTGCGTGACCGCCTCCGCGCCGCGGGAGTGAATGCCGCGCTGGCGTGGAATCCCGAGTTCCTGCGCGAGGGCTTCGCGGTCAAGGACACGCTGCATCCGGACCGCATCGTCTACGGGCTCCCCGATGACGCGGAGGAGGCGGCGCGCGCGCGCGCCGCGCTCGACGAGATGTACGCCCCTATGCTCGAGGTCGAGACCCCCGTGGTGGTCGGCAACTACGCTACGGCCGAGCTCGTGAAGGTCTCCGCGAACTCGTTCCTCGCGACGAAGATCTCCTTCATCAACGCTGTCGCGGAGGTCTGCGAGGCCACCGGGGCGGATGTCTCGGTGATCGCCGAGGCGATCGGGCTCGACGACCGCATCGGTCCGAAGTTCCTCCGCGCCGGGATCGGCTTCGGCGGCGGGTGCCTGCCCAAGGACATCCGCGCCTTCATGGCGCGGGCAGGCGAGCTCGGTGTCACCGAGGCCCTCGGCTTCCTCCGCGAGGTGGACCACGTCAATAACCGTCGGCGCGACCACGTGGTCAACATCGCGCGGCGCGCTCTCGGAGGCACGTTCACGGACAAGCGCGTGGCGGTACTCGGGGCGACCTTCAAGCCCGACTCCGATGACACCCGCCAGTCCCCAGCGCTCTATATAGCCTCGAAGATCTCGGGTCGGGGTGCGAACGTCGTCATCACCGATCCGGTCGCGAATGAGCGGGTGCACGCAGAGCGACCCAATCTGGAGACCGCCGAAGACGCCTATGCGGCTGCCGCCGGCGCCGATCTGGTGCTGCTCCTGACCGAGTGGAAGGAGTTCCGCGAGCTCGATCCAGTGCGGCTGCGCGAGGTGGTGGGCACCGCCCACCTGATCGACGGGCGAAACGCCCTGGACCCGGAGACGTGGCGCGCCGCAGGATGGACGTATGAGTCGATGGGACGCCCCTGACCCTGCCAGCGACTTCTGCTCCCGTTGCGCGTTAGGCTCTCCGAACGGCCATTAGCCTGCATCGCCCCAGGCTACGAGGAGAGATGGGAGCACGTGCAGTGGGAGCGGAGCAGCTCAGCCAGAGTCCGGACGGGCACGACGTACCGGTCGGCTTGGGAGACAGAGCCGAGGACTTGGAGAGGCGGGTCCTCTCGCTCGAGCGAGAGGTGCGCTACCTCCGCCACCACCTGGAGCAATCCGATGACGCCGGTCGCCCTCCCTTCCGCCGACCGGACCACGTCACGGTCGGCGAGGGGTCTCGGATCGGCCGCGGGGTGACGATGTCCGCGACGGAGCGCACCCCGATCTCCGTCGGCTCGAACACCCGCATCCTCCGTGGCGCCGAGATCCTGGGGCCCACCACGATCGGCAACAAGGTCTTCCTCAACCGCGACGTCTACATACGCGCGCAGGTGACGATCCACGACGGAGTTTCGGTCGGGCCGTATGTCCGCCTCATCACCGATTCCCATGAGATCGGGCCGGAGGAGCACCGCGCTGGCCCCGGCGTTACCCGACCGATCGTGATCGGCGCTGGCGCGTGGATCGGCGCTGGCGTGACCATCCTCGGAGGAGTGACGGTCGGAGAAGGCGCGGTCATCGCCGCGGGCGCCGTGGTGACCCGCGACGTGCCGGCGAACACACTGGTGGGTGGTGTTCCGGCGCGGGTGCTTCGAGAGTTGGCTCGCGGCTCCGCTTCTCCTGATCACGGGGCACTCTGAACGCTATTCTACAGTCGAGGCTCGATTCCCGACCTGAGAGAGCGTCCCCATGAAAGTACTCGCCGCCGGCGACTCCCACACGAAGTTTTTCGGCATCACCCCCGCCGTCCGCGTGATCTATCCGAGGGTCCGGGATGTTCGTGTCGAGGTCCACCCGGTGAATGGTGCGACCGTCGCGGGCGTGGGACGCATGAACTCGACGCTGCAGTTCGTGGAATCCCTCAAGGGATGGCTGTCCTCGAGCGACGCCGACGTCTGTGTCCTGAACCTCGGTCAGGTCGATGTCGAGCTCGGTACGCCATATCGACGGTACGTCAAGGGCGACAAGGTGAACCCCCTCGCCTACCTTGAGCGCGTCGTGGAGGCGTACGTCGCCGTCGCTTCAGATCTTGCTGCGGCACATCCCGACGTCACATTCGCCGTCAAAGGCGCGAACGCGCCTGTACTGATCTACGACACCCGCAAGACCGTTGCGGACATCGGCAATGTCGTCACCGAGCGAGTTTCCGACATCGATCAGGCAGATCGCCAGAGGATTCTCGAGCTGATCCGCAACGGACATGAGTCCGACGCGGAGCGTCATGCGCTGACTCTCCAGTTCAACCGGCTCCTAGAGGCGTCAGCCACCTCAGCGGGACTCATTTACTTCGATGTGAACGATGACGTCACCGATTCCAGTGGCTTCGTCGATCCCCGATTTATCCCGAACGCGATGGACCATCATTTCGTGGACTCTGTGGAGGTGCGCGCAATCCACTGGCGGAACCTCATGCGCGCTCTGGGCCTCGCGAGGCTCCCGGAGTAGTCAACCCATCCTGGTGGGCACTGCGGCTGGCACCGCAGCCCCACCAGGATCAGCCGTACATCACTGACCGAAGAGTTCCCTACGCCGCTCCGCGACATCTGCGATCAGGGTCTCCGCGCGTGCGTCGAAGGAGTGCAGTCGGAGCACCTCTTCTGCCTGAGCCCGTCGCTCCTCGACGGAGCCGAACGTTGCAGCTCCCCCGTCGGAGGCAAGGAATCGCAGATGGTCGACGTCCTCATACACCTGGACGAGCGATCCGAAGACCTCGTCGATCCCCTCCACACGGTCGGTGATCACGGGCGTGCCGCAGGCGACGGCATCGAAGATGCGGTTCTGGATGAAGCCCATCTCTGCCATGTCCGGCCAGTGATCGGCGAGGACATGCGAAGCGCCCCGATAGACGTCGCCGAGATCGCGGTTGGCGACCCTCTCAGCCTCATGGATGGACGGCGGTAGATTGCGCCACCCATGCCCGATTACGCGCATGTCGACACCGGAGGTCAAGGCGTCGGCGACCACCTGACGCACTCGCTGCGGGAAATGAGCGCCCACGAAGGTGACCGGACGGTGATCCAGCACCTCACCTTCGGTCGCCGGGTGGAAGATCGCGGAGTCAGTGGCCTGGTGCAGCACTCGCACCTCGACCCCGGCCTTCTCACTCATCTGCCGGGCCCACGGATCCGATGACGCGTAGACGAGGTCGAAGGCTCGGATCTCCTCGACCGTGACGTCCTCGGGATGGCTGATGACCCACAGGACGTTCACTTGGTCAGGGATCGGATAGACCTTGTCGAGCCCGCGGATCACGAGATTCACATCGTCGTAGGAGCGCTCGGTCTCGGTGTTGGCGCCATGGCGGTACGAGAGGGCCTTCTTGCCCTTGCGCTCAAGAGCGCTGGCGAGGGACGTCGCGTAGAAAGTGTCTCCCCAGCGATCGCCGCGGGAACCGCCGATCGACGAGATCCGCAGCCCCCAGCGATCCTGGCCCGCCGAGCGATCACGCACGACGATCGGCCGGGGCTGCGCGAGCCATAGCTTGTCACCGCCAACACCCTCGACCTTGAAGCCCACCTCGGAGTACTTCGCCGAGTCGACGGCGGGGAGCTTCCCCGCCCAACGTTCCATGAGAAATTTGCGGTTCTCCGGAATCTTCTTCCCCCGCCCCGGTGTCTTGGACTCGTGGTGAGTCACCCGGGACCGCGGCTCAACGGCGAAGTACCCTCCGAAGCGCTCAATCGCACGCAGGCAGAGGTCAATGTCCTCCATGCCGTTGACGAAGATCGGATCGAATCCTTCAAGATCTGCAACCTCCGCGCGTCGCATCAACAGGCAGGCCGCGGTAACTGAATTGAACCTGAATCCTCCTACATCGGCAGCGTCCTCAGGAGGAAGCCCCGAGAGAAAGTGACTAGGTGGCGTGCGCGGAGCGAGGAAGACGGTGCCGGCGGTCTGGATCGAGTCATCGTCATACTGCAGCAGTGGCTGAACGCCCCGCACCTCAGGATCGTGCAGACGCTCGAGCAGTGGCGTGAGCCAGCCATCCCGCACCTCGGTATCGTTGTTGAGGAAGCAGACGTACTCCCCAGTACCCGCCGCGGCACCGACGTTCGAGCCGATCGCGAAGTTCATGTTTCGAGGGAGTCGCTGATACTTCACGCGCGGCTCGCCGGCGAAGAACTGAACGAGAACTGCGCCATGCTGAATCGCCGACCCGTTGTCAATCAGAAGAACTTCGACGTCAACATCTCCGGAGTGCTCGAGCACGGCTTGCGTCGCACGGAGGGTCAGCTTCCAGTCCTGATAGATCGGAATCACTACGCTCACGCGACCAGGAACCAGTGACGAGCAACCCGAATCCTGCCATTCAACGATGTTCTTACCCAGGACAGCCCACTGCCAGGCATCTGACTCTGTCGTGGTGATCCTGCTGGCCGATTCTCGATCATCATCGTAGATGCACCCGATGAACGGGAACAGCACCAGTTCAGTTCTCTTGGCGACTCGAATAGCGAAGTCATGGTCGACCCAGCGCCGAAGGCCCTCATCGAAGCGCACTTCGACAGCAAGCTCGCGGCGAACCATCAGGATATTCAGATCAACATGGTTGATGACCATCAGATGATCGAGCCCGCCTGCGAATGCTCGATAGGTCGTCTTCCCGCCATCATGAAGCTGCAGACCAGCGTAGCCAGCAGAGGCACCCGAGGATTCCAACCCTTGCACCATGAGCTCGAGAAAGTCTGGCTGCCATGCGTTGTCAGAGTCCAGGAAAGCGACATACTCACCGCGCGCCGCATCGAGGCCCGCATTACGCGCGGCACTAACACCCGCATGAGGTAGTTCCAGTAGGCGAATACGTGAATCACCCATGGCCAACGCACGGATCACCGACCTGGTGGAGTCCGACGACCCGTCATCTGCAACGAGCAATTCCCAATTCGGGTGGCCCTGAGCCTGGATAGAACGCACCGCACCAGCGACTGTTCCTGACCGGTTCCAGGTGGGCATTACGACACTCACCAGTGGAGCCTCGCCTCCAGGCACCACATTCTGCAGTGCACCGCGCCATCTTTCCTCTTCAAGGGCATCCCAGGCGCCCTTGCTCCGGGGACCAATCAGCTTGTTGTGGGCCTTCACGCGGCGGTACAGCTCGCGCCATGACCCGCGCAGGACTCCAAGATTGACCGGGCCGTACCTCGTAGGAATCTCATATTCATCGGAAGCCGTTTCCAGCACGTACCCGAGAAGGCCACCCGCGTGATCCCGGAAAAGAACATCAGGTACATCGAAGAATCTAGCCTCTACAAGAGGTCCCATTGGCGGCTGCTCTAGCTTAGGACGCGCGAACCAGCGCATCACGCCGGCAAAGTCGCCCTCCCGCCAAGCCTTACGCAGATGCTCTGGCCAGACCGATAAGTCAACAAGTGGATGAGGCGAGTGCCCTCGACCCATACCTTCCGCCAGGAAGTGTTCAATAGCGATCGCAGTGTTATGGAAATAAATGCCGCACTGCGCCATGTACCAATGTCGCTCAAACAGACTTGATGCCGCTACCCACTCCGAAAGCAAGGCTGTGTCTCGATTTTCAGCCAAGTCAACACTCCATCAGCTCGTAGCAACCAGCGATCCTCGAACCAATTACTCGCCCGAGGATTGCCATGAATACACCGGGTGCACGCGTTAGCCAGAATATCTAATGATTATTTTCGATATACGCCGGCCGCCAGGACGCGAATTGCAGAAGGTGCTCCTCAGCGCACGCCTCATAGGATACCGGCCTGACAATATTACTCCTCATCTCGTCCCACTCGGACAAATCACGCGAGTGCTCGAGGAGGGACTCCGACCATGCCAGATAGTTTCCGTTGGGAACATGATGGCCGACAACACCATCGCTGACCTTCTCTGCCATCCCTCCGATGTCAGAGACGAGGAGAGGTCTTCCCGAGGTCAACGCTTCTTGAATAACCATCGGGGAGTTCTCCCACCAAGTCGAGGGTACAATCACCCAGTCGACTCCTGACATCCTCGTACGCAATTCACTAGGCTGATAAGGACCAGCCCAACGCAAGACACCCTCGTCCATCAGGGGCTTTCGAAGTCGCTCGATCTTCTCCTGGTACTCACCGGACTGAAGCTCGAGATTCGCACCGTGAACCTCAAGAACCAGTTGAGATCGCTCCTCCGCCGACATGCTCGCGAGTGCCGATAGGACCACATCCAGTCCCTTGTAAGGATTGATCTGGCCGAAGTACCCGAAGCGGTTTCGCGTCTCTCCGTCCTTGAGGCGCCGAGGTGGCAGAGCTGGAAGGTCAGTCTGCCCATTCTCGATCACGGCGATCCGGCTGCTATCGATCCCCCAGTCGACGTAGCGACCGCGAAGAAACTCGGACGGAGAAATAAATCCGTCCACAAGCTCAAAGTGCCTGCGGAAGAACTGTTTGCGGAGCCAGAAATCTTCGGCTGTGCGTTCGGGGAAGCAAAGCCTGCACTCGTCCAGCGACTCCCTTGAGCAGAGCCGACCGTTCGTCTTAATCATCTGGCCATTGTTGGCGCAGATAGCAACGTACTCATGGAGGGTGAGGAAGATCTTGATGTCCGGATCCACCTCCTTTATCACACGTAGGAAGTCGAGGCCCAAATGTACATAGTGATGCGCGTGGACGATGGTGGGGCGGAGTGCTCGAAGTAGGTCCGCGAACCAGGTCCTCACGGAGTCCCGATGGGCCGCCTTCATCGTCCAGTCGGCAATTCCCTGCTCCCAGATGTACTCGCGATCGCGACGTTTACCGATAATCCCAGTGGCCCCACGCCCTCGGTCGACGCGGCCCAGGAACCACGCGTCCTCGACGCCTTCAGAGGACCTATATGCCTTGAACAAGTTATATGCCGCAATTTCCCCGCCACCGAGGCTGAAGTCCGGGTGCGCATGGGACATGACTAGTATTCGCTCTGATCGGATGTCAGACACTTGGTTCTCCTTCCAGAAGCGACTGCCAGCGGGACTGGTGGCGCGATGCGTTAAAAATGACTACCCGGAAGCGGAAATCTGACTCCCCCAGAAGCGCAAACGATTGCCTCTCCAGATGGGTGAGCTGCACTCGAGGCTGATACATCACGAGCTTTCCCATCGAGCGCAGCTTGAGGCAGAGATCGGAGTCCTCGAAGTCGCCTACCAGATAGCCGGTATCCCATCCACCAACGGCGTGAAAATCGCGTCCACGCATCGCCAAACATGCTCCCGTGAGGGCCGGCATTGCTGTGAGCGCCTGTCCGGATGGATCGAGCTCCGGGTCAAGTCCCATATTCGGATGGTGATTCACCCAAATTTCCAGGTCTCCACGTCGACGGAAGGACATTCCAGCGTGTTGTATCGATCCATCGGCGAACACTAAACGGGGAGCAACGGCCCCCACGCGTTCGTCTTCAAGTACCGCAAGAAGCGACTCTAGCCATCCAGAATGCTGCGGGAATACGTCGCTGTTCAGGAACAGCAACTTTTCAGCCTTCGCTATAGACGCACCAAGATTATTTGCACCCGAGAAGCCTCTGTTTGCATTACCCCAAACAGCCCTGAAGGGTACTGAATATATTTCATACAGCAGAGGAGCCTGCTCGAAGAATCGATCAACCAGGCGCGGATCATCCAGAACGTATATGAGGTCGACGTTCGCGCGGAAGAACGGGTCGCGAGAGAACTCAAGCAGTTGGTGTTCAACGAAATCAATCCTCCCATAGAGAGGGACGATGACCGATACGCAAGCTCCCTCGACGGGCTCCCCGTATTCCCGAACAGCTACGTCAAAGTCAGCCCAACGCTCCGCCCGATTCGCAAGGATTCCACCCAGTGCCTTCGCGGCGACCTCCGTGGCAAAGCGCGCAAATTTCTGTGGTACCGGAGGCGCCAAACCGAACAATATCTGGGCGGATTCAATGTGGTCATCTGGAAGATTGCCGACGACGATCTCTCCGAGATCGATCACTCTACCGCCAGCGATGGAGCGTAATCGTACGGTGGCGCCAGGGTGCACATCAGGGAGGAAGACTGTAAACCCGGGCTCCCCGCGTGAGGACGCGGACTCCAAAGGGAACGCGTCACGGACATCCTGCCGAGGCCGTTCAATCGCTTCGTCAAGCCGGACGATCCTAGATTCTCCTGCCTCCAGCCAGGTGCAGGAGCCATGAAGATTCGAGAGGATCCATCCAGAAACTACGGATCCACACGAATGTTCGCTTCCCATGGCAATGTCAAGATGTCCCCTGGGGTCGCCATCAGTACGTGCTGACGGCGCCGTTCCGCGGACAAGTATCTGCCATTCAGGGGAATGCTGCTCGAATAAACTCGCGATAACCAGTCGCTCTGAGTCGGAAATCTTCGAGAGACACGTACCGGCCTCGTCGTGTGCCGCCAGAACCAAATTAACCGTGTGAGAGGTATCGCCACTAATCGTGACTGCACATTGGCCCGCATGCTGGTTTTCAAAGACGAGTAGGAAGCCAAGCTCTTGATCAGAATCGACTTCCAGTAGCTCAGCTACATCTGGACGCGGCCGTGAAGAACGATATATCGATCTCGGACTAGTCTCAGTATCACCCCCGAGCAGGGCAACGGGATCAGAACACCACCCAGCGATCAGCGCTGCGCCCCCGAGCGATAGTGCAACCTCCACACGGAGCCAGACCGGCTCTTCATGATCTCCCCGCGAGAATTGCACACGCGTATTCTGAACATCTGTGGAACTCAAAGGGTACAACTCCTGTACTCGACCGGATCCTCGGCCCTGCTGGTTACACGCACACCCCGGCGGCCTGGTGTTCAGTCCGCCCGAACCCGATACTACTCGCTCGACGCCTGCATCAACGCCCCCGCTTGACGACTGAGCAGGTCGCGATCAACGCCCAGAAGGACCTGGTCGGCAAGAGTGCTGTCGACCTTGCCCTTCGCTGCCAGCTCAATCACCTCACGAGCGCGGCCTGCAGCAAACGCTCGAGCTTCACTCACAAGATCCTTCACCCCGACCACATCGTGGAACCTCGCACGCGACGCCGCGTATGACTCAAGGGCAGCCGCAGGGGGTCTGAATTCCAGGCCACTCCCTGTCGGGTTCACAAATCCGTGCCTGTTCTTCTTCAGCGGAAGCTTGGAACCAGCCTGCGCCATTCCCTTTGCGAGCGTCGCAACGTATTCAAGCTGCGCGCGATGCATCCTATGGTAGATGAAAGCCTTGGGGAACTTCTTCTTTAGGTCGGTGAGCTGTGCATCACCGACCTTACTACCGTGGGCTTGGGCGGTCTCATCCACGATCTCGAGTGGTGTATCAACCAGTAGTTTAATCCCGTCTCTCACCAGCGCGGTGTGGGTAAGATACTTCTGAACTCGATTCGTGCGCCGTACGATAGATTTTACGTGCTGGTTGGCGAAGATTTTCTGCGTGTCCGTGAACGTCATGTCGAATGGCTGCCGCTCGGCGTCCGCCTCGTCAATATACCAGGGAAAAGAAATGACGTCAGCGTTCGGAGTCTCCGACAGGAACTCCGACACTGGAGTTCTGAAATTCACGGGAGTCCAGTATTCATCGATGTCCAGGAATGCAACGTGACTGATTAATTCCCGCTCGGCCCACCTGGCGAGACCGTCATATGCTAGATGTTGAAACATCCCAGCGCCAGCCCTGGAATCTGCCATCAAGTCGTCGACAATACGGTGGTTCACCGAGGGGTGGTGCTCGTTAACTTGCTGCAAAATTCGCTGCGAAGAATCGGAAGTGCCGTTTATCCAGACATTGATGTGGCTGAATCCGAAATAGAGATGGTGGTGAACCCAATCCGCGAGGTATGGACCCTCGTCCTTGGCTATCGCAACGGCGGCGATCCTCATTTTGCCAGCGTCTACGACTGAGCTTGGCTCGCTACCCTGCACTTGACTTCTCACGCGGTTCTCCTCCCATCACCTTCAGCGCCTTCTCGTGGTAACGCCGGATATCGCGAATAGTTGCTGCGAGCGTCTTCTCGTCGAGAATGAACGACTCATCCTTTAACGCTTGCGTATCTAGCGGGCTAGCCGCGTTCAACTGCAACCGAGGCGTGCGGTCGACGCTCGAAAAGTAGTCATAGAACTTGAAGCGACCACCTCTCGAGTTGAGAAGTCTGTCGTTCCACCAGATGTTCGGAATCCCTAGTGCGTCGGCGAAGATGAGTCCGTGAAGACTTTGGCTCAAAATATACCTGCAATCCCTCATCGCGTCGAGAAAGCCGGCGAAATCATCCGTGCCAATGTCCAATACGCGAACATCAATCCCGTTCGCGCGAGCTTCCTTTATACGATCCAAGATGCCGCGATCGCTTTGGAAGCCTACGTGTGGGATAACCCCAAGTTGAGTCGTGCCGCCCCCGGAATATCGTGCAAACAAATCAGCCACGAGCAGGCCGGGGTCGCCGATTCCTATCGAAAAATCATCCGTTCGGCTGATGCAGCTACGCGTATAGAGGCCACGTACTCCGTAGAATTTCAGGTATGGCACCTCCTGAAGGTCTACCTGGGGATACATCAGACCAGAACCGAGCACCGCCAGCGGAGCTTCAGTCCTTCGAGAATCACGGTTCTCGTACACCCAGTTCAGGATGCTCCCGGTTCCAATCGCTTCACAGTGATATCTACTTGATCGTTCGATCTCTACATCAAATCGATGCTTGAGAATATATGGACCTATTTCGTCGCCGAGGTTTCTGGAATCCTCGCTTTGACGCCACCAAAACAGTTTCAATGGATTCCCTTTTCGGCGGAGTTTCGTAACCGACCTACACTTTCGGGTTCAGTCAACTCCAATCGTTGCATAGTAGTCGCTTGGGCGTGTATACCACATGGTGCGTAAACCATGTCGTGGGCGCGATCGCACAAGGACCATTCTCCGGCGAGATTAAATCTACCCTTCATGACTCGATAACCTTGCTCGAGACGAAACGACACTGTGCATATTCCCTGCTCCTCGACTTGACGCGTTATCACTATCTCCCTGGTTTGGGATGCTTCCATAGCTGTCATCACGCGCTTTGCAGTTTGCTCTAGCCGAACTTCCTACGTCGACACTGTACAAGAGGGGTTGAGTCCCCAATAGTGGTGGAGCGCGGTAGCCCCGTGGTCGTCCCGGACATGGGCGCGGTCACCGCGTGATCCTTCGAGTGAACCTCTCACAGCACTCTCGAACGGAGTCATCACCCTGACCGCTCCCCATATTGTCGACCCCTCCGGCCTGCTCGGTGAAGCCCTGGCCGAAGCCTCTCCGGATCTGATGCGCACGATGCTGCAAAGGATCATCAACGAGCTCCCGTCCGCGGACGCTGAGTCGGTCGTCGGTGCCGAGTAAGGCCGGCCCAGTTCTGACCGGACTGCTCAGCGCAACGGCTATCGCCATCGCGACCTCGACACCCGCGTCGGCACGATCGACGTCGCGGCCTCCAAGCTCCGCACCGGCGCCTACTTTCCCGAGTGGCTGCTCGAGCGGCGCAAACGCGCCGAGTCCGCGCTGATCACGGTCGTCGCGGACTGCTACCTCGCCGGTGTCTCCACCCACCGCATGGATAAGCTCGTGAAGACCCTCCGCATCAACTCGCTTTCGAAGTCGCAGGTCAGCAGGGTGGCGGAGTCGTTGGACGATCACGTCGAGCAGTTCCGCCACCGCCCCCCGGGGCGAGGCCGGTCCCTTCACGTTCGTCTCCGCCCACGCGCTGACGATGAAAGTCCGCGAGGGCGGACGCGTGATCAACGCGGTTGTTCTGCTCGCGACGGGCGTGAACGGCGACGGGCACCGCGAGGTCCTCGGTATGCGCGTCGCGACGAGCGAGAGCGGAGCTGCATGGAACGGGTTCTTCGCCGACCTCGTCGCCCGCGGCCTTGCCGGGGTCCGCCTGGTCACCAGCAACGCCCATGCCGGGCTGGTCGAAGCGATGGCCGCGCATCTGCCCGGCGCGGCCTGGCAGCGATGCCTCACCCACTACGCCGCGAACCTCATCGCCGTGCCGCCCAAGAGCATGTGGCCGGCAGTGAAGGCGATGCTTCACAGCGTATATGACCAGCCCGACGCCGCAGCCGTGAATGCCCAGTTCGAGCGGTTGCTGGACTACGTCAGCGAGAAGCTCCCTGAATCGGCCCAGGTTCTCTGCCGCTACTTTGCGGGTTCGGGCTCTCGGGTGAGGGCCTCGTAGTGGAGCGTCTCGAACTCTATCGGGGTGAGCATCCCCAGCGTCCCGTGGAGGCGCCTGTTGTTGTACCAGTCGACCCAACCGGCCGTCGCGAACTCGACGTCCGAGAGGGTCCGGAACGCTCCAGGAATGAAGACGGTCGTGCGGATGCATTCGGTCTTGAACAGGCCGTTCACCGTCTCCATGAGCGCTTTATCGTAGGCGTCGCCGACGGTCCCGATCGAGGGCGCGATGCCCTCGAGCGCGAGATGCTCGATCAACCGAATCGCTGTGTATTGAGATCCGGCGTCGCTGGGGTGGATCACTTCCTTTGGTGAAACGGGGTTTCCGTCGCGTTCTCGTTGCCAGAGCGCGATCCGCAGCGGCGTAATGACCAGGTTGACCCTCTTCGACGTTGAGGCGTGCCGCCCACGATCCGCTGAGCGAAGACGTCCACGACGAACGCGACGTAGACGAACCCAGCCCAGGTGCGGTCGTAGGTGAAGTCCGTGACCCAGACCCGGTTCGGAGCCGGGGCGGTGAAGTCCCTGTTCAGCAGGTCACCCGCTCGTTTCCCGTTCAGGTCGGAGATCGTCGTGCAGAGCTTCTTGACGCGCCGGACGCCCTCGAGTCCGAGAGTGCGCATCGCCCGGTCCACCGCCCCACGGGACGTGCTGGCGAGTCCTTCCTGGCGGCGGAGCAGGGCAGCCCACTTCCGCCGCCCGTAGAGGCCCTCCGGCGTCATCTGAACCAGTCCGGTGACGGGGTTGGTCGTCCAGGCGAGGTCGCGAATCTTGTCCTCGACCAGAGCGTCACTGATGGTGCGGGCAGCGAACCCCACCGGCTTCTTCCAGGCCCGGTAGGTGCGTGCAGCGATCTGAAGGCCCTGCTGGCGCAAGACGCGGAGGATCGACCCGACTGCATAGCCCTCGACGCGCATCTCGTCGATGAACGCGCCGATCAGCGGTTTCGGGGGTCGAGCTCCCCCGCGAAGAAAATCGAGGCCCTGCGCAGGATCTCATTGTCCTCCTGCAACCGCTTGACCTCGGCTTTCAGGCGCTTGACTCCGGCGGATTCCTCGGTCGTGGTGTCGGGTCGGGCCCCGTCATCGACCTCGGCCTGCGCGAGCCAGCGCCGCACGGACTCACGCGAGACACCCTCTTGCCGCGCCACCGCAGCAGTCGCCGCAGTCAGCGTGGGGCACTCCTGCTGGTGCTCCCTGACGAGCCGCACGCACCTCGCGCGCAGCTGGGGATCGATCTTCTTCGGCATGCTGCCCATCCTCTCGGACTCAAACAGCAGCGGCATCAAACCCGGGCCAGTTCACGTTCTCCGCGCCGGACGGGAACGTCTCACGCCACGCCAGCAGACACGGCTGGGCAGCACGTTCGCGGGCCATCCCGATCACGTCGCGGTCGAGATCGCCTACACGTGCGCCCAAGACGCCCGCGACGTGTTCCACCAGCCCACCCCCGCCCAGGGCGGACGCCTCGCCGAGCAGCTGATCGAGAAGCTGCCGTCCTGCCCGATCCCAGAGATCGCCAGACTCGGGAAGACCTCGGGAAGACTCTGCGCCTCTGGAAGACCGCGATCTTGGCCTACTTCGACACCGACGGCGCGAGCATCGGCGGAGCCGAGGCCATCAACGGGATCATCGAACTCGGCCGCCGCATCGCCCGCGGGTTCCGCACCTTCGAGCACTACCGCCTCCGCAGGCTCCTCATCACCGGCGTCCTGGACGTCGCCCCACACTCAACTCTGAAGAGCCACATTAATGCCCAAGCGAGTGAAAACGGGACACGAAATGGACCAATCGCCATGCTATCAGGCGCTTTCACTAACGCGAGTCGGCTACATGCTTTCCTGGATGCGATTTACTAGGGTCGGGACATTCACCTCAAAAGGCCTATGCGCCGCATCGGCATCGCGACAAGCTCGAGCGATCTGGAATCCATACTCCAATCCGGCGCTCGAAAAGAGATTATTGTGACCATGGATCCAGTCCGACTGAGATTCAATATCGAGGACCTTGGTCGACGGGCCCGAAAATACCGAATTAAACATTCCGGCCCCAGAAGGACCAATTATTGTCTCGGCCCCCGCGAAAAGGGCAAGCTGCTTACTTACGCTAAGGGAATCCGGGACTACAACTTCGAACCCCAAACTCGTCACCGCAGCTTCAACATCGGCACCATTGATGCAATAT
Organism: Brachybacterium sp. J153; assembly: GCF_036311905.1. NCBI lineage: Bacteria > Bacillati > Actinomycetota > Actinomycetes > Micrococcales > Dermabacteraceae > Brachybacterium > Brachybacterium sp. J153. The sequence goes on along the minus strand of NZ_JAZDCH010000009.1, from coordinate 57,538 downwards.
CTCGCACTCTTCGATGCGATTCCTCCATTTCGGGAAACAAAGATTCGTCTCGGCGTACCGCCATCCACACAGTTCGCGCCGAGGCCCCTCAGATCCGAAACCGCAAATGGAGAAAGGTGGAGGCCGTTCGCCAACTCGGAGATTAGATGAAAGCAATCGGCAGAATAGCTCCTCCACGGCTCGAACTCAATGATGTCCGCCGCGTCCCATCCAACTAGATGCAAAAGCTCCTTCTGGCGGGTATGACGGCAGTAAACAAGCAGCTTTGGAATTCCAAGCTTCTTAAACATTATCGCTCGCGGAAGTATCCTTGCAACGAATGAACCCCAGTTACTAGGTTCCGTGCCGAGCGCTGCTCCGACTGTTCCAGAAATGTGGACCGCGGGCTTGGCTTCCCCGGCACGCCTAAGGCCTACCGTCCCAGGCCCAGCATAAAGAGAAGTGTCTCTGTCGGTCTTGATAAAATTGGCCCACCGAAGGGCGTTGTCGGAGAATACTTTGTCAAGCAGAAACATGCCATCCTGCGAGTTCAAAAGAATTCTATGCCCGTCAGTCTTCCAGTTTTCACCTAGGGTGATATAGAAGCCCTCCATTGGCACAGATTCAATAGGTCGCGGACGCTTGAAGCCGACATCAAACGGGTCATCCCAGAAACGCGCATCGTTCCGGACTTCATGGCGCATCTCCCATTTTGCAAGCACACGAAAGTCTGGACCGCCCCTACGAGGGTCCACTACAAGCTCAAGAACCTCATCCAGATCATCGTATATCACCGGTCTCTCACCCTTCGGACAACTCTAGAGCTCGAAGTTGAGATTATTACCCTCGAGGAACCTCGAATACCCTTCTCGGAGTTCCTTCCTTCTCTCATCGAAAGCGCTAGGGTCGAAATCAAAGAGCCTTCGGAGGTTACCCAAGGTAACACCTTCAGACAAATCGCCCGGACGGACATAGGGGACCCTCATCGTCTGGCACAACTCCAGAGTGCGCGAATCGTGTGCAATGCAAATGGCCGGGACACCTGCCTGAAGGGCAAGCATAACTCCGTGGATTCGCGGACCGATCACAAAATCGAAATCTCGCATATAATTCATCCATGCGGGGACATTAAAGATCGCCGAGGAATATGCTCGGTACCACGCTCTCACGCTTGCTTCGTCTTCAGGGGATCTACCGATCGCCTCTGCCATAAGTTGCTTGGATTCCGGAGCAATTTCATCCCACTCTCCGCGATATCCTTGAAACATCTCTTCCGGGCTCTGAATGATGTATGAGCCATGAGTCTGCTCGACTAGAGCGATCAACGAATGCTCCAAACTCCAAAGATGTCGCCAACGATAGTGGCCCGAGGGGACAGCCACTCGCCGAACGGGGCGCTCTGCCGCCTCGGCAATCTTCTCGCCAAGTTTTCTGTCTGGATTAATGTGAAGGGAGGGGCACCCCAGCACCACTGCCTTGTTGGCAACTCCGTACTTTTCGAGAAGACGGAGCGTATATTCACCTCGGACACTAATGTTTGGCGCGTCGCCGTTTGAGCGTTCGGAAAGCTCCTTTAGCCATCGAACCGAGCCTGCGGGCAGGTCCGGCAAGTCCTTCATGTTGGCGTCAGCTTGCGCGCCGAGGCCGATCGAAACCATTCGCTTCTCGATCTTTGAGAAGTTCTCAGCTTCACCGCCAAGATCCTGATGGATGCCAAGGTGGTTCGCGCATGGAATAACTGCAGTTGAATATGGAGTGCTATTGATTGCATCTGGGTCATCGTGACGATACATACGAGGCAGACTTGAGCCCAATTGCTTATCAATTGCATAGATGAATGCGAGATTGCCGGAGTTGTGGCCAACAGTCCGATTCAGCTCCTTGCCACTCAAGTACGGGGCATCATCCACTGAAGTGGGTGATGACAGGAGGATTACATCAGGATTGCGATTGTTCACAATACACCTCTTCTTTGCTTGCGTGACCTACCATTGTGCGGTACGACCCTCGACGCGGAGCCGCTATTGCCGAACGAATTCTATACAGACTATCTATTCAGGATTGATTTCTGGATGAGCAGCAGCTCCGGGTCGTCCAGCAGATGCTGAACCGCCGATTCTGCGAGGAGTCGTGAGTTCCGCACGATGCGGAGGGGCCCTGGGACCCCGTTCATCGCCTCATCGCCACTCAATCCCGCAGATACGCCTCGAGCGCCACGAGCTGGTCCCGCACAGCGAAACCGGTGGCCTCGAGTCTAGCGAGATCCAGCGCTGACCCCCGCGGCCGCGGCGCGATCGTCCCGTCCCCCTCCGCCCTGCCCTGGACCGCGTAGTAGTCCGCGGTCGCGACGGGGGTTACCCGCTCAGAGTCGTGGCCGGCGAGCGCGAAGACCTGCTTCGCGATCCCCGCCCAGGAGAGCGGCTCGCCGGCGGCGCTTAGGTTGTACACCCCGGCCGCGGGGCGCACGGCGAGCAGGTGCTCGATGCCAGCGGCGAGGTCGTCCGTGAATGTCAAGCGACCGATCTGGTCATCTACCACGCTCGGGTCGATACCCCTCTCGGCAAGGTTCTTCATCGTGGAGACGAAGTTCTTCCCCTCTCCAATGACCCAGCTGGTGCGCACGATGTAGTGATCCGGGAGGATCTGGGCCAGCCGATCGCCGGCGGCCTTGGTCTGCCCATAGACCCCCAGCGGGCTCAGGGGCTCATCCTCGGTGTGGACCTCGATAGTTCCGTCGAACACGTAGTCGCTCGAGACGTGGACCATTGTTGCGCGCTGCGCTCTCGCTGCCTCGACCAGTCTTGCCACGCCGTCCACGTTCGTAGCCCACGCGTCGCGTCGACCCTGGGGTGTCTCGGCGAGGTCCACGGCGGTGTAGGCCGCGGCGTTGACGATCACGCCGTACGGGGCGAAATCGAAGTCTCCGACGGACTCGGCGCTCGCGATGTCGAGGCGGTCCCTGCCCACGAAGTCCACGTCAGGCCGGTCGGCCCAGCGCTTCGCGAGTGCTCTGCCGAGCTGCCCGTTCGCGCCGACCACCAGGGTGCGACGGGGCGGCACCGGGGTGACTTCCGCCAGTCTCGGGTGGGCGAGGTCCTTCGCAGAGAGCTCGGCCTGCTCGAGCGGGATCGGCCACGGGATCGCGACCGTCTCGTCGGCGAGGTTCAGGAAGGTGTACTGGGCTTGTGCGGCGGCGGACCAGTGGTCGTTGACGAGGTACGTGTACGCGGCCGGCGCCTGGAGGGTCTGGAAAGCATTCGCGACACCGCGGGGCACGAAAATCGCCGTCTCCGGGGTGATCTCATGCCAGTAGGCGGTGCCGAAGCTCTCGCCCTCGCGCAGGTCCACCCAGGCGCCGAAGACCTTGCCCGTGGCGACGGAGATGTACTTGTCCCAGGGCTCGGCATGCAGCCCGCGCGTCACGCCCACGGCCTGGTTGAAGGAGATGTTGTTCTGCACCGGCTGGAAGTCCGGCAGGCCCACGGCGAGCATCTTCTCCCGCTGCCAGTTCTCCTTGAACCAGCCCCGGGCGTCGCCATGGACGGGCAGGTCGAGAACGAGCAGCCCGGGGATCGGGGTCTCATGCACTGCGAGCTCCGCCATCGTCACTGTCCCGCCTTCGCGTACTTCGCCTCGGTCTCGGCCTTCTGGCCCCGCCACCACTCCTCGTTCGCGCGGTACCAGTCGATGGTCGCGGCGAGCCCGGCCTCAAAGTCCCGGTAGGCCGGGGTCCAGCCGAGCTCCTCGCGCAGCTTCGTGGAGTCGATCGCGTAGCGCAGGTCGTGGCCGGGACGGTCGGTGACGTGGTCGTAGTCGTCGGACTCCCGGCCCATCTGCTGCAGGATCAGCTCGACGACCTCCTTGTTCGACTTCTCGCCGTCGGCGCCGATCAGGTACGTCTCCCCGAGGCGGCCCTTCTCCAGGATGGTGAGCACGGCGCTCGAGTGGTCGTCTGCGTGGATCCAGTCGCGCACGTTCTCACCCTTGCCGTAGAGGCGGGGGCGGATCCCGTCGAGCAGGTTCGTGATCTGGCGGGGGATGAACTTCTCCACGTGCTGGCGGGGGCCGTAGTTGTTCGAGCAGTTCGAGATCGTCGCCCGCACATCGAAGGACCGCACCCAGGCCCGGACCAGCAGGTCGCTGCCGGCCTTCGTCGAGGAGTACGGGCTCGAGGGGTTGTAGGGGGTGTGCTCGGTGAACCGCTCGGGATCGTCGAGCTCGAGGTCCCCGTAGACTTCGTCGGTCGAGATGTGGTGCAGGCGCGTGCCGTGCTTCCGTGCGGCCTCGAGCAGCGTGTACGTGCCGAGCAGGTTCGTCTGCAGGAAGGGGCTCGGGTCGTTCAGCGAGTTGTCGTTGTGGGACTCGGCGGCGTAGTGCACGATCGCGTCACCCTCTCCGGTCAGCGGGGCGACCAGCTCGTCGACGAGCGCCACGTCAGCAATGTCGCCCTCGACCAGCCGCACCCGATCCTCGGGGAGTCCGGCGAGGGAGGCCGAAGAGCCGGCGTAGGTGAGCTTGTCGAGCACGGTGACGCGGGCATCGGTGTGCGCGAGGACGTGGTGGACGAAGTTGCTGCCGATGAAACCGGCGCCGCCGGTGACGAGGAGGTGGGGGGACGTCATGAGAGATTCTCCTGAGGCTGGGGGTGAGGGTCACTCGGGGGAATGCACGGGGCGCTGGGCGAGCTCACGTTCAAGAGTGTCGATCAGATACCTGCCGTAGCCCGACTTCACCAGAGGCTCAGCACGCTCGCGCAGCTCGTCGTCGCTGAGGAAGCCCATGCGCCAGGCGACCTCCTCCGGCGCGCCGATCGACAGGCCCTGACGGTGCTGCACGGTGCGGATGAACTCGCCGGCCGCTGCGAGGTCGTCGAAGGTTCCGGTGTCGAGCCACGCCGTGCCGCGGGTGAGGACCTCGACCTGCAGGGTGCCGTCCTGGAGGTAGGTGCGGTTCAGGTCGGTGATCTCGAGCTCGCCGCGCGGAGAGGGCTTGAGGGCCTTCGCGCGGTCCACCACGGTCGCGTCGTAGAAGTAGAGGCCGGGGACGGCCAGGTTGGAGCGGGGCTCCTCCGGCTTCTCCTCGAGGGAGATCGCTCGTCCGTTCTCCCCCATCTCGACCACGCCGTAGGACCGCGGATCGTTCACCCAGTATCCGAAGACCGCCGCCCCGTCGACCTCCGAATAGCGACGGAGATGCGAGCCCATCGACTCGCCGTAGAAGAGGTTGTCCCCGAGCACCAGCGCCGCACGATCTCCGTCCAGGAAGCCCTCACCGAGGATGAAGGCCTGCGCCAGTCCATCCGGGGACGGCTGGGCCACGTAGTCGAGACGCACCCCGAAGCGGGAGCCGTCTCCGAGGACACGCTGGAACGCTTTCTGATCATGCGGGGTCGTGATGATCAGGATGTCGCGGATCCCGGCCAGCATCAGCGTGCTCAGCGGGTAGTAGATCATCGGCTTGTCGTAGACCGGCATGAGCTGCTTCGAGACGCCGATGGTCAGGGGGTGCAGTCGCGAGCCGGTGCCGCCCGCCAAGATGATTCCGCGCATAGGTGCAGTATGCCAGCAGGGGCAACGCACACGGAGGCCCGCCCCGCGTTTCCGCAGGTGGGCGTCGTTCGTTCCGGGTAGCCCCCACCGTTCACACATGATCATTTTGCTGTGGAGTCATCGCCCGTTCACCAGCCGCGATGCGCAGGCCTCATCGACGTCCCTCGTCACCGGTAGGACTCCGACACCCAGCGCGGCGGCGAGGAGCAACCGCGAGAAGCCGGGCCCATCGCCGGCGCGGTCGCCGCCTTTCGTCGCGCCAGGGATGGGGAGCGGGAGCCGCTGCTGGTGCGCGTGCTGCGGGTGGTCGTCGGCCGGGAGCTGTCGGGGCTGCTCCGCGCCGCCGTGCACGTGGTCGAGCTGGAGGACTAGCCGGCGGCGACGGCGAGGTTGAGGCCCACCGCTGGTGCAGCGACCCGGAGATCCACGCGCTGATCCGCGACGGCGAGATCGCCGACGGCATCACCCTCTCCGCACTCCTGCTCGCCGGGCTCGGGAACTGAGGTAAACAGTGTCTGTCCCTCTCGATCGCCGCGATGGCCAAGCCGTCTTCTGGCTCGACGTACTGGTCGCGGAGACACGGTTCCTCATCGCCGCGACGGTTCAAGAGCACCGGGCAGTCATTGCGACCCGGAACAGCGCACCACGCAACGACTTTCGGGCGAGGGACGCCCGCATTTTCCGGCGGAGGACTGCAGAGCATCTGACTGGCGTCAGCGCGCGCCTCCGCCAAGGTCTGGACACGGTCCCCTGACAGTTTGGCCCGCCCTCACCGACCAACGGTTGGCGGTGCGACACCCTTCCGACGCAGTCCCACTGACTTGAGTCGGTGGTCGGAGTCACAGTGGCAATCGGCCGAGTCACGCTTGCGCGTGCGCGTCTGCCGCATCGTCCCTTCGGCCACCTCTCTTCAGTCGCCGCCCGGCGCGGGATCGCGTCACGCCGGTGGCGTCGATCGACTGCGTCGCCAGAGAAACGCCGCGAGGACGGAGCCGGTGACCCCCGCCGCGATGTCGAGGGCCGTGTCCGCGGGCGCCGTGTAGATCGCGGAGTCAACCCACCTCGAGCCCGCCAGCTCCATCCCCTCCCACACCACGGCCGCCGCGACCCCGCACCGCACGATCGCCGCGACGGAGGGTCCCGCGGGGCGCAGCACCCGCGCGATCAGCACCGCGATCAGGCCGTTCGCCGCGAGATGCGTGGGGACGTCCCACCAGGGGATCCGCTCGAACAGGAGCAGGAACGAGCTCACTGCGGCGGACAGGCAGACCGCGGAGCTGCCGATCTCCCACGCCAGGGGCAAGGAGGAGCGCCAGGCGACCACCTGGGCCAGGGCGACCAGCATCGAGACCGCGCACTCCACCCACATCCCGAGCCCCGCGAAGACGGCGGCGAGGGCGAGACCCGACCAACGCACCGGCAACAGGGCGAGCGCACGGACCCGCGGCCGGCGCGCGTCGGCCCTCGCACCCGGCGTCGCCCCGGTCCTCGCCGCGTCGCGCAGCTCGGCGCTCATCGGGTGTCCGCCGCCTGCTCGAGGGGCGAGGTCCGTCCGGCGATCACGGCCCGCCCGTCGATCGCTCGCTGCGCCTCGGCGCCGTGGGCGGCGCGGCCGAGGTGGAGGCGCTCGGCCCATCGCTCCCACGGCCGCTGCCGGGCCCAGTTCCGTCGGAGCGTGCTCACCGCGCGTCTGCCGCGCAGCGTCGCGAGGCGGCCGGGGAGCAGTGCCCGCGGGGACATCCCCACGCGCGTCCGCCACGCCAGCAGCACGTCCTCCTCGGGCGCGACGCGGAAGGAGAGGTCCATGTCGTCGTGGACCCCCGCGTCCAGGGACACCTCGTCCCGCACCCGCTCCCACCAGTCCCGGCGCATCGACATGGTTGTGCCGAAGGCGGGGAGGTGGCCGAGGGCCGCTCCCGTGCACAGCATGTACGCCCCGAGATAGGCGATCGCGGCGACCGCTCCCCAGGGGCGCGGCAGCAGGAAGGTCGCCGGACCGGTGACGAGCGCGACGGAGCGTCCGCCAGCGCGGTGGGCCTGCTGATGGGCCGCGACCCATCCCCGCGGGAGCCGGCTGTCGGCGTCGCAGCGCAGGATCAGGTCCCCGCGGGCGGCGTCGTAGCCCGCGGCCGCCGCGGCCGGGATCCCCGGCGCTGGCTCGACGACCAGGCGGCAGCCCGCCCGTCGGGCGACCTCCGCGCTGTCGTCGCGCGACCCGTTGTCCACCACGATGACCTCGGCGGGAGGATGGGTCTGCGCGGCGAGATCGGCGAGCAGGTGCCGCAGATGCCGCGCATCGTCCTTCACGGGGACCACCACGGAGCAGCACGGATCCGTCGCCCTGGACACCGGGCGCCTACTGCTCATCAGCATCACCGGAGGCCCCCAGCTCGTCCAGGGAATGGTGGAGGCGGCGCAGGAAGTCGATGACGACGGCCCGTTCCTGGGCGGTCATGTCCTCCGCGACGGCCATCATGCGCGCGTGCATCGCGCGCAGCCGCTGCTGCACGCGGCGGTGCGCCAGCGCCGTGGGGACAACGGTCGTGGATCGTCGGTCCGTCGGATGGGGCGTGCGCTCGACGTACCCATCCCGCACCAGCCGATCCACCAGCGCGCTGACCGACGCCCCCGAGATCGAGAGCCGCTCGGCGAGGTCCCGCTGGCGGATCCGGCCGCCGTCGGCGTCGGCCGCGAGCAGCAGCCGCAGCGCGAGCAGATCCTTCTCTCCCATGCCCATGTCGTCCCGGAGTTGCGAGCGCATGCGGGAGTTCGACTCCTGATACCGGCGCAGCTCATGCAGCAGCTCGGCTGCGCTGTCCGTACCGGGCCTCCCGGCGCCGTACCAGTAGCCGCCGGGGCTCGTCGCCCGCGAGGTCTGCTCCACCATCCCGGATCACTCTCCGCTCGCACCCGTTGACACCAACACCCAGATTCGTTAGCCTCTCTAATAGTTAGATTACCAAATGAGTGCCGGGTCGTCGAGCCCGCCGACCTGAAGAGGCCCCATGAGCGCGATCACAGACGCCGCACCTCCCGCCTCGCGACGGATCGGTGCGATCACCGAGGTGCCCGGCTCCGCCGACGAGCAGCCCGCTGGCCCCGTGGAGACGGCGGAGGAGGCGACGGATCCCGTCTGGGAGAAGATGGCGGCCCGGGCGGGATCGCGCGCCGCTCGGCGCGCCCGGGCGCTGCCCGCTATCGCCTCGGCGCAGTTCTCGATCCACGGCACGCCGCAGGCCCCCGCCCTCGAGGCGCGCGTGGGGATCCGCGCGAGCGCCGATTTCGCGAAGACGGTCGACGCGGTCATGGAGCGCATCGTCCCCGACGTCGAGAAGGCCCTCGGGCATGACGTCCTCCGCACCGAGATCGACTTCTTCATCGCCCCGGCCCTACCGTCCCTGACCCGCCCGGCGTCCCCGACCACGGTGCTCACCATCGTCTGACCGGGCCGCGGTGCGGATCTCTCCGACGCCGCGCGCTCCCCGTCGGCCGCGCCGTGGCGGCCGGACGCACAGTGACCGCCGGCCGCCTTCACTCGGCCCCGTCGGCCGCCGATCCTCCGCTCCTCAGCAGTCCCCGACCAGCCGCAGCAGCACCCGGGCGCCGAAGCGGATGGCGTCCACCGGGACGCGCTCGTCGATGCCGTGGAAGAGGGGGGCGAAGTCGAGATCAGCGGGCAGCTGGAGCGGGGCGAAGCCGTAGCCGTCGATCCCGATCTGGGAGAGCTGCTTGTTGTCGGTGCCGGCACTGAGGCAGTAGGGGATCAGCTCGGCGCCCGGGTCCTCGGCGAGGATCGAGCGGTGCATCGCCTCGACGAACGCGGTCTCGTGCGGGGCGTCCAGCGACACCCCGATCTTGTCGATGATCACCTCGACATGCTCACCGGAGAGCTCGTCGATGAGCTGCAGCAGGTCGTCCTGGTGGCCGGGGAGGAAGCGGCAGTCGAGCTCCGCCTCCGCGACCTGCGGGATGACGTTGCCCTTGTACCCGGCGTGGAAGGTGGTGACGTTCGCGGAGTCGGCGAGGGTGCCGGCCACGAACTGGCGCGCCCCGCCGAGCAGCGGCAGGAACGACTCCGCGTCGTCCTCCTGCCACGGCGTGCCGGTGATCTCGGAGACCCGGTCGAAGAGGGTGCGGACGCTCGCCACGTACTCGCGCGGGAACTCGTGCGCGTCGATCGCGGCGACCGCCTGGGAGAGGCGCACGATCGCGTTCTCGTCGTTGGGGACCGAGCCGTGACCCGCGCGTCCGGTCGCACGCAGCTTGAGCCAGGCGTAGCCCTTCTCGGCCGTCTGCAGCAGGTAGGCGCGGACGTCCTCGCCCGTGTCCTTCCGCGGCAGGGTGATCGAGTAGCCGCCCACCTCGCTGATCGCCTCGGTGCAGCCCTCGAAGACCTCCGGGTGGTGCTCGATCATCCAGCGGGAGCCGTAGGTGCCGCCCGCCTCCTCGTCGGCGAACATGACGATGACCAGGTCCCGCGGCGGCTTCTGCCCGGTGCGGGCGAGGTGGCGGACGACCGCGAGGATCATCCCGTCCATGTCCTTCATGTCCACGGCGCCGCGGCCGTAGAGCATCCCGTCGATCACCTCCGCGGCGAAGGGATCCACGGACCAGTCCTCCGCCGCGGCGGGCACCACGTCGAGGTGGCCGTGCAGCACCAGGCCGCCGCGCTCGCGGTCCTCGCCCGGAAGGCGCACCACCACGTTGGCGCGGCCCGGCGCGGACTCGAGGATCTGCGGCTGGAGGCCCACCTCCTCGAGCTGGGCGACGACGTACTCCGCCGCTTCCCGCTCCCCCGGGCCCCAGGTCTCCGGGTCGTGGCCGCCGTAGTTGGAGGAGTCGATGCGGATCAGGTCGCGAGTGATGCGCACCGCCTCGTCCTCGACGAGGGCGAGCTGCTCGGGGGTGGGGTCGGCGAGGGTCACGCAGTGGGTCCTTCCAGCGGGGTCGAGGTCGGGGTCGGGGTGGCGGTCAGCTCCGCGAGGAGCCGGCCGACGGGGGTCTGGGGCGGCGCATCGGTGACTCCCAGCAGAGCACGGATCCGCTCGGCGCGGGAGACGTCGCCGGTCGCGGCGGCGAGCTTCGCGCGGCGGGCGTCGGCCGAGAGCGGGGTGCCGGGAGCACCGTGGGGTCGCTGCACCGAGGCGCGGTGGACGGCGCCGCGTGCGGCGTCCACCTCGACCTCGGCCCAGAAGTCGCGGCGCCCGCCGGGGAGCGGTTCCCCGGGGACGTGCTCGCGGCGCACCTTGGCGGCGAGGGCTGTGACCTGCGGGTTCAGGGGGCGCGGGGACAGCTCGGCGAGGTCGGGGGTGCGGCCCAGCAGGATCAGGGCGAGGATCGCCTCGGCGCTGAAGCGGGCCTCCTCCCCGGTGGTGGGGGCGGTGTGGACCAGGGCGGCATCGGCCCCCTGGCGGACCCGCACCACGACCTCGCGAATGGCCGACGGGTCGATGGCGGGGGCGAGCTGGGCGGCGGCATCCGCCATGGACATGGCGGCCGAGCAGAACGGGAACCGCTTCTGCCAGATCCCCGGGGAGAGGATCGCCCAGGTCTCCCCGAACCCGGCGGTGAGCGCCGCCCGCTCCTCCTCCCCCACCCCGAAGGCGGCGAGCAGGCCGGAGGGGCCGGTGACGGCGGCGTCGGCCGTGTGCAGACCGGTCCGGGCCCACTCCACCGCCTCGACGCCGGCCTGCGCGGCGAGGCCCGCGTGCAGCGGCTTGCCGGGGGTGCCGAACTGGGCCCGCACCCCACCGGAGCGCGAGGCCGCGATCGAGAGGGCGGTCGCGGTCTGCTCGGCGTCCAGGCGGAGCAGGTGCGCGCCCGCGGCCGCGGCGGCCACCGCCCCGGCCGTGCCCGTGGGATGCCAGCCGGCGGCGTAGTGCGCGGGGCCGAGGGTGCGGCCGAGCCGCGCCATCACCTCGAGGCCGACCACGTAGGCGGCGTACAGCTCGTCGAGCTGGCGGTCGTCCGCGGCGAGGGCGAGGAGGGTGGGGACCAGCACCGCGGAGGGGTGGCCGCGGACGTCCTCGTGAGTGTCGTCAAGATCCAGCAGATGCGCCTGGAAGCCGCCGACCAGCGCCGCGTGCGCCGCGGTCAGCCCCGGCGTCGCGGGGTCGGTCGGATCCCCGGCACCGATCACGGGGCGGGGCACGGCCGGTGTGCCCTGGTCGCGGGCCCAGGCGAGCAGCCGGTCGCGGTCCGCGAGGGCGGAAGGGTCCTGGGCGACGGCGAGGGACGCGGCGAAGACGTCGCTGAACGCCTCCGCAGCCGCCTCCCGCAGCGCACCCGCGCTCGCACCGCCGTCGCCCGCCGCGCTCGCGCGATCGCCGTCGCCGAACGGATCGGCGGCGGCGACCGCGCGGGCGAGGGCGCCTGTCATCAGCCCGGCAGACCCTGCGGGTCGAGCGGCGAGGCGCCCTGCGGACCGGAGCCCCTCCCGTCGAACCCCGACTCGTCGGACCCCGTCGGCCGCGACACCCCACCCGTGGCGTGCTCGCGCAGGAACCGGCGCGTGCGCTCCTCGCGCGGCTCGCGGATCACCTGGCGGGCCGGGCCCTCCTCGACGATCCGACCCTCGTCGATGAACACCACCCGATCCGCGACGTCGGCCGCGAAAGCCATCTCGTGCGTGACGATGACCAGGGTGATCTCGCGGTCGGCGAGGTCGCGGATCACCGCGAGCACCTCGCCGACGAGCTCGGGGTCCAGGGCGCTGGTCGGCTCGTCCAGCAGGATCGCCGCCGGATGCACGGCGAGCGCCCGCGCGATCGAGACCCGCTGCTGCTGACCGCCGGAGAGGGTCACCGGGAACTGGGTCTGCGTGGCGCCGACGATGCCCACGCGCTCGAGCAGCTCGCGGGCCTCCCGCTCGGCGTCGGCCGTCGCCACGCCCTTCGCGGTGAGGGGGTCCATGACGTTCTGCAGCGCGGTGCGGTTGCGGAACAGGTGGTAGCTCTGGAACACCATCGCGGTCTTCGAGCGCAGCGCCCGCACCTGCTCCCGAGGGATCCGCGGGGCGGTGACGCTCGCGCCATCGATCTCGATGGTGCCGGAGTCCGGGGACTCGAGCAGGTTCAGGCAGCGCAGCAGGGTGGACTTGCCCGAGCCGGACGGCCCGATAATCGCCACCACCTCGCCGCGGCCCACGTGCAGGTCCACACCGTCCAGGACGGTGTTGTCCCCAGACCTCCCGCGGAAGGTCTTCGACAGGCCGGTCACGTCGATCATGCTGCGCTCACCTCACGTACGCGCGGCTGAGCCGCTTCTCGAGTCGGCCCTGCAGGAAGGAGTAGCCCACCACCAGCAGCCAGTACACCAGGCCCACCACCAGGAAGGTTTCGAAGAACCGGAAGCTGGCCGAGGCGATGATCTTCGCCTCCGCGAACAGCTCCGTGAGCCCCAGGGTGAAGGCCACCGACGTCTCCTTGAGCAGGGAGATGAAGATGTTGCCCGTCGCCGGCAGGGCGTTGAACGCCGCCTGCGGGATGATGTAGCGCCGGTACACCTGCGGGGAGGACATGCCGGTCGCGAGACCCGCCTCCAGCTGGCCGCGGTCCACGCTGGTCAGCGCCGCCCGGAAGATCTCCGCGAGATAGCTCGACTCCTTGAGGGAGAAGCCGATGATCGCGGCGGTCAGCGCGTCCATCGTGGACATGGCGGGGATCAGCTGCGGCAGGCCGTAGTAGATGAGGAACAGCTGCACCAGGGTGGGGATGCCGCGGAAGAACGACACGTACACCTGGGCGAGCGGGTCCAGCACCGGCACCCGCAGGAACCGGATCATCGCCACGAGCAGGCCGATGAGGATCGCGAAGGCCATCGAGACCACCGCGATCAGCAGCGTGACCGGCAGGAGCTTGAGCAGCTGGGGCAGGACCTCCAGCATGTACCCCGGATCGAGATCGATACCCATGGATCAGCCTCCGGTGTAGCCCTCGGGCTCGGTCACCACGTCGTCGCCGTAGTACTTCTCCGACAGCTCCAGGAGCGTGCCGGCCTCGCGCAGCGCCGTGATCTGCTCGTTGAACTGGGCGACGAGCTCCGAGCCCTTCTCGAACGGGAAGGCGACGGACTCCCAGGCGATCGGCTCGCCCACGAACTTCAGGTCCGCGCCGGACTTCTGCATCTCCGCGTAGAAGATGCCGGAGGACTGAATGTAGCCGTCGACGCGCCCCGCGAGCAGGTCCTGCATCGCGCCGTCGCGGGTCTCGTAGGTGCGGATCTCGACGTCCACGCCGTTCTCCGCCGCCCAGGTCTCCAGGTGGGTGGTGTTGTTCGAGCCGAGCACGCCCGCGATGGTGTGGCCGGCGATGTCCGCGAGCTCGTTCAGCTCGGTGTTCGAGCCGAGCGCCGCCACGACGGCGCCCATGTACGCGTAGGGCTCGGTGAAGTCGTACTGGGCCGAGCGCTCCTCGGTGACCGCGACGTTGTTCGCGACGGTCTCGAGCTTGCGCGCCTCGAGCTGGCCCATCAGGCCCGAGAAGTCCGCGTTGGTCCAGGTGACGGAGCGGCCCAGGGCCTCGGCGATGGTCTCGATGAGCTCCACGTCGAAGCCGATCAGGGTGCCGTCCTCCTGGTAAGAGTTCGGGAAGGACTGGCCCGTGGAGCCGGCGCGGATCGCGCCGCTGTCGTCGCCGCCGGAGCAGGCGGCGAGGACCGGCGGGAGGGCCAGGACCGACAGGGCGGAGAGGGCGAAGGTGCGACGCTTCATGAGGTGAGTCCTTCCAGGAGGTCGGCGTGGCGGGTACGCCAGCCGGCATAGGCGGGGGGATCGAGGGGACGGAGATAGAAGTTCGTGAGGTGGCCGAGGCCGAGGTCCGCGCTGCCGACGGGCTCGAAGCCGAGGCGCTGATAGTAGGCGCCCAGCCACGGATGGTCGGCGGCCGTTCCGAGGGAGACGGCGGGGGCGTGCAGCTGCGGGATCAGCACCTGGTCGATGAGGGCCTGGATCAGCAGCGCCCCGGTGCCCTTCGGGGCGAGGGTCGGATGCGCCGCGAGCCAGCCGATGTGCGGCAGGCCCAGGTGCCCCGGGTTCGGGCCCCACGGCAGGCGCAGGGAGATGGAGCCGACGAGCGTAGCGGCGGGGGTGGCACCGGCGGAAGCGGCGCCTGCGCCGTTGGCGTCGACCGTGATGGCGTCGACCGTGAGCCCGTAGGCGAGGTTCTCCCGCAGGTGGCGGGCGATCTGCGCGTCGTCCGCGGTCGCGGCGGCGAAGTGGACGCCCAGCCGCTCCGGCTCCGCATAGGCGGCGTGGAGCAGCTCGCGGTACTCGACGAGATGGGACTCGTCGAGCAGCACCAGGGTCGGGCTGGAACCGGCGGGCGCGGTCATGCGCTCTCCGGGGCGGGCAGGACGTCGTCCGCCGCAGCGAGCACGGCGTCGATCGCGTCGGCGGTCTCCCCGAGATAGGCGGTCGCCTCGAGCCAGGAGCGGATCGTCGCCGGATCGAAGTGGGCGGAGACCCGCTCGTCCTCGGCGAGGACGTCGGCGAGGTGCCGGCCCTCCTCGACCGCCGTCATCGAGGCCGCGTAGACCACGTGGTGCGCGGTCTGCTTGCCGAGCTCGCGGCCGATCTCGAACATCGCCTTCTCGGAGAGGATCAGCCCGCCCTGCAGCTCGAGGTTGCGGCGCATGGCGTCCTCGTGGACCACCAGCCCGCCGAGGATCGTGCCCAGGGTGCGCAGCTGCGAGGCGAGGTAGAGGTGGATCTCCGGCAGCGCGATCCACTCCGCGCGCCACGAGATCGCGTCGCGCTCGTGCACGGTCGCGGCACCGTCGAGGATCAGGGCGTGGGCGTGCTTGATCGGGGCGGTCAGCGCCGCCGCGCCCTCGAGCAGCGCCGGATTGCGCTTGTGCGGCATCGTGGTCGAGCCGATCTTCCCGGCCGTGAACGGCTCCTCCACCTCGCCGATCTCGCTGTGCATGAGGGAGGACAGCTCGGTCGCGATCTTGCCGAGGGTGGTCGAGATCAGCGCGAGCACGCTCGAGTACTCGCCCATCCGATCGCGGGCCGCCTGCCAGGAGATCCGCGGCGCGGCGAGGCCCAGGTGGGCGAGGGTGGCGCGCTCGATCTCCCGGCCGCGGCCGTCGAAGCTCGCGTAGGTGCCGACCGCCCCGGAGATGTTGCCGGTGAGCACGTGACCGGTCGCGACCTCGAGGCGGTCCACGTGACGCAGCACCTCGTCGAGCCAGATCGCGGTCTTGAAGCCGAAGGTGGTGGGCAGGGCCTGCACGTAGTGGGTGCGGGCCGCCATCGGGGTGTCCCGGTGCGCGATCGTCAGCGCGCGCAGGGCCTGGCCCACGGCGACCAGGTCGCGGCGCAGCACCGCGGCGGCCTCGCGGATCTGCAGCACCGCGCCGGTGTCGACGATGTCCTGCGTGGTCACGCCGAAGTGGACCCACTCACCGTGCTCGCCCGCGGCGGCCTGCAGCGCGGAAACGGTGGCGTTCAGGGAATGCATCGCCTTCGCGCCCTCGGCGGCGATCGCTCCGAGGTCGAAGTCCCCGGCCGCGGCGGCATCGATCGCGGCGGCGGCCTCGGCCGGAATCACGCCCAGCTCCCCCTCGGCGACGGCGAGCGCGGCCTCCACGTCGAGCTGCCGACGCAGGCGGTTCTCCTCGCTCCAGATCGCCCGCATCTCCGCGGTGCTGAAGCTGTTGCCGATGGTCAGCATGTCCACGACGTGCGATGACACGGAGGGCCTCCCGAGCGTGGGGCAGGGTCGACGGGGCGGGTCGCAGCGCGGCTCGGCCGTAGGCATGCCCTGACCGGCATGTGGACCCGGCGAGATGGTTGATGACGAACATAAGCGTACGTGATGCGGGACTGCGCGGGCCGGGACGTGAGGCGGCTCATGCGGGGGCGGCGGCGAGACACGGGGCAGGGCGGCGGAGCACGACGGGGCGAGGCGGTCATGGACGTCGGTCAGCCGCGTCGACGCTGTCGTTGCTGTCGGTATTCGCGCGCATTCCGACAGCAACGACAGTGTCGCGCCGCGCGGGGCGCTCCCGGGCCGGGATCTCACGGACGGGAGCTCGCGGACGGGAGCTCGCGGGCGGCGGCGGGACGTACCCTGCCGGGATGAGCCTCACCCCCGCGCAGATCCGCTCCCTCCCCACGGCCGTGCTGCACGACCACCTCGACGGCGGGCTGCGCCCGGACACCGTGCTCGCGCTGAGCGTCGAGCTGGGCCTCGAGCCGCCCGCCCGGACCGCCCCCGAGGTCGCCGACTGGTTCCACGATGCCGCGGACTCCGGCTCCCTCCCCCGCTATCTCGCGACCTTCGACCGCACCCTCGCGCTCATGCAGCGGCCCGAGGACCTCCGCCGCATCGCCCGCGAGTTCGTGGAGGACATGGCCGCCGACGGGGTCGTCTACGCCGAGACCCGCTGGGCGCCCCACCAGCATCTCGAGCGCGGCCTCACCCTCGAGCAGGCGATCGAGACGGTGCAGGCCGGGCTCGAGGAGGGGATGGCCGCGGCATCGGAGGCGGGGACGCCGATCCTCGCCGGGCAGCTGCTCTGCTACCTCCGCCACCTCGAGCCGACCGAGGACCTGGTGCGGCTCGCCGATGCCCACCGCGACCGCGGCGTGTGGGGCGTCGACCTCGCCGGGCCCGAGGCCGGGTACCCCGCCTCCCGGTTCCGGGAGGTGTTCGAGCTCGCCCGCTCGCTCGGGGTGCGGGTGACGATCCACGCCGGGGAGGGCGATGGGCCCGCCTCGATCGCCGACGCCCTCGACTGCGGCGCCGAGCGGATCGGGCACGGGGTGCGGATCGCGGAGGACCTGGGCGGGGACGACGCAGGGGCCGAGGCTGGTGGGGCCGGGGCCGTCGCCGCGCGGGTGCTGGCCCACGGGATCTGCCTCGAGGTGTGCCCCAGCTCCAACCTGCAGACCGGAATCGCCTCCACGATCGCCGAGCATCCGGTGCGCCGGCTCGACGCGGCCGGCTTCCGCCTCGCCGTCTCCAGCGACAACCGGCTCATGTCCCGCACCTCGACCAGCCGCGAGCTGACCCGGGTCGCCGAGGCCTGCGACTGGACCGTTCGCGACCTCGAGCGACTCACCCTCACCGCCCTCGACGCCGGCTTCGCTCCCGCCGCAGCCCGGGAGGCGCTGCGACGGGACGTCGTGGAGCCTGCGTACGCCGCCGCGAGGTGAGCTGAGCGGGCGGGGCCCCGGCCCCGGGGCAGAACTCCTGACCTGGGTGGCCGAATCCTCGGCCCGGCTGGCAGACCCGACCCCGCCTCCGACCGTCGCCCCAGGGCAGAACCCCCACAGACTTGGGGGTATTCGGCGCGGATTCCCCCAAGTCTGCGGGGGTTTCGACGCGAGGTGGCGGGGAGACGGGGCAGCCGAGCCGTGGGAGGCGGGGCGGGCTCGGCGGACGGAGCGGGGCACCCCGCCCCACCCAGCGCCCCTACTCCACCCGCCGCCCTGCGGGGCCGGGGCGGGTGACCAGGGTCGTGGCGCGGTCGTGCGCCTGCCCGGGGCCGGAGGCGCGATAGCGGGCGAGCCAGTCGGCGGCGAAGGCGTCGGCCCCCGTCGTCGGCACGAGAGCCCACACGCTCCCCCCGAAGCCCGCCCCGAAGGCGGACGCCGCCCGCGCGCCGAGGTTCTCCGCGAGGCGCACCAGCTCGACCGTCTCCGGCACCTGGTTCCCCAGATGCGTCTCGGCGTACCGCTGCGAGGTGCGCACCGCGGCGGCGAAGGCATCCAGGTCACCGTTCCGCAGCGCCCGGTGCGCCGCCGGCACCAGCTCGACCGACTCGCGCACGAACTGCTCCAGCCGCTCCCGCTCCGACCCCGGCTCCGCCACGAGCAGCAGCGGGGCGAGACGCGCTTCCTCGTCGACCACGACCGGTCCCGCGAGATCCTCCCCGAGCAGCGCCCGCAGTGCGGCCTGCAGGCTGGCGTCGGACCGTCGCGTGCGCCGGTTCCACCGCGCGAGCAGCTCGCCGAGCAGGGCGGGGCCGCGGTTGTACGCCTCCTGAGCGCCGCCCGTCTTCTCCGCGAGCACCCCGCTGACCGCGACGACGAAACTCCACTCCTCCGGCAGCGCGACCCGGTCCAGGATCCGCATCGGATCGAACTCGGCGAGGGAGAGCATCCCCGCCTCGCTCGTGAGCATGCCCGTGTGGTCGAGCGAGCCGCCCGAGGTCCCGACCCCCGTCCGTCCCGCGAGCGTGCCGAAGGTCTTCCCGTTCTCGATCGACGCGGCGTAGCCGGCGACCGCGACCCGGTCCGGGATCTGTGCCTGCCAGGCCTCGGTCGAGGGCACTCCCGCGAGGTCGGCGAGGGCGAGGGCCGTGCCGGTCAGCAGGGCCGAGGAGCTCGACATGCCCGAGGCCGGCGGCAGCGTCGAGGTGATCTCGAGCCGGGCCGCGGGCAGCGCGCCGAAGTTCGCGGTCAGACGGTCCAGGACCGTCTGCAGGTACCGACCCCAATGCCCCGCGGGCAGGCCCGCCTCCTCCCCCGCCCGCAGGCGGAGCGAGCCGTCGACGACGTCGGTCGTGGCCTCGATCGTCCCGTCGGCCCCCGCGATCACGGCGGCGCGCACCGTGACGCCGCGGTCGACGGCGCAGACCAGCACCCGGCCGCCCCCGTAGTCGGTGTGCTTGCCGAGCACCTCGAGCCGGCCGGGCATCTGCCAGGTGACGTCGGCAGAGCTCACAGCGCGACCTCGACGCCGGACAGACGGCGCGCCACCTCATCGATGTCGTCGCGACGCGAGAGGTCCAGCACCCCGCCCGCGAACGGGATGACCTGCACGTGCGCGAGCTCGCGAACCGCGTCGACGATCTCCAGCTCACCGCGGGCCGACGGCGCGATCCGCGCGCATGCCGCGAAGATCTCCTCGGTCAAGGCGAAGGCGTTCATGGAGACGAGGGCGTGCTCGCCCGCGGCCTCGACGGTCGCCGCGTCGGGCTTCTCGACGATCGCCTCGAGGCGGCCGCCCGTCTCCTCGAGCAGGGCGAAGGCGGCGATGCGGTCCTCAGGGATGTTCGACTCGGCGACGAGCGCGGCCCGGTCGAAGCCCAGCAGGGCGTTCCCCTCGGCCTGCAGCAGCGCGCCGACGCCGCCCGTCGGATACAGGTTGTCGCCATTGACCATCACGAACGGCTCCCCGCCGACGGCCTCGCGCGCCGCGGCGACCGCGTCGGCCGTGCCCCGCGGCTCCGCCTGGACGGCGAGCTCGACCCGCAGGCGCTGCGGCGCGACGCGCTGCAGGTGCCGGGTGAAGTCCTCGTGCTCCGGGGCGACGACGAGGATCGCTCGGGTGATGCCCGCGTCGGCGAGCGCGCTGAGGGAGTAGTCGATCAGGCGGTGCGCGCCGATCGGCATGAGCGCCTTGTGCCCGGACGCTGCGGCGGCCGCCTGCTCGTCGGTGAGGGCGGCATCGGCCGACGCGCCGGCGGCGCGCATGCGCGAGCCGAGACCGCGGGCCAGGACGACGGCGGTGGTGATCATGCTGGTCATCGTAGACGCGCGGTGGATCCTCGGTGCCGCGCCGCGGACCGCTCCCTCCGCTCCACGCCCCGGCCGGCACTGGTGACGCACAAGACAGCCCGTGCGGGGCCCAGGGGCTTGCGCCGGGCCGCGGTGGTGGCAGGATTGCCGCTCGTGTCAGAGCACACCTCGGGCGACTCCCTCCGCGGAGAACCCACCGCCGACCCGTCGGCCACCGCGGACGACTCGTCCGACCCCGCCGAACCCTCCGTCGCGCCCCCGCCCGACCACGACCACCCGCACCGCAACCTCGACCACTCGGGCACCGAGCGTCGGCCGAAGCCGCTGCCGCTGCTGGTCCTGGGCGCGCTGGGTGTCGTCTTCGGCGACATCGGCACGAGCCCGCTGTACGCGTTGCAGACCGTCTTCTCGACCCACCACAACGCGGTCGCCCCCACCGAGGCGGACGTGCTGGGCGTCGTGTCGATGGTGCTGTGGTGCCTGATCCTCATCGTCACCGTCACCTACCTGGGCCTGATCATGAAGGCCGACAACCAGGGCGAGGGCGGGATCCTCGCGCTCACCGCGCTGATCGGCCGCAAGCTGACGGGCCGCGGCTCGGGCCGGGAGCTGAAGGTCGCGCTGGTCCTCGGCGTGGTCGGCGCGGCGCTGTTCTACGGCGACTCCGTGATCACCCCGGCGATCTCCGTGCTCTCCGCCTTCGAGGGCATCGAGACCACCGGCTCCGTCTCCAACGCGGTGATCATCCCCGGCGCGGTCGTGGTGCTGACCTGCCTGTTCGCCGTGCAGCGCTGGGGCACCGGCCGCATCGGCGGCACCTTCGGGCCGATCATGGTGACCTGGTTCGTGGTGCTGATCGCGATGGGTCTGCCGCAGATCGTCGCGAACCCGTCGGTCCTCCGCGCGATCTCCCCGCACTACGCGCTCGCCTTCGTCGTCGACCGCCCGGTGGTCGCCTTCATCGCCCTCGGCGCCGTGGTCCTCACCATCACCGGCGCGGAGGCGCTGTACGCGGACATGGGGCACTTCGGACGTCGGCCGATCCTCGTCGCCTGGGCCGCGCTCGTGCTCCCCGCGCTGGTCATCAACTACTTCGGGCAGGGCGCGCTGATCCTCGCCGACCCGACCGCGATCGTGAACCCCTTCTTCTCGCTGGTGCCGGAGGCGCTGCGCCTGCCGCTCGTGGGCCTCGCCGCCGCGGCCACCGTGATCGCCTCCCAGGCCGTGATCTCCGGGGCGTTCTCCGTGTCCCGGCAGGCGACGCGGCTGTCGCTGCTGCCGCGCCTGAAGGTCACGCAGACCGACCGCGAGCAGGGCGGACAGATCTACATCGGCCTGATCAACCTGATCCTCTTCGCGGGCGTGCTCGCGCTCGTGCTGGTCTTCCGCCGCTCCGAGGCGCTCGCCGCCGCGTACGGCCTCGCGGTCACCGCGACGATCATCCTGGTCCTCGCCCTGTTCCTGCTGTACGCGCTGAAGATCCGCCGCTGGCCGCTGTGGCGGGTGCTGCTGCTCGCGGTCGTGGTGGGCGGTCTGGAGCTGGTGCTGCTCGCCGCGAACGTCGTCAAGATCCCCGCCGGCGGCTGGCTGCCGCTGGTCATCGCGGCCGCACTGACCTGCATCATGCTCACCTGGAAGCGCGGCTCGCGGATCATGTTCGGGCGGCGCCGCGAGATGGAGGGGCCGATCCACGAGTTCGTCACCGGACCGGCGCGGCAGGCGCGACGCGTGCCCGGCCTCGCCGTCTACCCGCACGGCGACCCCACCACCGTCCCGCTCGCGCTGCGCACCAACGTCGCGATGAACCAGGTGCTGCACGAGCACGTCGTGATCGTGACGATGAAGCATCTCGGCGTCCCGCACGTGCACCGCGATGACCGCGTCCACGTCGACGACCTCGGCGACCCCTTCGACGGGATCGTGCACGTCACCTACCTCGTCGGCTTCCACGACAGCCAGGACGTCCCGGCCGCGCTGCGCACGGCGGTCGAGGAGCTGGGCGCGCCGCATCGGTTGGGTGGGGCGGCCGGGGCCGGGGCCGGTGGGGCGGCCAGCGTCGGCGGCGCGGCCGGCGCGGACGGCTCGGCCAGCGTCGGCGGCGCGGCCGGGGCCGAGGCGGTCTGCGCCCCGGACTGCACCGCGCACTGCCCCGAGCTGATCGTCGATCCCGAGCAGGCCGTGTACTTCCTGTCCGTCTTCCGCATCGAGCCGGGCAGCGACGACGCCATGCCGCGCTGGCAGCGGGTCCTGTTCCGCCAGCTCGAGAAGGCCTCGGCGAACCGCACCCAGGTGCTGCACCTGCCGCCCGCGCGCACGGTCGTGATGGGCGCGGAGTCGGTGCTCTAGCCCGTAGCCCGGAGGGGCTCAGCGGCGGACGACGCCCTCGAGGATGTCCAGGTACCGGGCGGCGAGCACGTCATCGTCGGCGTTCTCGGCGATCCAGCGTCGGCCGCCGTCCCGCACCGCGGTCCGCGTGCGGTCCGTCGCGATCTCGCGCCACAGCGCGACGAGCGCCTCCTCGTCCTGCGGCGGCACCACGTCGCCCGCCCCCGCGGCGCGGACCACCCCGGCCGCCTCGCCCGCGAGCAGCGCCGTGATGTGGCGCCCCGTGGCGAGCACCTCGTACAGCTTCGACGGGACCGTCCACGCGAACGGGGCCCAGTCCCGCAGCGACACGATCACCGAGTCGGCCCACGCGTACAGGGCGTCGACCTCGGCGTGCGGGACGCGCGGCAGCACCTCGACCGGCGCGCCCAGCTCATGCGCGAGCGCGGCCAGGACCGGCGCCTCCACCCCGTGCCCGACCAGCTTGACCTGCACCGGGACCCCCTCGGCCCGCAGGCGCGCGGCGGCGTGGACCACCGTGTCCAGGCCCTGGGAGCGACCCATGTTGCCGAGGTACAGGCAGCGCAGCTCCGCATGGTCGTCCGGCGCATGATCGCGCTGCCGCGGCACGACGGAGAGGTCGGTCCCGTTCCGCACCACCTGCACGTCCACGATGCCGCGCTCGTGGAGGACGTCGGCGAACAGCTCGGTGGTGGTGACGACCGCGCGCGCCGACCGCTGCCAGCCGGTGACCGCGCGATGCACCCGCTCCTTCGCGAGCGCCACCCCCCAGTCCACGCCTCGACGCGCGGCCGAGCGGCGCGGAGCGTGCGCCACCTCGGCGGGCAGGGCACCGACCGGTCCGACATGCGTGACCAGATCCGGCCAGGCGTCACGCATCTCGACCACGAGCGGAACTCCCCAGGCCACCGAGAGGATTCGGCCCACCAGCAGCGTCGGGATCGCGGGGGCGGTCGCCACGATCACCTCGGGGCGATGCTCGCGGCGGCCGAAGCGGGGCAGCAGCCGGCGCAGCGCGTCCGCCGCCGCGACGGCATGGTCCGCGGTGCGGGTGCCGATGTCGGCCCGATGCGGCAGATACGCGGTGCGGAGGACCGTCTCCCCCTGCGCTCCCCGCTCCACGGCGCCGACGCGATGGTCCCGGCGCTGCTGGCCCGTCGGCCAACCTCCCGGATAGTGCGGCACCGGCGTGGCGACCGTGACCTCGTGCCCCGCGGCCAGGAAGCGCTCGACCAGCGCCGACCAGCGGCGCTGCGGGGCGCCGAACTCGGGGGCGTAGTAGTGGGAGAGCAGCAGGATCCTCATCCGGCGGCGGCCTCCTCGAGGCCCAGGGCGCGGGCCGCCTCCTGGAGGGTCGCCGGGTCGGCATGGCCGAGGGCGGGCGGGCGGATCCCCGCGCGGGCGGCGGTGCTGTCGAGCCGCAGGTGCAGCTCCGGTCCGTGCTCGGCCGACGGGGTCAGCTGCGCGGCGATCTCCGCGGTCGACGCGGCGAGGGCCGCGGCGGGCAGCAGGATCGCGCGGGAGCTGAAGTGCCGGGGGGTCACGGAGACGGCGGCCAGGTCACCGCTGCGATCGTGGAGGTAGACATCGCGGACACGGCCGACGCGGGCACCGTCGGCGCCATGCACCTCGACCCCGGCGAGCAGCTGCCAGCGGGGATCCGTGGTTGCGGGGGTGGTGGATGAGGGGGAAGGCGACGAGGACACACCGGGGACGGAGTCGGCCATGCCCTGGTCTCCTGTCCCGCCGCGGGGCGCTCTCAAGTCGTCGTCGTGATTCCGGGCGAACGGACGCTCGATCCCCTCACCCTTGCCGCTGCCCTTCGCCGACCCCGACCCGTCGAAGCGCGCGGAACCGTGTTATGCAACGGTGGAAACATACTACTCACCTCGGACACTTCTCACGTCCGCCCATCACAATGCGCCGCGGGACCCGCCGACACGGTCCGCGCCCTGGTCAACCCCGCAAACTTGGGGGAAAAGCGCCGGATTCCCCAAATCTGCGCCGTTACCAAAAGGTCACCGAAAGGGCGCGGCGCGAGAGGGGGTCGGAGCGCGGGAAATGGGCGCTCGGGACGGGAGGGGGTCGGCGCACGGGAGCGGGGCGCCCGGATGCGAGAGAGGGCCCGGCGCGGGCCCTGCCCCAACGCGCCGGTCACCTCAGGCGCGGGCGGCGATCAGCTCGGCGATCTGGATGGCGTTGAGCGCGGCGCCCTTGCGCAGGTTGTCGGCGACGGCGAAGAGCACGAGGCCCTTCCCGTCGGGCACCGACTGGTCCTGGCGGATGCGCCCCACGAACGTGCCGTCCTTCCCGGCCGCGTCGAGCGGAGTGGGCAGGTCCACGAGGGTCACGCCCGGGGCGGCGGCGACGATCTCCTCCGCGCGCTGCGGCGAGATCGGACGGTCGAACTCGGCGTGGATCGACAGCGCGTGGCCGGTCATCACCGGCACCCGCACGCAGGTCCCGGCGACGGGCAGGTCCGGCAGGCCGAGGATCTTGCGGGACTCGTTGCGGAGCTTCTGCTCCTCGTCGGTCTCCCCGGAGCCGTCGTCGACCAGGTTGCCGGCCATGGCCAGGACGTTGAAGGCGATCGGCGCGACATAGGTCGAGGGCTCCCCGAGGGAGACCGCCGAGCCGTCCAGCGCGAGCTTCTCCATCTCGTCGGTCCCGGCGCGCACCTGCCCGGCGAGCTCCGCGACCCCGGCGACGCCCGAGCCGGACACCGCCTGGTAGGTGGAGACCTTCAGCCGGGCGAGTCCCGCCTCGTCGTGCAGCGCCTTGAGCGCGGGCATCGCGGCCATCGTGGTGCAGTTCGGGTTCGCGATGATGCCGCGGGGTGCGGACTCGATGGCCTGCGGGTTCACCTCGGCGACCACCAGCGGGACCTGCTCGTCGCGGCGCCAGGCGGAGGAGTTGTCGACCACGGTCGCGCCGGCCTCGGCGAAGCGAGGGGCGAGAGCCTTGGAGGTCGAGCCGCCGGCGGAGAAGATCGCGACGTCGACGCGCTTCCCGTCGGACGTGATGTCCGCGGTCTCGGCGTCCTCGACCGTCAGCGGCAGGCCGGCGTACTGCACGGTCGTCCCGGCGCTGCGGGCGCTCGCGAACACGCGCACGTCGCGGTGGGGGACGGCGCGGTCGGCGAGGAGGGCCAGCATCACGCGGCCCACCTGGCCCGTCGCGCCGACGACCGCGATCACGGGGCCGTCAGGGGTGAATCCGGGGCTGCGCCCCATGTCCACCGCGAGGGCGGGGAAGAGCGGTGTGTTCTGCTCGGTCATCGTCCGGTCCCTCCGTACACCACGGCCTCGGTCTGCTCGGCGTCGAGGCCGAACGCGGAGTGGATCACCCGCACCGCGTCGTCCAGGCGCGACACGTCGGTGACCACCGAGAGGCGGATCTCCGAGGTCGAGATCATGTCGATGTTGATGCCCGCCTCGCCGAGGGAGCGGAACAGGGTCGCCGACACCCCCGGATGCGACTTCATGCCCGCGCCGACGATGCTGACCTTGCCGATCTGGTCGTCGTAGCGGACCTCCGAGTAGCCGATCGCCTCGTGGGCGGCCTCGATCGCGGCGAGCGCGGCGGGAGCGTCGGACTCCGGGAGGGTCAGCGAGATCGCGACCGTGTCGTCGGTCGTCGAGGTGTTCTGCACGATCATGTCGATGTTCGCGCCGGTCGCGGCGACCACGTCGAACAGCAGCGCGGCCTTGCCCGGCGAGTCCGGCACCTCGACGACGGTGATCTTGCCCTGGCTGCGGTCGTGCGCGACGCCGGAGATGATCGGGGCCTCGAGGCCCGGGGCGGGGACGAAGTCCATGGGGAGCTCCTTGCTCGGATCGGCGGCGTCGCGGCGGACGACGTCGGCGGTGCGGACGGTGACGTCGGGGTCGATGGGGATCACGCGCTCGGGATCGTCGGAGACGATCGTGCCCAGGCGCCCCGAGTACGAGGAGCGCACGTGCAGCGGCACGCCGTAGCGGCGCGCGTACTCGACGCTGCGGACCATGAGGATCTTCGCGCCGTTCGCGGCGAGGTCCAGCATCTCCTCGCACGAGATCAGCGGCACGCGGCGGGCCGACGGCACGATGCGCGGATCCGCCGTGAACACCCCGTCGACGTCGGAGTAGATCTCGCAGACGTCGGCCTCGAGCGCCGCCGCGAGCGCGACCGCGGTGGTGTCCGAGCCGCCGCGGCCCAGCGTGGTGATGTCCTTCGTGGTCTGCGAGACGCCCTGGAAGCCGGCGACGATCGCGACCGACCCCGCCTCGAGCGCGTCCCGGATGCGTCCGGGCGTGACCTTGAGGATGTGGGCGCGGCCGTGCACCTCGTCGGTGATCACGCCCGCCTGCGATCCGGTGTAGGCGCGGGCGTCGACGCCGTCGGCGTTCAGCGCCATCGACAGCACCGCCATCGAGATCCGCTCCCCCGCGGTCAGGAGCATGTCCAGCTCGCGGGCCGGCGGGGCGGGCGTGACCTGCTCCGCGAGATCGATCAGCTCATCGGTGGTGTCGCCCATCGCCGAGACCACCACGACCACCTGATGGCCCGCCTTGGAGTACTTCGCGATCCGGTCCGCGACGCGCTTGATCGAGGCGGCGTCTGCAACGGAGGATCCTCCGAACTTCTGGACGACCAGGCTCATGGGGCGCGTTCCTTCGGGTGGGCGAGACGGGTGGGGGCGCGAGGGTCGCGCGCGCGGGGGCGCAGGCACGGCCGACGGTGGCGGCCAGTCTACGAGGGGCCCCGCGGCCGACGGCGGCTCGGGCCGCGTGGCGAGACGGGAATGCAGGTCAGGGGTGGATTCGCAGGGTGACGTGGCGCACGTGGGGTGGGCGGGGTGTGTGGGGCGGCCGGGGCGGCCGGGGCGGCACCGTCCTCAGCCCCGACCCCGTTACCCCCACGAACATGGAGGAATACGCGCCCCATTCCCCCATGTCTGCGGAAGTTCTCGGGGTCCGCCTGCGCCGCGCCTTGCCCTGGGGCTCTGTGCCTCTGGGGCCGCCGATGCCCTGGGGAGGAACGGTCGCCCACGCCGCTGACCTCGGCGTTGTGTACCGTCCCGGGGCAGCGAGCGCCCACGGGGACACCCTGTGGTCATGCCTCGCCGACCCTCCCCGATCCCGCCCGCTCTCCCCCGCCCCGTCTTCACCGCCTCCGAGGCGCGCGCGGTGGGGGTGAGCACCGATCGACTCCGCGCGCAGGACATCCGCCGCCTGGCCTACGGGCTGTACGCGGTGGCCGACGTCGACCTGTCGGAGCGCGCGGTGCTCACCGCGATCACGCGTACCGATCCCGACGCCGTCGTGAGTGGGTTCAGCGCCGCCCGCCTCCTGGGCCTCCCCCTGCCGTCGTGGGTCGCACCGCCTCGACCTGCCGCCGGCGGTTCCAGCGCGCCGAAAGCCGGATACATCCTGAGCGCCGGCGCCGACTCCGGCCTCCCGCGCGCATCCACCCCGAGTCCCACGTACGTCGCCACCGCGGAACCCGGCGCCCCGATGCTCCATCTGACCTCCCAGCGCACGCGGCGGGATCACTCGTTCATCCGCTGGCGCGAGCAGACGCTCCCGGCAGAGCAGATCCTCACCGTCGGCGATCTGCGCCTGACCGACCGCGTGCGGACCTGGCTCGACCTCGGGACGGAGCTGCGCCGTGAGGAGCTGGTGGCGGTCGCCGACCATCTCGTCCGCCGGCCACGGTCCTGGGCCGAGAACCGGAGTGACCCCTATGCGACTCTCGAGCAGCTCGCCGAGGCGGTCGAGGAGCATCCCGGTCGGGGCCGACCTCGCCTGCGGGAGGCGCTGGCGCTGAGCCGGGTCGGCGCCGACTCCGCGGCGGAGACCACCGCGCGCCTCGCCCTCGGACGTGCGGGGATCCCCGAGGCGGAGCTGAACCGGGAGATCGTCGAAGACGGCGTGGGCCTCGGGGAGCCGGATCTGTCGTGGCCCCGGTGGAGGGTCTGCCTCGAGTACGACGGCGCGCATCACCGCCGCAGGGAACAGCATCGCTTCGACATCCGCCGCCGTGAGCAGCGGGAACGGCACGGCTGGATCGAGGTCCAGGCCATGGCCGACGACCTCGCCGACGGCTTCCGCTCCACGGTGCGCCGGCTGGAGCGGGCCCTCCGCGAGCACGGATGGAGCCGGGACGGGTGAGGGCGAGGTGGTGAGGAAACGGCGGCGGTGATGCGCTGTCGGAGCCGCACTGCCGGAGACGAGCCCGGACGCGGCGCGACCTACCCCTCGGCCGGCGGGTCGAGAACGGCGGCCGCGGCGGCGCGATGGTCGGCGTCCCCGGTCTCGAGGGCGTACAGGCCGTAGCCGAGGGGGCTGGCGGAGAACATTTCGGTGCAGTGCTCGGCGAGCCCGTCCCACACCTGACCGCCCCCAGCGACGTATCGCTCGAGCGCCACCTCGAACACGTCGGGTGGCGCGCTGACCTGCAGGAACATCAGGTCCTTAGCGGGGTCGCCGATCGCGGCCGTGGTCCAGTCCAGGACGGCCGAGATGGTCTCCCCCTCGACCAGGGTGTGCGCCGGGTAGAGCTCGCCGTGGGTGAGCACGGTGTGCTGGGGCCAGTAACGGTCCTCGCCGATCCACGCCTCCCAGCGTTCCCGCAGCTCCGGAGCGATACGGAACTCGGCGGCGACGCGCTCGAGGTCGCGGCGCCAGATCTCGCGGACCTGCTCGGGGGTGCGCACGTCGATGCCGGTCGCCGCCGCCTCCGCGGGGTCGAGGCTGTGCAGTTGGGCGACGACGTCCCCGAGGCTCGCCGCATACACCGTCGAGGTCATGTCCACGCGCCACTCGACCTGGCCGTCCGCCGTCATCTCGAGACCCGGCAGACCGGGCAGCAGCGGGTACGCGATGAGTTCCGGTGTGTGGACGCGCCAGTCCGGCACCGCCACGTCGAGATGGGGGCCCACCATCCGCAGCAGACGCGCCTCGACCTCGGCGCGTGCCAGCACGTCCGGCCGACGGGGGATACGCAGCACCCAGTCCTCGCCGTCGGCGGCACGGGCGAAGGCGACCCGGAAGTCGAGCCGAAGCTCCTCGACGCGCACCGACGCGGGGTCGACGTCGAGCCCGTGCCGCGCGGTGAGGGCGGAGATCCCCGCGGCGTCCGACGGCGGGGTGGGGTAGTCCGACGGGGCGGGGTTGTTCGGGGCGTCGATCATCGACCCAGCGTGACAGTCGGAGGCAGCGGGCGCGAGGAAATACCGTTGGCCACTTCCCCTCGCCTCGTGCGCCAAGCCCCCAAGAACCGGGTATCGCGAGCCGGGCCTGGGAGCCGGACCTCACGGATACCCCCACACACTTGGGGGAATTCCGGCTCTATTCCCCCAAGTCTGCGGGGGTTCTCGCGGAGAAGGGCGCGGGGCGGCGTGGGGAAGGGCGCCGGCGCGGGGAAGGGTGCGGGCGGGCGGGGGCGTCCCGGCGAAGCGTGCGCCCCGCCCCCCGCCCCCCACCCTCACTCCTCCGGGACGTCCCGCTCGATCTCCGCGAGCCAGGCGGCCGACGCCGCGTCGGACGGCATCCGCCAGTCGCCCCGCGGCGACAGCGACCCGCCGGCCAGCACCTTCGGGGCGTTCGGCAGCGCGGACCGCTTGAACTGGTTGCTGAAGAAGCGCTTCGTGAAGACGGTCAGCCAGTGCTTGATCTCGGCGCGCGAGTACTCGCGATGGTCAGCCTTTGCGTACCCCGAGGGCCACTCCCCCGCCGCCTGATCGCCCCAGGCCTGATGCGCGAGGTAGGCGATCTTCCCCGGGCCGTAGCCGCGGCGCAGCATGTGGTAGAGCGTGAAGTCGTGCAGGGCGTAGGGGCCGATCGAGTCCTCGGTGGACTGCGCCTTCTGCCCCGGGGCGGTGGGGATCAGCTCCGGCGAGATCTCGGTGTCGAGCACAGCACGCAGCACCTCCGCGGTCGCCGCGTCGAAGATCCCCTCGGAGATGACCCAGCGGATCAGGTGCTGGATGAGGGTCTTCGGCACCCCCGCATTCACGCCGTAGTGGGACATGTGGTCGCCGACGCCGTAGGTGCACCAGCCGAGCGCCAGCTCGGACAGGTCGCCGGTGCCGACCACGATGCCGCCGTGATGGTTCGCGAGGCGGAACAGGTAGTCGTAGCGCATCCCGGCCTGGACGTTCTCGAAGGTCACGTCGTAGACCGGCTCGCCCGCCCCGAAGGGATGCCCCATGTCCTTCAGCATCTGGGTGGAGGCGGGGCGGATGTCGATCGTCTCGAAGGTCGCGCCGATCGCCCGCGAGAGCAGCTCGGCGTTGGAGCGGGTGTGCTCGGTCGTCGCGAAGCCCGGCATCGTGTAGGCGAGGATCTCGGAGCGGTCGCGCCCGAGCCGGTCCATCGCGCGGGCGCAGACGATCAGGGCGTGCGTCGAGTCGAGGCCCCCGGAGACGCCGATGACGGGTCGCGCGCCGCCGGGCTTGTCGCCGCCGATCTGCTGCAGCCGACGCACGAGCCCCGCGACCTGGATGTTGTACGCCTCGTAGCAGTCCAGGGCGAGGAGCGCCGGGTCGTCGGGCACGAAGGGGAAGCGGTCGTGCGGCCGACGCAGCGGCCCGGTCGCGGGCGGGTTCCGCAGCTCGAGCAGCTCGGCGCCGGTCTCGGCAGAGCGCGCGTCGTGCTGGGCCTGGGCGGCGCGTCGTCGGCCGCCGAGCAGGATCGGCGCGGGCACCTCGTCGTCGTCGACGTCGTCTGACTCGTCGTCCCAGAGGTCGGCCGGAGCCCACGGCCCGAACAGGTTCGTCTCGTTCCAGGTCTGGTACTTCTCGAGCGCGTCGGCGTGGGTGCGGCGGTTGTCGTCGAAGGTGTTCTGCCGACGACGCTCGGCGGCGATCCGGTCGAGGTCGACGTCGACGATCGTGTGCCGCACCCCCTGAGGGAACCGCTCGGACTCCCCGAGCAGGTCGCCGCACTCGTACACGAAGGTCTGCCCGTCCCAGGCGAGGTCCGTCGTCGACTCGCCCTCGCCGGCGGCGGCGTAGACGTACGCGCTCTGGGTGCGGGCGGAGGCGGAACGGGCCAGCAGCTTGCGGTCCTCGGCGCGGCCGATGGTGATCGGGGAGCCCGAGAGATTCACGATCACGGTCGCGCCGGCGAGCGCGGCCTCGGCCGACGGCGGGATCGGCACCCACATGTCCTCGCAGATCTCGACGAAGAGCTTCAGCCCGGGCACGTCCTCGACCGTGATGATGCCGTGCGGGGCGAGCGGGGCGAACTGTCCGCCGAGCCGCACCTGCTCGTTGCAGGCGTCGTCGCCGGGCGCGAACCAGCGACGCTCGTAGAACTCGCGGTAGGTGGGGAGGTTCTGCTTCGGGGTGACGCCGAGGATCTGCCCCCGGTGGATCACGACGGCGCAGTTGAAGACGCGGGAGCGGTCCTTCGCGCGGAGCGGGGCACCGAGCACGATGATCGGCATCAGGTCCTCGCTCGCCTCGAGCACGGTGAGCACGGCCAGCTCGGCCGCATCCAGCAGCGGCTCCTGCATGACCAGATCGTCCAGCGAGTATCCCGTCAGCGACAGCTCGGGGAAGACCGCGATCCCGACCTGCTGGTCGTGCAGGTCGCGCAGCACCTCGAGGTGGCGCTCGGCATTCGTGGCCGGGTCGGCGAGCGCCACCGGCAGCGTCACCGCGGCGACGCGCACGAAGCCGTGGTCGTAGACCGAGGCGTGGGGATGGTCGACGGGGTCGGCGGCTGCGGAGGGGCCGGTGGGCTGGGTCGCTGCGCTCATGGTGCCGAGAGTAGTGGAGGGCGTCGCGGCGGGCAGGGTGTCGCGGAGGGCAGGGCGTCGCGGGGAGGGCAGGGCGTCGGGTGGGGCGGGGCGTCGAGAGCGGGTCGGCCCCGTGTCCGCCAAAGGGACGTCAGCGGCACGAGGCCTGTCATATGCAGGTCTCGTGCCGCTCAGAGCCCTTTCATGGACAGCCCTGACCGCTCCTCCCTCTGACGCCCAGCCCACACCCCGTTCCCTCTGGCGCAGCTCCCCCGCCCCGCTGCGGTAGCTTGGGCCGGTGCATCACCGTGACAGCGCAGGCAGGAGGGCGAATCGATGAACTCCCGACGACCCCTTCTGGGCTGGCTCCTGATCGCCCCCAGCCTCATCGGTGTCACGGCCTTCCTCATCCTGCCGGTGCTGCTCGCGTTCCTCGTCTCGCTGTTCCGCTGGGACCTGCTGGGCTCGCGGGAGTTCGTCGGCCTCGAGAACTACGCGGCGCTGCTCACCAGCGGCTCGCTCGCCAACTCGCTCCTGGTCACGGCACTGTTCACCCTGATCTCGGTGCCGGTCTCCCTCGCGATCGGGCTGGTGCTGGCCACGCAGCTGGTCCGGGCGCTGCCGGGATCGGCGATCGTGCGGGTGATCGTGGTGATCCCGTGGGTGTGCGCGCCGCTGGCCCTGGGCGTGGTGTGGAAGTGGATCTTCCAGCCGTCGGTCGGCGCGCTGAACCAGATCCTCGGGGTGCGCATCGAGTGGCTGACCGATCCCTCGCTCGCGCTGCCCGCGGTCGCCTTCGTGGCGATCTGGCAGAACGTCGGCTACATCTCGCTGTTCTTCCAGGCCGGGCTCTCGCGGATCCCCGGCTCGATCTACGAGGCGGCGCGCCTGGACGGGGCGGGTCCGGCGCAGCAGCTGTGGCACATGACGATCCCGCTGCTGCGGCCCACCACGTTCTTCCTCGCCGTCACCCAGGTGGTCGCGAGCTTCCAGGTGTTCGACACGGTGTTCGCGCTGACCGGCGGCGGTCCGCAGCACCGGACCGAGGTGATCGCCTCGCTGATCTACCAGGAGGCCTTCGTCTCGAGCCGACTCGGCCGCGCGAGCGCGATCGCCGTGATCCTGTTCCTACTGCTGGTGGCGATCACGCTGGTCCAGCAGCGGTGGTTCTCCCGCCGCATCACCTACGACATGAGCTGAGAGGAGGAGCGAGATGACTGCCCACTTCGCCCGTCGGCCCCGGAGCGCCACCGCCCTGGGACGCCGCCTCCTCGGCAGCGCCGCCACCTACCTCGTGCTCGCCGTCGCCGCGGCGCTGACCCTCGGCCCCTTCCTGTTCTCGGTGATGACCGCGCTCACCTCCACGCAGCAGTTCGCGCAGCAGGGGCCGCTGTCGATCCCGGCGCCGCCGGTGCTCGACAACGTCGTCGCCCTGTTCACGCCGACCTCCACCTCCGACGGCTTCGTCACCCCGGTGGCGGTGACCGTGCAGATGGTCGCCGTGATCCTGGTGGGCCAGATGGTGTTCTCGGTGCTCGCCGCCTATGCCTTCGCCCAGCTCCGGTTCCCCGGCCGTGACCTGCTGTTCTGGGTGTATATCGCGACGCTGATGGTGCCGCAGGTGGTGGTCGTGGTGCCGCTGTACCTGATGCTCAGCGAGCTGGGTCTGCGCAACACCTTCTGGGCGCTCGTCCTGCCCTTCGTGCTCGGCTCCCCGTACGCGATCTTCCTGCTGCGGGAGAACTTCCGCGGCGTCCCGACCGAGCTGATGGACGCGATGCGGATCGACGGCGCGGGGACGCTGCGGCTGCTGTGGCACCTCGTGGTCCCGCTGAACCGGCCGATCATCGTCACGCTCGTGCTGATCACGGTGGTCACGCACTGGAACAGCTTCATGTGGCCGATGGTCATCACCTCGGGGCCGCAATGGCAGACCCTCACCGTCGCCACCTCCGCGCTGCAGTCGCAGTACAACAACAACTGGACCCTGGTCATGGCCGGGACGACACTGGCGATGCTGCCGCTCGTGCTGCTCATGGTGGTGTTCCAGAAGCAGATCACCCGCTCGATCGGCGACGCGACGCTGCGGTAGGCGGGGCGCGGGGTCGGGGGCGGGGCGGGCGGCGCCGCGCCACTCGCGTTCATACCCCTCCCCCGTCGGGCAACGGATGCGGGGATACTGGGAGGATCCCCCGGGGCCTCACCTCCCGGGGCGGATCCGCGTCCGGAAGGAACCCCATGCTTCGCCGCATCACCCGCCGCACCGTCCTCTCCTCCCTCGCCGCCGCCGGCCTCCTGACCACCGCCGCGGCCTGCTCGCCCACGGGCGGCTCGGGCTCAGGCTCGGGCGGCGATGGCTCCGCGAGTGATGCCGGGGGGAGCACCGGGGGCGACCAGGGCACGCTGACCTTCCGCCTCTGGGACCAGAACGCGGTGCCCGCCTATGAGGAGTCGTTCGCGGCGTTCACCGAGGCCAGCGGCTGGAACGTGAGCATCGACGTGGTGCCGTGGGCGGACTACTGGACGCAGCTGCCCCTCGACATCGCGAGCGGCGACGCGGCCGACGTCTACTGGCTGAACTCCGCGAACTACATCCAGCTCAAGGACTCCGACGCCCTCCTCGACATCAACGAGGTCATCCCCGACGGCGCCGCCCAGTGGGAGCCGTCCGTGGTCGAGCTGTACACGCGCGACGGCGGGCTCTGGGGCGTGCCCCAGATCTGGGACTCGATCGCGCTGTTCTACAACGCGGCGCTGCTGGAGGAGGCGGGGGTGGACCCGTCGGCCCTCGCCTTCGACCCGGCCGCCGCGACCGACTCGCTGCGGGACGCGGCCCGCGCGCTGACCGTGGACGGTGCGGGCCTGCACCCGGGCGAGGACGGCTTCGACCCGGACACCCGCGCACAGTTCGGGTTCAACTCGCAGGCGGACCGGCAGGCGATCATCGGCCCGATGCTGGCCGCGAACGGCGCCGAGTGGCAGAGCGAGGACCAGTACACCTTCGCCTCCCCCGAGGGCATCGCCGCGTTCCAGTACATGGCCGACCTGATCAACGTCGAGAACGTCGCCCCGAGCGCCGCGGACACCAACGAGAACGGTGACTTCACCCGCGACCTGTTCACCCAGGGCAAGCTCGGCCTGTTCCAGTCCGGCCCGTACAACCTGCTGGCGATCTCCGAGGGCGTCGCGGACTCCTTCGAGTGGTCGCTCGCCGCGCCGGTCGCCGGTCCGGCGGGCCCGAAGTCGCTGGTCCACGGCGTGGTCGCCGCCGGAAACGCGAAGGCCGACGAGGCCCGGCAGGAGGGCATCGCCGAGCTGCTCACCTGGCTCGGGTCGAAGGAGGGGCAGCTGCCGCTCGCCGAGAAGGGCGTGTCCTTCCCCGGCCATGTCGAGGCGCAGGACGCCTTCATCGCGTTCTGGGAGGGCAAGGGCGTGGACGTGAGCGTGTTCGTCGAGGCCGCGAAGAACGCCGCGGAGGCGGACACCGGGGCGCGCGCGAACGCCGGCCTGACCGCCGCGATCCCGATCTTCCAGGAGGTCTTCATCGGCCGGCTCACCGCGGAGGAGGGCATCCCGCAGGCTCAGGAGGAGGGCAACGCGGCGATGGCCGGCTGAGCCGACGGGCGGCCGTCGGCGGCGGCGTCCCGAGTCGGCTCCTCCCCGAGCCGGCTCCATCCCGAGCCGGCTCCATCCCAAGTCGGCTCCTCCCCGAGCCGGCTCCTCCCCGAGCCGGCTCCACCCCGTGCCGACGGCGCCGCCGAACCCCGGTGCGCCGGCGCCGCCGGGCCCCGGTGCGTCGGCGCCGCCCTCCACGAATCCGCCACAGATCGTGCCCGGAACGTGCCCGCGCGAGGGGCCCGGAGCGCGCCCGCCCGTGCAAGGGTGAGCCCATGACACAGAACACATCCTCACCCGGGGGCTGGGCGCGAGGATCCCAGGGGGATCAGTCAGGGGTCGGTGCGGCCGACGGGTACGGCTGGGCCGGGGGGCCGTTGCCCGCCGACGGGTACGGCTGGGCCGGGGGACCGACGTCCGCCGGTCCCACGGCAGCGGCTCCCGGCGTCGGCCCCGAGCCGGGCCCGGCAACGGCCTCCGGCATCGTCGTCGAGCACGTCAGCCGGGCTTTCGGCAGCGTGCAGGCGGTCTCCGACCTGACCTTCACCGCGCCGCGCGGGGCGGTGACCGCGCTCGTCGGCCCCAACGGCTGCGGCAAGTCGACGCTCATGCTCATGCTCGCCTCGCTCCTCGCCCCGGACTCCGGGCGAGTGCTCGTGGACGGCGTCGACCCGGCGCACGACTCGCCCGCGGTGCGCGCCGCGGTGGGCTGGATGCCGGACCAGTTCGGGGCCTGGGACTCGCTGCGCGTCGGCGAGGTGCTCGAGGTGATGGGTCGCGCGTACTTCCTGCCGGCGGACCGCCTGCGCCGACGGGTCGACGAGCTGCTGCACCTGCTGGACCTCGACACCCTCGCGGCGCAGCCCGCCCATGTCCTCTCGCGCGGGCAGAAGCAGCGGCTCGGACTCGCCCGCGCCCTGGTGCACGAGCCGCGGGTGCTGATCCTGGACGAGCCGGCCTCGGGCCTGGACCCCGCCTCGCGCCGACGCCTGCTGCGCGTGGTCCGCTCCCTCGCCGAGTCCGGCACGACCGTGCTGGTCTCCAGCCACATCCTCTCCGAGCTCGAGGAGATGGCCGACCACGTGGTGCTGATGGACGCGGGACGCGCCGTGACCTCCTCGTCCGTGAAGGACCTGGCCCGGCTCGCCCGGCCGTGGCGCATCTCCTCGCTCGACGCCGCAGCGCTCGATGGCGCCCTGCGCCGCCTCGGCGTGCGCCACGGCGGGGTGACCCCTCCGGATCGCACACCGAGCGGCCATGCCGAGGCCCGCGTGACCCTCCCCGACGAGGCGACGGCGGCGCGCCTGCTCGCGGATCTCGTCGGCGCCGACGCCCGCGTGATCGGCTTCGCCCCGGAGACCGGCCGTCTCGAGGCGGCCTATCTCGCTTCCCATGCCGCCCGCCGCGAAGGAGCCCTGTGATGAGCCAGCCGCAGAACCCCCAGCAGCCCGCGCAGCAGCCCGCCGCGCCGCACCCGTCGGCCCAGCAGCCGTCGGCCCCGCAGCCGTCGGCCCCGCACCCGTCGGCAGCCCACCCGTCGGCTCCGCAGCCGCACGCCGCCCCGCCCCCTCCCCGCAACGCCCCGCTGAACGGGACGCTGTCCCTGCGCCTGCGCGGTCTGCGCCTGGTGACCTCGCTCGAGCTGCGCCAGCGGATCCGCTCGCGGAAGTGGTACGTCGCGCTCGGGGTGTGGACGCTGATCCTGCTCGGCCTCGGCGGGGTCGCGCTCGTGCCGACGATGCTCTCCTCGGGCTGGTCGGAGGTGCGCTGGATCGCCTCGATCACCTTCAGCCTGCAGGCCATGCTGGTGCTCGCCGCCATGCTGCTGGTGGTGCCGGCGCTGTCCGCCGGATCCCTCAACGGCGACCGCTCCGCCGGGACTCTCGCGATCCTGCAGGCGAGCCTGGTCAGCCCGCTCGAGATCGTGCTCGGCAAGCTCATCGCGGGCTGGGTCACGGGGCTCGCCTTCCTCGTGCTCGCCCTGCCGTCGGTGCTGCCGACGATGTTGCTCGGCGGGATCGCCCCCCTCTACGCGCTGCGGCTCGTGGTGGTGATCGCGCTGCTGACGCTGTGCGTCACCGCGGTGGGCCTGGGCCTCTCGGCGATCACGCAGCGCCAGCTCGGCTCGGTCGTGCTCGCCTACGTGATCGTCTTCGGGGTGACCGCGGTGCTGCCGATCGTGTGGGGCACCAGCGCGGCCGTCCTCGCGGAGGAGCGCACCGTGACCACCTGGACGTACGACTACGAGAACTGGCCGGAGGACGGCTCGAGCCCCGCCGAGATGCAGTGCATCGAGCAGGAGGAGGAGCGCACGGTGCTGCGTCTGGACCTCACGATGCCGCTCATGTGGGGCAATCCCGTGGTGCTGCTCGCCGAGGCCGCTCCCACCCTGGGCACGGACTGGTGGAACGACGAGGCCGACGGGTCGCGGGCCGACGTGCTCACGCTGACGAAACTCGGAATGCGCACCGCGGCGACGCCCCTGCATCCGAGCCACTTCGTCAGCTGCTCATCGGACACCCCCGGTTATCCGACCGACCTCGGCTCGGCGCAGAACCGGCCGCTGTGGCCGATGGGCTTCGGCCTGTGGATCCTCGCCGCGGCCGCCTCGCTCACCGTCGCGGTGCTCCGGCTGCGGGTGCCGATCCGTCGTCTCGGCGCGGGGACCCGGATCGCCTGAGCGGGTGGGCCCGCGGTCCGGCCGACGGGCCCGCGGCTGGGCCGACGGGCCCGCGGCTCAGAGCTCGCGCAGCCCGGTCGTCGACTCCGGGACCTGGTGCTCGCCGCCGTCGGCGTCCCGCCGGCGCCCGCCCGCCAACGGTTCCGCCGTGCCGTAGCCCGCGGCGGCGACCCCACCGGACCCCGACCCGTCCCCCGCCCCGAAGTCGGGCAGATGTCCCGCGCCGAGATCGGCCGCGCGCACCTCGGTGGGCCGGGCGCCGGGGGCGGAGTCGTCGACCCACAGCCGCTCCCCCGCGGCGTCCAGGTCGAAGATCTCCAGCGCGTGATCCCCGCCCTGGGCCTGCAGGCGCTTGCGCAGCGCAGCGCGGACGGCCGGATCCTGGGCGCGGTCGGTGCGGGTGCCGAGATCGGGGGCGACCAGGGCGTGCGGGGTCTCACGGCGCATGACGTCGCCGGCCGGCCCGTAGAGCACGTACCGCAGCCCCGAGCGCAGCGAGTGCGCGGCGCCGCCGCCGAGCAGCGGCACGAGCACGAGCGCCGCCATGACCAGGGCCGTCCAGATCAGCGGGGTGCCGACCCCGAGGAGTGCGACGCCCGTGCCGGCGGCGACGAGCCCGAGCAGCGCCACGAGCGCCGCGAGCACCCCCGAGAGCGTGACCGCCCGCGCCTCCCACGGGTTCACGCGGGCGCGATGGACCCACTCGCGATAGGTGCGCTCGTCGATCACCTCGGCCCGCGCCCCCTCGGCGAACCGCACCGCCACACCCGGGACGAGGCTCAGCCCGAGCACGACCAGGCCCAGCAGCGGCGTGCCTAGCGCGATGATCTCCCAGGTCAGGATGGGTTCGAGGGCGGCGAGGTCGTCGATCGAGAGACGGGTGAACATCGAGACGGCGTCGGCGATCCCGAACACCAGCCAGCCCAGCACCCCGGCGGCAGGCAGCACCCAGGTGAGCGTCGAGCGGCCGATCACGGCGAGGGACCGGGCCATGCCGCGCGGGCTGAGCCCGGCGCCCGCCTCGGGGGTGCCGGGGACGGGCGGGAGGTGGCGACGATCCTGCGCGAGGACCCGGCGAGCGGCGGTGCGGCGCGCGACGGGGTCCCGACCGATCCGCGCGGTGACCTCGATCGCCGCGTACGGCTCGACGCCGAGGAGACGCGGCGCGGAGAGCAGTCGGCGCACCAGCAGCCACGCCCCCATCACGGCGAGCAGGGCGAGGCTCAGCGCGGTCAGCTGCCCGGCGCCGACCCCCGCCCACGGCTGCGGCACGCCCACGGCCGCGAGCAGCGGCACGAGCAGCAGGGCCAGCACCGGCGGCGCCATCACGGCCGCGGTCGCGAGATCCCGCACGGCCTTCTGGAAGGACTCCTCGGAGAGGAAGCGGCGCGGCTCGAGGGCGGCGATCCGCGAGCTCGCGACCGGCAGCAGCACCGCGCTGGCCAGCGTCGCGATCGGGGGGATGAGCAGCAGCGCCGCCCACAGCCCGCTCGGGCTGAAGCCCAGCCCGAAGAGGGTCGCACGGAGATAGGCGGCGTCCCCGATCGCGAAGAGGAGCGCGAAGGCCCAGAAGGTCGGCGCCGCCCCCCACACGTACAGCAGCACGAACACCAGCCAGAGCCCCAGCAGCACCAGTCCCGGCGCCCAGGAGCGGCGCAGCAGGCGCCCGGTGAGGGCGCGGCGGGACTCGAGCAGGATCTCCGTCGGCGGGAGGAGCGTGGTGTCCTCGCGGGGCAGGCGCGGCGGCGGGGGCAGGTCCCGCAGGGGTGGCAGTGCGCGGTCCGACGGCGAGGTCATCGGGCTCTCTCAGACGGTGCGGCGGCCCAGGAAGGCGCGCCCCAGGGTCATCTCGTCGGCGTAGTCGAGGTCGCCGCCGACGGGCAGGCCGGAGGCGAGGCGGGTGACGGTCAGCTCGAGCGGGGCGAGCAGGCGGGAGAGGTAGGCGGCGGTGGCCTCCCCCTCGATGTTGGGATCGAGGGCGAGGATGACCTCCTGGGTCTCCCCGGAGCCGAGACGGCTCATCAGCTGGGTGATGCGCAGGTCGTTCGGGCCGACGCCGCCGATCGGGTCGATCGCGCCGCCGAGCACGTGGTAGCGGCCGCGGAACTCGCGGATCCGCTCGATGGCCACGATGTCCTTGGACTCCTCGACCACGCAGATCACCTCGTCGCTGCGGCGGGCGTCCGCGCAGATGCGGCAGCGCTCGTCGGCCGAGACGTTCCCGCAGATCTCGCAGAAGCGCACGGTGTCCTTGACCGTGATCAGGACCTCCGCGAGACGGCGCACGGAGGCCTCGTCGGCGTCCAGCAGATGGAATGCGATCCGCTGCGCCGACTTGGGGCCGATGCCCGGCAGCCTGCCGAGCTCGTCGATGAGGTCCTGGACGATGCCTTCGTACACGGCCTCAACTGTAGTCATCGGCACCGACGGCGGCGGCCGACGGGGACCGGGTGTGGATGTGTGGTGCGCGGCATCGGGCGCAGCGGCGGGCGAAGCGTGCCTGCGTCCTATCCCCGCGATTTAGTCCATCGCCCGGAGGAAACCGGCTACGCTGACCGCACCCCGCAGATCCACCGCCCGACGCCGCCCTCCCGGGAGCCGTCGGCCGGAGTGGCCCTGCACCCCGCGGATCGCCCGAGGAGAACCATGGTCCACCTGCCCTCCGCCCTGCTGGACGCCGTGCACGAGCGGGTCCTGACCGGGCTCGGCGACGCGCCCGCGGGCCGCGAGATCGCCGACCGCGTCGTCGCCTACCTGCGCAACACCTCCGAGACCACGGTGAGCGTCGACGAGGACGGCACCACGTTCGTGATCACCGGGGACATCCCCGCGATGTGGCTGCGGGACTCCGCCGCGCAGCTCACCCCTCTGCTGCGCCTGGTTGCGGCCGGGGTCGGCCCCGAAGAGGACCGGGCGGTGCTGGTGGATCTGCTCGCGGGCCTGCTGCGTCGGCAGTGGCAGCAGATCGTCCTGGACCCGTATGCGAACTCCTTCAACCGTCGGCCGGACGCCTCGCACTGGGACTCCGATGACACCGACCGCGAGAACCCGTGGGCGTGGGAGCGGAAGTTCGAGCTCGACTCGCTCTCCTACGGGCCGGACCTCGCGTGGCGGCTGTGGCGGGCGACGGGCGACACCAGCTGGGCCGGGGAGCAGTTCGTGGCGGCGGCGCGCACGATCCTGGAGACGGTCCGCACGGAGCAGCATCACGAGGAGCGCTCGACCTACCGCTTCCGCCGCGCCGGGGTGCCCGCCCAGGACACCCTCGCCCGGGACGGCCGCGGCTCGCTCACCGCACCGAACGGCCTGGTCTGGGCCGGGTTCCGGCCGTCCGACGACGCCTGCGAGCTGGGCTACAACATCCCCGGGAACCACTTCCTCGCCCTCGCGCTGGAGCGGCTCGGCGACCTGCTCGAGCAGGTCGCGGGCGAGGGGGACGAGGCCGCGGAGGCGCGGCGGCTGAGCGCGGAGATCCGGGAGGCGCTCGCGGCGCACGGTCAGATCGACGGGCCCGACGGGCGACGGATCTGGGCGTACGAGGTCGACGGTCGCGGGAACCACGTGTTCCTCGACGACGCGAACGTGCCGAGCCTGCTGGGCCTGCCGTACCTGGACTGCGCCGAGGCGTCGGACCCGGTGTACGTCGCCACGCGCGCCGCGGTGCTGTCCGGCGCGAACCCCTACTACTACGAGGGCGCGCAGCTGCGCGGCGTCGGCTCCCCGCACACCCCGCCGAACCACGTGTGGCCGATCGCGAAGTGCGTCGAGGGCCTGACCTCGGCGGACGATGCGGAGCGCCTCGCGATCCTGGAGACGCTCATCGCGACCGACGGCGGCACCGGGATGATGCACGAGGGCGTGCACGTGGACGATCCGACGCGGTTCACCCGCGAGTGGTTCTCCTGGTCGAACTCGATGTTCTGCGAGCTCGCGCTGGATCTGGCGGGCGTGCACCGCTGAGCGGCGGGCCGACACGAGGCGCTCGATCCCGGCGCGGGCGCGCCGCGCAGGGGCGGCGCGCTCACAGGGCCGGCCCAGGCGGTCGACGGAGGTCGCGGGGCCGTCGACCGTCGGCTGGTGCGCTCCTCAGCGCAGAGGGGTACGGTCGGTCGCGTCCGTGACTCGGAGCGCCTCAGCCCGAGCCCATCTCCCGAACAGGAACCGCCTCGATGACCCCGCTGCCGCCCCCGTACGACGCCGCCGATCCGGCCGCCGAGACCCAGGTGACGACCGCGCCGGAGGTCCCGACCGCGGTGGTGCGGCGCCGGGACTTCCCGATGTTCGAGATGCCCGACCTGATGGACGGCACCTTCTCGCACCTGGTGT
This sequence comes from Brachybacterium sp. J153, assembly GCF_036311905.1. Classification (NCBI taxonomy): domain Bacteria; kingdom Bacillati; phylum Actinomycetota; class Actinomycetes; order Micrococcales; family Dermabacteraceae; genus Brachybacterium; species Brachybacterium sp. J153. Next base: position 14,847 of record NZ_JAZDCH010000009.1, on the reverse strand, counting down.
CGGCGCTCGCCGAAGCGGGGATCGCCCCGATCGGCCCCGCGTTCTCGCTGCATCACCGGGCGCCCGTGCAGACCGCCGATCTCGAGGTGGGGCTGCCCGTGGACCGTCCGCTGACGGAGGGGATCACGCTGCCGAACGGCTTCGAGGTGGTCGGGTCGGTGCTGCCGGCGGGACGCATCGGCTGGATCAGCCACGTGGGCAGCTACGGCGGGCTCGCCGAGGCCTGGGGCTCCTTCACCGAGGACATCGGCGAGTCCGAGGAGCAGATGACTTACCCGTTCTGGGAGATGTACGTGACCGAGCCGACGCCGGACACCAACCCGGCGCACCTGCGCACGGACCTGTTCAGCCTGCTCGTGCCCCGCGAGGGCTGAGTTCGCGGCGGCAAGGTTCGCAGGGGCCTGCGCTCACCAGGGCTGAACCCGCCGGGGCCGAGCCCGCGGCGGCGGCTGAGTCCGCGGCCGTGGGAGAGCCCGCGGCGGCGGGGTCACATCTGCGGGGTCTCGTCGATGACCTCGAGGACCCGGCCGCCGAGCACGCTCTCGATCACCTCCCGGCCGCTGCGCGAGGTCACCTCCGCGTCCTCGTCGTCGCGCGAGGCGCCGCCGGTGGGGTCGACCTCCGGCTCGGGCTGAGCGCCGGCTCGACCGACCCGACCTCGCTGCTGGTTCGCGGTGCGCGAGGCCAATGCCGCCTCCCGCACGAGCGCGGCGCCGCTGCGAGGAACGGGGGCCCGATCCGCGGGTGCCGACGGTGCCGCCGACGCAGTCGCCGGTGCAGGCGCCGCCGCAGATGCAGCCGCCGCCTGCGGTGCGGGGTCGCCCGCAGCGGCGATCCCGGCCGTGCCCCACGAGGCGGCCGCGCGGGCTGCAGCGGAGGGCGCCTGGGCTGCAGACTGTCCGTCCACGGGCGGACCGTCCGACCCCGAATCGTCGGGGCTCTTCGGCGACTCGGGGCTCAGCGGCGACGCGGGGCTGTCCGCACCGACGGGGCTGCTCGGGCTCATCGGAGAGGGGCCGCTGGATGGGCTCGCGGGGCCGGAGTGCGCATCGACCGCAGACCACTCGTCGGGCGCGGGGCCGCCCCACGACGGCGCGCCCTGGTCGTCCGCGGCGGTAGCCGCGCCGGCGGGTCCGCCGACGGTGGCGCCTCCGGCGGTGGAGTCGCCGGAGGTGGAGCCGCCCGACGGGGGCAGCGAGCGGACCACGCGGCCCTCGGCGAGCGCGCGGCGCAGAGCCGCCTGGCCATGGGTGCGCGGTTCGCCGTCGGGGACGGAGTCGCGTCCCTCGTCCTCGACCTCGAGCACCTCGCCGGCGGGCACCGCGGAGGCGGCGTTCCCGGGACCGGACTCCTCGTCGACGCTGCCGCCATGGCGTTCGAGCAGGTCGGCCCACCGCGGTTTGACGGACGCCGAGGCATCAGCCGCCGCTGTCGCGTCCGTCGCCGGGGCCGCGGGACGGCGCTCGCTCAGCCGGGCGTCGTCGGCGTCATGGGGCGGGTAGTCGTCCTCGGGGTCCGGCGGGAAGGGGTCCTCCGGCTCCGGGGGGAAATCCTCCGAGGCTGCTGCGGGAGCGGGGCTCCTCCGGGCGTCGGGACGCGAGGGACCGGGCGCCGAGTCGCCCCAGGGAGCGCTGCCGCCCCGCGGATCCTGCGCGGCCGCGGCTTCGCTCCGGGCGCGGGGTGCCCGCCCGGGACCGTGCTCATCGCGCGGGGAGGGGGCGGGGCCGGCCGGCTGCGACGGGCCACCCCCGGCAGGACCACCGGCAGAGCCACCGCCAGCAGGTGCGCCGCCAGTCGGACCACCGGCAGAGCCACCGCCAGCGGGCGCGCCCCCGGCCGGGCCGCCGGCCGGACCGCCGCCAGCAGGGCCTCCCTCGGTCGGGCCACCGTTGCCGGGGCCCTCCCCGACCACGGCCTCCACCGCGACGTCGCCCCCGAGCACGCGCCGTGCGGCGTCGGCCAGGTTCTGCGGCGCCGTGCCGCGGTGGTACGCAGCGAGGAGCCCGTCGGTGCGGAAGCCGATCACCAGGGAACGCCCGCGGACGGCATTGAGCTGGGCGTTCTGCGCGATGAGCGCCCAGGCCGGCCGACGGATCTGCTGCAGCTCGTCGAGGATCGCGCCCCAGCGGCCGCGGACCTCCTGCTCGTCAAGGCCGTCGCCGCTCGGCGCGGCACCCTGCGGCGCGGCACCCTGCGGCGCCGCGTCCTCTGCGGCCGACTCCTGCGACGTCCCCGGCTGCGGCCCCGCGGACCGTGCGGCGCCGGACGGCACCTCGGCAGGCCGCCCCGGCGCCTCCCCCGGAGTCCCGGATCCCGCAGCGGGCGCTGCCGGGGGCGGGGTCTGCTGCTCGGGACGGGACGCGCCCACACCGGGTCGCGCGGTCGCGATATCGCCCCATCCGCTGCCGCCCTGCTCGGCGGGCCGCTGCTGCGGGGCGGCCGCCTGCTCGGTCCGCTGGGCGGGCTCCCCTGCCGGCCGACCTCCGCGGGCCTGCCGGGATGCGGTGGCGCGCTCCTGCGCGATACGCCGCGCCTCCTCCCGGCCACCGCCGGCGGGAGCTCCACCTCCGGCGTCGGCCGGAGCGGGCCCGGCGGGAGCCCCTCCGCGCGTCGGCCCACCGGCGGCTCCCGGCCCGCCCGCTGCGCCTCCGCGGGAACCGGTGCCCGCGGGAGCTCCGCCCGTCGGCGCCGCGGCGACCGCACCCGCCCGCTCGTCGCGCAGCACCAGTCGCGCGGCCAGCAGCTCGAGGTGGAGGCGCGGCGAGGTCGCGCCCGACATCGTCGAGAGGGTCTCGTGCACGAGATCGCCGCACAGCGAGAGGTCGGCCGGAGAGAAGAGGGTCGCCTGCTGGCGCATGCGCTCGAGCTCGTCGGCCGGGACCTGCGGCAGGAGATCCGCGCCGCGATCCGGGACGGCGGCGAGCACGATCAGATCGCGCATCCGCTCCAGGAGGTCCTCCACGAAGCGGCGCGGCTCGTGACCGGTCGCGAGCACCTGCTCGACCGCTCCGTAGAGCGCCGCGGCGTCCCGCTCCGCGACCGCGGTGATCGCCGTGTCCAGCAGCGCCGTGTCGGTGAAGCCGAGCAGCGCGATCGCGGTCGGGAAGTCGAGACCGTCCTCCCCCGCGCCGGCCATCAGCTGGTCCAGCACCGACATCGAGTCACGGGCCGAGCCGCCGCCCGCCCGGACCACCAGCGGCATCACTCCCTCACCGACCTGCACGGACTCCGCCTGGCAGACCTCCTCGAGGTACGGGCCGAGGATCTGCGGCGGGATCAGCCGGAACGGATAGTGGTGGGTACGGGAGCGGATGGTGCCGATGACCTTGTCCGGCTCGGTCGTCGCGAAGACGAACTTCACGTGGTCCGGCGGCTCCTCGACGAGCTTCAGCAGCGCGTTGAAGCCGGCCGAGGTCACCATGTGGGCCTCGTCGATGATGAACACCTTGAAGCGGTCGCGGACCGGGGCGAAGGAGGCGCGCTCGCGCAGCTCGCGGGCGTCGTCCACACCGCCGTGGCTCGCCGCGTCGATCTCCACCACGTCGAGGGAGCCGGAGCCGCCGCGGGCCAGGTCACGACACGAGTCGCAAGTGCCGCACGGGGTGTCCGTCGGCCCCTCGGCGCAGTTCAGGCAGCGGGCGAGGATGCGGGCGGAGGTCGTCTTGCCGCAGCCGCGCGGGCCCGAGAACAGATAGGCGTGGCCGACCCGTCCCGCGCGCAGCGCACGCCGCAGGGGCGTGGTGACGTGGTCCTGGCCGATCACCTCGGCGAAGGACTCCGGGCGGTAACGACGGTACAGAGCGGTGGCCACCCCGACAGGCTAGTCGAGGCCGCCCACAGCCACGCCCGGATGGGGACGAGCGGGCATTGGGGAGGAACGGTCCTTGTCCACACCCCCGGCGAGTCCACAGTCCCGGCGCGAACGACTCCGCTCGGGCGCTGCCCATGGAATCATCCTCGGCATGACCCCGCCCTCGCCGCGCACACCGCCGACAGGGCCCGCGTCCTCCGAGCGCAGGCCCCTGCTCGTGGTGCTCACGGGACCGATCCTGCTGATCCTGGTCCCCGCCGCGACCTTCCTGATCGCCGCATCCGCGGGGAGCGACGGCGGGCTTCCCTTCGCCGTGATCGCCGTGATGCACCTCCTCGCGCTCGCCGGGGCGGGCTGGCTCGCACTGCGCGGCCTGCGCGGCAGGGAGCCCTGGCGGGCGGGTGATGTGGTCGGACCGCTCCTGATCGCGATCGGCGTCGGCGGTTCGTTGGTCCTCGACCTCCTCCTCGCCGACGCCCAGGGGATCCGGCAGGGGGCTCTGTTCCGGGTGCGGCACGCCATGCCCCTGCCCGAGGACACGCCCTTCGTCCTCTCCGTCGCCCTCGCGGCCGCCGCGCTCATCGCCGCGGCCGTGGCGATCGTCGGCCCCGCGGTGCGCGGCCGGCTGCAGCGGAGGGACCGCGAAGGCCGCGAGTCGCCGTCCGGCCGCCCGCTCCGGGAACCACGCCCCATCCGCTATGCGACCGGCCCGAAGGACTCCGGGCTGACGCGTCTCGTCTCCCCGGTCACCCGGGTGCTGATCGTGCTCAGCGGTCTCGCCTCCCTCGTCTGCCTGCTGCTGTTCTCGCTGCGTCCGTTCGACCCGGACACGGCGGAGCTGCTGACGATCGCTGTCGTCCTCCTCCCGGTACTGCCGATGCTGTGGGCGGTCGTCGAGACGCTCTGGCGGCTCGATGCCGAGATCGGTCCGATCATGAACTCGCTGCGGCTGACGATGGCGGTGCCGGTCCTGGTGTCCGTGGTCGTCTTCGTGCCGCTGATGCTCGTGAGCCTCCTGCCCCCGATCTGGCGCGGCTTCTCGACCCACCACATCACCCTGATCGGCGACGACGGCCTGGTGGCGGCCGACGCCCCGGTGGTCGGTTTCCTGGGGCTCGGCGCGATCACCGCGTTGGGAATGGGGATGGTGGGCGGCCTGGCGGCGAGCGTCTTCGTGGTGATCCCGGCGGTCGCGATCTTCCGGCCCGACGTGATGATCGGCGAGAACGAGCTCGACACCGACCCCGAGCACCGACGGGCCAACACCACGGCGGTCCGGCTGATCGCGGCGGTGATCGTGATGATCTTCGTGCTGTCGATCTGCCTCGGCCTGTACTCCCAGGACGAGCTCCCGGAGTGGCCGGCGGTCGTATCCCTGCTGGTGCTGGTCGGTCTGCTCGTCGCGGTCTGGGCGATGCAGCGGGTGGACCACAAGGCGCGGGCGCGCTCCGGCACCTCGGCACGGGTACGCAGCCCGTTCGATCCGAAACCCGCGGAGTTCTCCGAGTCCGAAGAGGGGCCGACGGACGACGCCCCCGACGCGTCGCGCTGAGCCGCTCCCCGGGGTCCCGGCGGTGGGGAGTTCTCCCCATGTCCTCCGGCGCGGAGCCCCCCTACCCTTCTCAACCATGACGGGATTCCTGGGGGCCGACACCGAGCAGGTGCGCGAGCAGAGCGAGCTGACCACCACGAGCGCGACGACGCTCGAGGAGCTGGTCGAGGCCGCACTCGCGCTCTCCCATCAGGTCGCGTGGGTGGGGACCGACGCCGATGCCTTCCGCGCCGACTGCGACCAGGCCCGCCAGCGCCTGCGCGAGGTCCTGCGGACGCTGCGTCAGCGGGCCGACGAGCTCCTCGAGCACGCCGACGAGCAGGATGACACCTCGTCGGGCGACGGGTCCGGGATCCCCGGGCTCCCCTTCGGTCCCTTCGGCCCGATCGGCGCCCCGTTCGGTCCGTTCTCGCCCTTCGGGCCCGGCGGTCCGTTCGGGCCGGGTGGTCCGCTCGACAAGATCAACCCCTTCCGGGACGGCGGCCCGCTCGATCGGGTCCTCGGCGAGGACGCCCCGTTCCCGCCCTTCGGCCCGATCAACGCCCCGCTGGGGCCGGACAACCCCCTCAACAGGTTCGTCGAGAAGAACCTGGACCTCATCCTCGGCAACAACCCGCTCGAGCGGGCGAAGAACTGGGGCACCGAGGCCCTCTCCAAGGGGTGGGAGTGGGGGACCGAGAAGACCGGGGAGTGGCTCTCGAACTCCAAGGACTGGTTCGACGACTCCAAGTTCGCCAAGAAGGCGTTCGACCTGACCCGGAAGGGGGTCCCTGTGATCCCGGACCTCTACGAGATCGGCAAGGCGGCGAGCGAGGGCGACGCCGAGGCCGTCCTGTGGAAGACGAACCGGGCTGCTTTCGAGGCCATCCCCGGTCTGACCGTGGCGGACCTCATCGGGGGCGAGATCACGTCGCGCCTCGGGGACGAGCACACCGTCTTCGGCACCGACATCAAGTGGAACGAGGGCACGCCGCTCGACGGTGTCGAGGCGTACCTGACGGAGAGGACTCGCGAGGTCGGGATCACCGAGCCGGGCGAGCAGCTCGGCACGGACATCGCCGACGCCCACGGCGTCGAGAGCGAACTGGGCCGGAACCTGCTGAAGACCGGCTTCGGGGTCGGGGTGAGTCAGACGATCGGCGGACCCGCCGCCCTGCTCTTCGATCAGGTCACCCCGGGCAACTCGCGGGGCGCCGCCTACAAGTTCCTCCAGGACAACCTCACCTGATCCCGGCCGATCGGGACGGGCCCGCACGATCGCACTTCGCCCACCCGATCCCACGCGCCCGCACGATCGCACCGCGCCCGCCTGATCGCACTTCGCCCACCCGATCCCACCGCGCCCGCCCGGACCGGACCCCGGTCCCTTCGCAAGAATCCCGGTACATCATGTACATGATGTACGGTCATTCTCATGAACACACCGGTCCTCCTGACAGCCGCTCGGGCAGCGGTGAGCAACGCGGTGGTGTCGACCGCAGAGTTCCGTGCGCGACTGAGCGAATTCCTCGAGCGCGCCAACCACCAGCCGGTGAAAATCGTGAGCCGCGGCGCCCGACCGCGCGGCGTGCTCGTCTCCGCGGACTTCTTCGAGCGGGCCTGCGAAGCACTCGGCGACGAGCCGTACACCCGGCCCCCGAAGTCCCGGGATGAGCAGCTCCTGGAGGACGCCCTCGACATCCTCGAGGGACTCTGACGCGCAACGCCTCTCCGAGGTCAGCGACACATCCGCACGGACCCGATCCGCCACATGCGCCTGCGTGGACACGATGAGCCACGCGCACCTGCGCGGACACCCCGTCGACGCACGCACCAGCGCCACTCTGCGACCGCACCCCCAAAGCATCGCTAATGTGATCCCCTAGCAATCATGTTGAAAGCGAGCGCACCGCTGGGTAGCGTTCTCGGCCGTGAGCACACCCACCACCTCCTCCCCCACGGCGACCCCGTCGGCCCGGCGCAACCCGCTGGCCGCGATCGCCCGCATCCCCTTCGGCTGGCAGGTCCTCGCGGGCCTCGTCCTCGGCGTGATCCTCGGTCTGACGGCCGCTGCGATCGGTCCCGTCGCCCCCACCGACTCGAACCCCGACGGTGCGAACTGGCTCGCCGTCACCCTGGACACCATCGGCACGATCTTCGTGACGCTGCTGAAGGCCCTGGTCCCGCCGCTAATCTTCCTCGCGATCGTCACCTCGATCGCCAATCTGCGCAATGTCACCAACGCCGCGCGCCTGGCCTGGAAGACCCTGCTCTGGTTCGCGATCACCTCGCTGATCGCCGTCTCCATCGGCATCGCCCTCGGCGCGATCACCTCCCCGGGCGCGAACTCCGGCGTGTCCGCCGACGCAGCCGAGGCCTCCTCCACCCAGGGCGGCTGGCTCGACTTCCTCACCGGCCTGGTCCCCTCGAACTTCCTGGGCATCGCCGGCTCCACCCGTGACGACGGCTCCGTCTCCCTGAGCTTCAACGCCCTGCAGATCCTGGTCATCTCGATCGCAGTGGGCATCGCCGTGCTCAAGGTGGGCGAGAAGGCCGAGCCCTTCCTCAAGGTCACCGGCTCCGCCCTCGAGATCGTGCAGAAGCTGCTGTGGTGGGTCATCCGCCTCGCCCCGATCGGCACCATCGGCCTGCTCGGCAACGCCGTCGCCTCCTACGGCTGGGACGCGATCGGCCAGCTCGGCCTGTTCACCCTCGACGTCTATGTGGGCATGCTCCTCGTGCTGCTGGTCGTCTACCCGGTGCTGCTGAAGGTCAACGGCCTCTCCATCGCCTCCTTCTTCCGCGGCGTGTGGCCGGCGACCTCCCTCGGCTTCGTCTCCCGCAGCTCGCTGGGCACCATGCCGATGACCCAGACCGTCACCGAGCGCATGGGCGTCCCCCGCCACTACGCCTCCTTCGCCGTGCCGCTCGGCGCCACCACGAAGATGGACGGCTGCGCCGCGATCTACCCCGCGCTCGCCGCGATCTTCGTCGCGAACTTCTACGGCGTACCGCTCGGCATCACCGACTACCTGCTCATCGTGCTCGTCTCCGTGCTGGGCTCGGCCGCGACCGCGGGCATGACCGGCGCGACCGTGATGCTCACCCTGACGCTGTCCACGCTGGGCCTCCCCCTCGAGGGCGTCGGGCTGCTGCTCGCGATCGACCCGATCCTCGACATGGGCCGCACCGCCCTGAACGTCACCGGGCAGTCCCTCGTCGCCGTGATCGTCGCCAAGCGCGAGAAGATCCTCGACCAGCGCGCCTACGACGCCACCCGTCGCACCTCCTTCCAGGCCATCCAGGCAGAGGAAGCCGGGGAGGTGGAGCAGGCCAGGGCCGACGCGGGCGAGTCCCCTGACACCTCCGACACCGCGGTCCACGACGCGCACACCGCTCCCGGCGAGCGCCGCTCCGCCTCCGCGGGCGTCTGATCCGGGCGGGGGTGAGTCCGGGCACCGCGCCCTGGCCCACCCCCGCCTGAGCTGAATACACTCGGCGCGTCCCCATCCAGCCCGCCCCCGCGGGCTCCAGGGTGCATCTACCTCGGGTCCGTCATGCGGACCGTCCAAGGCGGCACCACCGTCGAGGAGGTCCCCGACCCATGACCCTGCCGCCCACCGCCGCACACCCCGAGGCCACCGCGCCGCCGACGCGCCCCACCACCCTGCGCGCCGCCGCGGGCTCCTCGTACTTCCCGGTCGCCTTCCTCGCCCGCTTCCCCTTCGCGATGATGGTCGTCGGCACCCTGACGCTGGTCGTCGCCGCCCGCGACTCGATTGCACTGGGCGGGCTCAACTCGGCGGTCGTCGGTCTGGGTGCCGCTCTCGTCGGCCCCCTGCTGGGCGCCGCCGCCGACCGCTACGGGCAGCGCCCCGTCCTGCTGATCTCCGGGATCGTCAACGCGCTCGCACTGCTGGCCCTCGCCTGGATCGCCTTCAGCCCGCTCCCCGATGCGGCCGTGCTCGCGGCAGGCTTCGCGATCGGCGCCTCGGCCCCGCAGATCGGCCCGTTCTCCCGCAGCCGGCTGGTCGCGCTGATCCTCACCCGTCTGCCCGCGGAGCGCCGCGCCCGGGCGATGAACGGGACCATGGGCTACGAGTCCGCGGTCGACGAGACCGCTTTCGTCTTCGGCCCCGTGGTGGTGGGCCTCCTGGCCACGACGCTCTCCCCCGCGGCTCCGATGATCGGTGCCGCCGTGCTGATCCTGGTGTTCGTCACCGCCTTCGCGTTGCACCCGACCGCCCGCACGCAGCCCGCCGACGACACCCAGGCCCCCGTCGGCCGTGCGTCCGTCGACCAGGCTCCCGCGCGGGAGCTGTTCACGCCCGCGATCCTCGTGGTCGTGGCGGGCGCGCTCGGGGTCGGACTGTTCTTCGGCACGGTCCTGACCTCGCTGACCGCCTTCCTCGGCGACCTCGGGCGCGGCGAGTCCGCGGGCCTGCTCTACGGGGTGATGGGCGTCGGCTCCACGGTGCTCGCGCTCTCCGTGGGGCTCTGGCCGGAGCGGTTCCGGCTGCCCGCGCGGTGGCTGGTGTCCTCCGCGCTGATGCTCGGGGCGATGCTCCTGTTCGCCTCGGCCGACGGGACGACCGGCGTGGTCGCGGCGATGGCGCTCGCGGGCATCGGCATCGGGCCGACGGTCGTGACCCTCTACAGCCTCGCCGCCCAGCACAGCCCCCACGGCCGCTCGGCGACGGTGATGACGATGCTGGGCTCCGCCACGATCGTGGGCCAGTCGGGAGCCTCCGCCCTCACCGGGGCGGTCGCCGAGTCCGCCGGGTCCCCGTCCGCGATGCTGCTGCCCGCCGCGGCGGCGGCGCTGGTCCTGCTCGCGGGAGTGGTCAACGCCCTGCTGAGCGGCGGCACCGGAGCTCCTCAGCACCGCGGCAGATGACTCAGCGCCGCAGCAGATGATTCAGCGTCGCAGCAGATGACTCAGCGCCGCAGCAGGTGACGCAGGGCGTCCTCGAGCCGCGCGTGAGCGGGCACGAAACCGCTCTGCTCGAGCCGCGCCGAGGAGACCTGCTGGTCCACCTGGATCAGCTCGTCGGCCGCGGCGCCGCCGAGCGCGAGCCGTGGCCCGAACGACGGCACCGGCACCAGCGCAGGGCGATGCAGCACCTCCCCCAGCGTGCGCGCGAACTCGCGCGCGGTGACCGGCTGCGGGGCGACGCCGTTGACCGGCCCGGCGACATCGGCCGACAGGGCGGCGTGGGCGAAGACCCGCACGATGTCGTCGAGCGAGATCCAGGAGGTCATGGCCCTGCCGGCGGTGAGGCGCCCGCCCACCCCGGCGAGGAACAGCGGCAGCTGGGGCAGCAGTGAGCCGCCCCCGTCGCTCAGCGCGAGGCCGGTGCGCACGTGGGCGACGCGCACACCCGCGTCGTCCGCGGCGCGAGTCGACCCCTCCCAGTCCCGCACCAGATCGGCGAGGAAGCCCTCCCCGCCGGGATCGGACTCGGTGAGCACCTCCCCCGGACGGCGCGGCCCGTAGAGGCCGATCGCCGAGGCCTGCACCAGGGCCGTCGGGCCGCCCCGCATCCCGGCGAGGGTGCGGGCGATCAGCGCCGTGCCGTCTAGGCGGGAGTCGCGGATCTCGCGCCGGGCGTCGGGCGTCCAGCGGGTCGCGATCGAGCGGCCCGCGAGGTTGATGACCACGTCGACGCCCTCGAGGTCGGCCGCATCGAGCTCCCCGGCGCGGGGGTCCCAGGAGATCTCCCCCGGGCCGACTTCGCTCCGTCGGACCATGCGATGCACGGTGTGCCCGCCGGTCTCTAGCAGGGCCGCGAGCTGGGTGCCGATCAGGCCCGAGGAGCCCGTGATCGCGATCGTGCGACGGGGCACGCCGCGGAAGCGGGCGTGGAAGGCGAGATCGTCGCGCAGCTGGCGGGCGCGGAAGGCGAGCAGTCGACGGATCTGCGACTCGGCGACCGGGGCGAGGCGCTCGAGGTGCCGGGGAAGCTCGACCTCGATGCTGTCGCGGATCACGGTGCTGGCCTCGCCTGCGGTGGCGGTCTCGCCCGCGGTGCTGGTGTCGCCCGTGGTGCCGTCGGCCTCGAGGCGATGCTCGTGCCGCCAGGTACGCCAGGGGCCGCTCACCTGCTGGTCCACGAAGTGACCCACGGGATCGCTCTCCACGTGGCGCAGCACCCACCGCGGACGCAGAGGGGCCGGCAGCGGCGCGGGGCCCAGACGGGCGCCGACCAGCCGCCCGGCCCGCATGCCGCCGACCGACGGATCCTCGACGGAGGCGATTCCGGGCGGAGTGAGCCGGACCAGCGCGCCGGGCCTGTCGTACCAGGCCAGGACGTCGGACTTCGCTTGCGCGACCCGGTGGACGGTCTCGATCCTCACTGCGGCTCCCTACCTCGGGGACGTGGTCCGGTGCCCGGTGGGCACGGCGCGCGGTCCCGCGGATGCGGCCGCGACCTCATGGACGTGGACCGGCCACGTTACGCATCCCGGGGGCGCGGCGGAAGGGCCGGGCCGGGGCGGGCCGCGCCACCGGCGACGGGAGAGCCCGGAGGGACCAGGCCGCGCGGAGCGCCCGGGGCGAGCGAGGCGCCGACGCGCAGGACCAGCCAGGCCACGCCGATCCACAGCGCCCAGGACGTCAGGTCCAGCAGCCAGGCGGTGCCGGGGTCGAGCGGCCCGAGCACGTTCTGCTCGATGGCGACGCGGACGCTGTTCAGCAGGCCATGGCCGAAGACGGCCGCCCAGGCCGTACCGGAGATCTCGCGCAGCGCGCCGAGCAGCGGCGCGACGGCGAGGATCGTGCCGAGATAGCCAACGGCCTCCCGCGGCGCAAGACCCAGGGCGAGCACGATCGGCAGATGCCAGAGCGCCCACATCGCCCCGATGAGCAGGGACGACCCCCAGAAGCCGAGGGGTGCGAGCTGCGTGTGCAGCCAGCCGCGCCAGCCCGCCTCCTCGCCGATCGCGAAGATCGCCTGCATCACCAACACCATCGGCACGGCGAGCAGCAGGGCGGAGAGCGAGGTGGCGTCGGCCGCGAGCGGCACCCCGGCGACGACCCCGATCAGCACCCGGGCGAAGGGCACGAGCGCGAAGGCCGCGGCGCCTCCGAGCACGGCGACCAGCAGCAGCGGCCAGGACGGCACCGACAGCGCCAGCGAGCGCCACCAGGGCTCGCCGCGGCGTCGCACGATCAGCGCCGCGACCAGGGGGGACAGCTGAGCGAGGGGCACGACGAGGCCCAGCAGGGCGGCCGGCAGGACGCCGAGGGCGATGGGGAGCGACAGACCCGTGGTCACGGCGAGCGAGATCGCGAAGAAGAGGCCGACGCGGCGCAGGTCCGGTGGGGCGCCGGGCGGGACGGGTCGGACGGCCCGTCGGCCGACGGCTGTCGAGGGAGTCGAGGAGGACGGGGAGGCGGCGGGAAGCGAGGCCAACGGGAGCTCCTGGGGGCGGGCGCCTCGCCTGCTGCGCTGCGCGTCGCTGCCCACGCTAGGAACGACCCTGCCGGCCCGAGAACGGGGGTGTCCGCCTCCGCGGAGTGGGGAAAACCCCCGGGCACTGAACGACCCCTCGTGCACCTGCCAGAGCCCACCTGCCCTTGCTGCCGTCAGGCCCTGGGGGAGTTCAGCGAGATGACACCGCACGAGGGGTCGCGCTCGATTCTACAGATGCCTCCCGAGCACGTCATGTCGGAGCGGCCGGATGTCACCCGGTTCACCGATTCCGAGCGTTGTCCGCGCATTGCAGTCGGATAACGGACAGGGGTTGACGTGCCCGGCGTCGCCCGACGCGCTACTGTTCCCCCACGGCGATGTCGGTGATCGGGCTCACAGGCGTGCCCGAGAACCGTCCACCTTCCCCCTTCCCCGTCCCCCTGGAGACCCCATGTTCTTCGACACCTTGATCACCGGGGCCAACAACCTCGTGTGGTCGCTCCCCCTGGTGGGCCTGCTGCTGCTGACCGGCCTCTTCTTCACCCTGCGCACGATGTTCCTACAGGTGCGCTGCATCCCCGACATGCTCTCCCAGTTGAAGAGGGGCGAGGCCTCCCCCGACGGCACCTCGTCCTTCCAATCGCTGATGATGTCCCTCGCCGGCCGTGTCGGCATGGGCAACATCGGCGGTGTCGCCACCGCGATCGCCATCGGCGGCCCCGGCGCGGTGTTCTGGATGTGGCTGATTGCCTTCCTCGGCGCCGCGACCTCGTTCATCGAGTGCACCCTCGGCCAGATCTACAAGGAGAAGGACAAGGACACCGGCGAGTACCGCGGCGGACCCGCGTACTACATCGAGAAGGCCTACAGCCACACCAAGGCGGCCCCTGCGTTCCTCGTCTACGCGATCGTGTTCTCGATCGTCACCGTCATCGCCATGTGCTTCTTCCTGCCGGGCGTGCAGGGCAACGGCATGGCCTCCGCGGCCTACGAGGCCTGGGGCCTGCCCCACTGGGTGACCGCCGTCGGCGTCGTCATCCTGCTGGCCTTCATCATCATCGGCGGCGTCAAGCGCATCGCCCACTTCGCGGTGCTCGTCGTGCCGGCGATGGCGATCCTCTACATCCTCGCCGCAGCGATCGTGTTCTTCGTGAACTTCGACCAGATCCCCCACGTCTTCGGGCTGATCTTCTCGAGCGCCTTCGGCGCCAACGCCATGTTCGGCGCGATCGTCGGCAAGGCCATCGAGATGGGCGTCAAGCGCGGCCTCTACTCGAACGAGGCGGGCCAGGGTACCGGTCCTCACGCGGCCGCCGCCGCCGAGGTCTCGCACCCCGCCAAGCAGGGCTTCGCGCAGTCCTTCGCCGTCTACATCGACACCCTGTTCGTGTGCACCGCGACCGCGTTCCTGATCATCTCCACCGACATGTACCAGGTGTTCCAGGGCCCCGATGAGGTGCTCATCTACGAGGGCTCGGTCCCCGAGGGCACCGACTACGGTCCCGAGTTCGCCCAGAACGGTTTCGAGACCGTCTTCCAGGGACTCGGCCCGACCTTCGTGGCGATCGCGCTGTTCTTCTTCGCGTTCACCACCATCGTGGCCTACTACTACATGGCCGAGGTCAACCTGACCTACCTCAACCGCTGGATCCCCAACCGCACCGCACGTCGCGCCCTGGTGCGCTTCCTGCAGGCGCTGATCCTCGTGGCCGTCGTCTACGGCTCGGTGACCACCACCGGCAACGCCTGGGCGCTGGGCGACATCGGCGTCGGCGCGATGGCGTGGCTGAACGTGGTCGCGATCCTCATCCTGCAGGGCCCGGCTCTCAAGGCCCTGAAGGACTACCAGCAGCAGAAGAAGGCCGGAAAGGACCCGCAGTTCGACCCGCGCCCGCTCGGTATCCGGAACGCCGAGTTCTGGGAGCTGCGGGCCGACGGGCTCGTCCGCCAGGGCGAGACCGGGGGCGAGCTCGAGAAGAAGGCCGCCGACCGCTGAGTCGGCTCCCGAGCGATCCCTGCACAGCGGAGCGGGGGGGGGGGGGGGGGGGGGGGGGGGGGGGTGTTGGGGGGGGGGGGGCGTGTGAGGGGGG
>NZ_JAZDCH010000008.1:0-125182 GCF_036311905.1 Brachybacterium sp. J153 | reverse complement strand
ACAAACCGGTGAGTCGTTCCCAGAGGAACCCTGAAAAAAGGGGGGGGCCCGTCCGATGGACGGGCCGCTCCTATGTCTCGGGACGCTCGCCGCGTCACGGCGCCGGGTCCGGTCGCCGCGTCACGACGCCGGGTCCGGGTCGAGGCGCCGGGTCGAGCAGGTCCGGGTCGGGGCTCAGGCGAGCCGGTGGGCCGGGGACTGGGTGAGGTTCGGATCGGTCTCGGGGAGGTCGCCGAGGACCTCGTCGATCCGGGCCTTCACGTCGGCATCGAGGGTGACGCCCGCGGCCTTGACGTTCTCGGTGACCTGCTCGGGGCGCGACGCCCCGATGATGGCCCCCGCCACGTTGTCGTTGCTGAGCACCCACGCGACGGCCAGCTGCGCCGGGGTGAGACCGAGCTCCTCCGCGATCGGCAGCAGACCCTGGACGGCCGTGAGCACCTCATCGTTCAGGAAGCGCTTGATCATGTCGGCGCCGCCCTTCTCGTCCCGGGCGCGGGAGCCCTCGGGCGCCTCGGTGCCGGGCTTGTACTTGCCGGTGAGGATGCCCTGGGCGACCGGCGACCAGACGATCTGCGAGATGCCGAGCTCACGGGAGGTCGGCACGACGCGCTCCTCGATGACCCGCCACAGCATCGAGTACTGGGGCTGGTTCGAGATCAACTGGATGCCCAGCTCCCGGGCGAGCTGGTGGCCGGCGCGCAGCTGGTCCGCGTTCCACTCCGAGACGCCGATGTAGAGGGCCTTGCCCGAATGGACGACGTCGGCGAAGGCCTGCATCGTCTCCTCGAGCGGGGTCGCGTAGTCGTAGCGATGGGCCTGGTAGAGGTCGACGTAGTCGGTCTGCAGGCGGCGCAGCGAGGCGTCGATCGACTCGCGGATGTGCTTGCGGGACAGGCCGGTGTCGTTGTGGCCCTTGGGACCGGTCGGGAAGTACACCTTGGTGAAGATCTCGAGCGATTCGCGCCGCTCGCCCTTCAGCGCCTCGCCGAGAACGACCTCGGCGGCGGTGTTCGCGTAGGTGTCCGCGGTGTCGAAGGTCGAGATGCCGGCGTCGAGCGCGGCGCGCACGCAGGCCCGGGCGCGGTCGTCCTCGACCTGGGAGGCGTGGGTGAGCCAGTTGCCGTAGATGATCTCGCTGATCTTGAGGCCGGAACGGCCGAGATGACGATGTTCCATCCGTCCACCCTAGGGTGCCACTCTCGCCGCCGTTCGGTGGCCTGCGTCACAGGGGGTCCTACCGAGCGGTGCGCCCGACGGGGCCGACGGGGCCGCGCGGGCCGCCGACGCCTGCCTCCCAGGCGCTGCGCAGCAGCCAGCCCTCCGGGCCGAGCTCCCGAGCCAGGTCGAGCCACCCCTCCCCCACCTCGCCCTCGAGGCGCTCGAGCTCCGCCTCCCAGGCCCCACGCTGCGCAGGAGATCCGAGGCGGCCGGTACGCCGCAGGCGCCGTCGGCCGCGCTCGAGCGCCCGGGCCCAGAGCAGCGCCTCACGCACCGCGCGGCGCCGTTCGTCGGCGGCCCGCAGCGCGGCGGAGCGACGCGTGCGTCCCCAGCGCAGCACCAGGACCAGGATTCCCAGGCCAAGCACCCCGGCGGCGAGACCCCAGCGGACCAGCGCTCCCTCCGGGAGGGCGGCCCGGTCCGGCGCCGGGAGCAGGAGCAGGTGCACCGCGGCGTACAGCACCGCGGCGCCGGTCAGCGCGGACAGCAGGGCACCGGCCGCCCGCGTTCGCGGCGAGCGGGGTGCGAGCGCGGCGCTCACCAGCGCGAGCACGGCGCCGCCGGCCAGCAGCGTCGGAGCCCAGCTCAGGAGCTCCGCGAGCTCGGGATCGGGGACGCGTCGGCTGGGCACCAGGACCACCGAGCCCGCGAGGGCGAGCACGAGCTCCACGGACACCAGCACCCACCAGCCCGCCCGGGCACCGCGGCGCGTGAGCGAGCGGCCGTCGGCGCGCAGGGCGTCGAGCCCCCCGTTCTGGGCGAGACGTCGACGATCGGCGGCGAGCCCCCGGACACCCCGGAGCCACTCCGCGACGGGGTCGCGGGCACGGTGTCCCGACGTCGCGTCCGCGTCGGCGGGTCCGCGCAGCGCCCGCTCGGCCGCGGCGCACAGCAGCGCGTCCTCGGCGGGCGGGATCCGGGAGGTCATGGCCGGACCGACGCCCCGCCCCGGGACTCGCGGGCGACCTGCCGCTGGGCGAGCAGGCGCAGGGCCGAGAGCAGCGGATCGGCGAGCACGGTGCCGAGCACCACGAGCCGCACCGCGTCGCCGGCGTCGCGCGGGACGGAGGAGAGCTCCTTCTCGGCGACCATGCGCATCGCGTCGGCGTAGACGTCGATGTCGTCCTCGCCGATCCCGAGGTCGACCGAATCGCAGGCATCCCAGGCACGGGCCAGCCGGTGCAGGATCGGATCGCCCTCCGGCGCGAACCAGCCGCGCTCCTCGACCCAACGGCGCGCACGGTCCGTCGGAGGCTCCTCCGGCTCGGGCCTGGCGCTCGCCACGACGACGACCTGCTGCGCGGTCGCGAGCACGTTGATCGGGGAGGGCTCGGTCTCGTCCAGCACCCCGACGATGCGCCGGATGCCCGCGATCGACAGCCCGCCCACCTCGAGCAGGGCGCGGATCAGCCGCAGCCGCTCGACGTGGGGGAGGTCGTACTCGGCGCTCGTGCGGGAGGTGAGCTGTCCGGGCGGGAGCAGACCCTCGCGCAGGTAGAACTTGATGGTGCCGACGGGGACGCCGGTCTCCTCGGCCAACTCGGAGATCTTCATGCGACTGCTTTCTGAACCGGCCGCGGTCGGGGGCCCGCGGTACGGAGTAGAACGGTACGGCTCCCGGGGCCGAGCCCGGCGCCGGGACACGCTGCGTGGTGGCGGGGCAGGCGGCTCGGAGACGCGCCTCACGAGGACGGATGCACGCCGAGGACCCTCCTGCGATGCATGAGGATCCCGGGCGCGGGCGCCTCATCGACCGCTCACCACGTCCTCGCGACCGGCGAGGAGGGTCGAAGGTCCCCGGACGTGGTCTCGGTGCGGGAGGTTGACGCGGCGGACTCCCGCACCAAAACTGGTGAGTGACACTTTCCACGTCGTGAGGGGACCCGCAGTGACCACCACCCTGCGCCCGCCGAACCGCACCACCGCGCCGTCCGAGGGACTGGTCGTCTTCCACATCGGCATGACGATCACCAAGCCGCACCGTCCCGACCTGTGGGGGCCGGTGTTCGCGGCGATGCCCCGCATGCTCCGCGAGCTCTACGCGACGAAGTCCGCCCACGAGCGCGGCGAGGGCGAGGACCCGGGCTTCCTCGGCGCGCAGACCCTCATCGGCCGCGGCGGACCCTTCGTGGTCCAGTACTGGAAGAGCACGGAGCACCTCTACGCCTACGCGCGTCAGAGCGACCGTGAGCACCTGCCGGCGTGGAAGGCCTTTAACGCCGCCGCCCGGAAGCATCCGGGTGCCGTCGGGATCTGGCACGAGACCTTCGTGGTCCCGCCGGGCGGGGTCGAGACCTTCTACGGCAACGGCGCCGAGGTCGGGCTCGGCGCGATGATCGGCACGCAGGAGGTCACCTCGCGAGGGCGCACCGCCGCCCAGCGCCTCGCCGGCGAGCACGCGGCCGACGGGGTGGGCGCGGCCGGAGGGGTGGGCGCGGCGCCGACGACCTGAGGGCGGCGCTCCGAGAACTCTCCATGTCCCCATCGCCACCCGACAGCCCCCTTCCCCGTCGCCGCCCCGAAACCTCCGCACACCGGGGCGAATAGCGCTCGAATTCCCCCATCTCTGCGGTGGTTTCCGGTGGACAGGGGACGGGAGTCCAGGGTCGCCGCTGGATCTGCGCCCGGAAAAGCAGGGGCGCCCGGCCGAGCGGTGCCGTAGGTTCGCCCGTGACCCGCGCGGTCCGCCGCGGTGACCGACCCCAGGAGGCCCCCATGCGAGAACTCGTCTACTTCGTCGCCGTGAGCCTCGATGGCTACATCGCCGGCCCCGAGGGCCAGTTCGACGACTTCCTCGTCGAGGGCGATCACCTGGAGGGCATCCTCGCGGATTACCCCGACACGATCGCCACCGACGCCGCCGCCCATCTCGGTATCGACCAGTCCGGCGGACGCTTCAGCACCGTGCTGATGGGGGCGAACACGCATGCCGTCGGCCTGCCGGACATGCCGAGCCCCTACCGGCACCTCGAGCAGATCGTCGTCACCCACAGGGATCTGCCGGAGGCGGAAAACCTGCGCGCGACCGATGAGGACCCGGTCTCGCTGGTGCAGGAGCTGAAGCGGCAAGAGGGCGGCGACATCTGGCTGTGCGGCGGCGGACAGCTCGCGAGCCAGCTGCGGGCCGAGATCGACCGCCTCGTGCTCAAGCGCCAGCCGTTCCTCTTCGGGAACGGGATTCCCCTGTTCGCGCCCGGCGAGTACGCGCCGGAGCAGCTCGAGCACGTGAGCACCCGGACCTTCGAGTCCGGGGTGAGCCTGACGGAGTTCGCGCGCCGACGCTGAGCGGAGACGGGTCGTCCTGCACCGGCCCACTCGGCGGGCGTGCGGCGGCGAGCGGGATCTCGTCGGGTACGGGGCTGCGGCGGCGAGCGGGATCTCGTCGGGTACGGGCGTGTGGCGTTCCGGTACGGCTATATATCCGTAGTGGCACGCCACACGCCCGTACCTGACCATCCCGCCCGCCGGACGCCGGATCGAGCGGCGCGAGCCGATGTCCGTCTCGCGAACACGGGTGTCCGGGAGGTGCCTGGTGGGCGCCACTGGCCCCTCCCTACGCTCGTCGGACACGCATCACCGCGTGCTCCCCCTCGGCGAAAGGTCGACGATGACCACCCTCTCCCCCACCCGCACCGATCTGGACGCTCTCGCGGACTCCTACGACGAGCAGGGATTCGTGCTGGTCAAGGGCCTGGTCAGCCCCGCGGAGGCCGCCGCCCACCCCGCCACCTCCACCGCCAGCGCCGGCCCGCCGCGCACCCCTCAGAACCCCCGCAGACCTGGGGGTATTCGGGCGCTATTCCCCCCAGTCTGTGGGGGTTTCTGGAGGGTTGACCGGGGTGGATGGGGCCGGGTGCCCGGCGAGGGGCGGCGTCAGCTCCCGTCCGTGGGCCCCTCCGCCGTCGGCGTCGTGCCGGCGACCGCCGGGGTCTCCCCGGTGGCGGTGGCGGGCCCGTCGTGCACCGCGGCCTCCTCGTCGGGATCGACCCCGTCGGCGAACTGCGACCAGTAGAGCCGGTGGTACGCGCCCTCGGCGGCGAGCAGCTGCTCGTGCGAGCCGAGCTCGACGATGTCGCCATGCTCCATCACGAGGATGACGTCCGCATCCCGGATCGTGGAGAGCCGGTGCGCGATGACGAAGCTGGTCCGGTCGGTGCGCAGCGCCGCCATCGCCTCCTGCACGAGCACCTCGGTGCGGGTGTCCACGGAACTGGTGGCCTCGTCGAGGATCAGCAGCGCGGGGTCGGCGAGGAAGGCGCGGGCGATCGTGATCAGCTGCCGCTCGCCGGCGGAGACGTTCGCTCCCTCGTCCTCGATGACGGTGTCGTATCCGTCAGGGAGGGTGTGCACGAAACGGTCCACGAAGGTGGCGCGCGCGGCGGCGACCACCTCCTCGTCGGTCGCGTCGAGCCGGCCGTAGCGGATGTTCTCCCGGATCGTGCCGCCGAAGAGCACCGCATCCTGGAGCACCATGCCCACCCGGGAGCGCACCGCCCCGCGGTCCAGGGCGCGGATGTCCACGCCGTCGAGCCGGATCTCGCCGGCGTCGATCTCGTAGAAGCGCATGATCAGGTTGACCAGGGTCGTCTTGCCGGCGCCCGTCGGGCCGACGATCGCGATGGTCTGCCCCGGCTCCGCGACCAGCGACAAGTCCGTGATCAGCGGCTTCTCGGGCGTGTAGGAGAAGGCGACGTGGTCGAACTCGATCCGGCCGCGGGTCGGCGCGGTGAGCTCCCGGCGTGCGATGCGGCTACCACCATCGGCCGCGCCGTCGCGCGCGACGATCTCCCCGTCTGCCTCCTGCTCCTCGGCGTCCAGCAGCTCGAAGATGCGCTCGGCCGAGGCCACACCGGAGATGAGCATGTTCGCCATGCCCGCCACCTCGCCCAGCGGCGCGTTGAACTCGCGCGAGTACTGGATGAAGGCAGTGACCTGGCCGAGGGACATCTGCCCGGAGGCGATCCGCAGACCGCCCACCACCGCGATGCCGACGTAGCCGAGATAGGTCACCCACTGCATGATCGGCATGATCATGCCCGAGTAGAACTGAGCCTTGAAGGATGCCTCCCACAGCTCCTCGTTGCGCTCGTCGAACTGCTCGCGCATCGAGTCCTGGCGGTCGAAGACGGTGACGAGGTCGTGCCCGGTGAAGGACTCCTCGACGTGCCCGTTCAGCCGGCCCGTGTTCCGCCACTGGGCGGTGAACAGCTTCTGGGACCTCGAGCCGATGATGCCGATGACCACGCCCGAGACCGGGAGGGCGATCAGGGCGATGAGCGCGAGCTGCCAGGACAGCCAGAACATCATCGCGGTGATCCCGAGGATCGTGAGCACCGCGTAGACCAGCGAGGCGAAGGCCTGCTGCAGCGCGGACTGCACGTTGTCGACGTCGTTCGTGGTGCGGGAGAGCAGGTCGCCGCGCTGCCGGGTGTCGAAGTAGCTGAGCGGCAGACGGTTGACCTTCGCCTCGATCCGCTCGCGCAGCCCGTACACGATCCGCATCACGACGTCGTTCAGCAGCCGGCCCTGGAGCCAGTCGAACACGGCCGCGACCAGGTACATCCCGAGCACGATCAGCAGCAGGCGGCCGAGCGCGGCGAAGTCCACGCCGTCGCCGAGGAAGCCGTCGAAGATGACGTCCATGGCGTCGCCGAGGATCGAGGGCGCCCACACGGTCAGCACCGTCGAGAGGATCCCGAAGGCGAGCACCACGGTCAGCCCCAGCTTGTGGTCCCCGAAGGTACCCATGAGGCGCAGCGCGGAGGGCCAGAAGGCCTTCGCCTTCCGCGGCGCGCCCTCTCCCCACTCGCTGCTCATCGAGTCCTGCATCTCCAGGATCTCCGCCTCGGTGAGCTCGGCGGGCGCCGCGGGCTCCTTCGCGGAGGTCTTCTTCTTCGCGCTCATGCCATCTCCTCCGCGGTGATCTGGGAGTCGACGATCTCCCGGTAGGTCTGCGAGCTCTCCAGCAGCTCCTCGTGGGTGCCGCGGCCGACGATGCGACCCTCCTCGAGCACCAGGATCTGATCGGCCGAGGTGATGGTGGAGATGCGCTGGGCGACGATGATCGTGGTCGCCCCGCGGGTGTGCGCGGCGAGGCCTGCGCGGACCTTCCCGTCGGTGGTCACGTCGAGCGCCGAGAAGGAGTCGTCGAAGACGAAGACGCGCGGCGCGGCGACCAGGGTGCGGGCGATGCACAACCGCTGCCGCTGCCCGCCGGAGACGTTGGTGCCGCCCTGGGAGACGGTCGATTCCAGGCCCGAGGCGACCGCATCGCCCTCGCCGGTGGTGCGCTCGCGCACGAAGTCGGCGCCCTGCGCGACCTCGAGCGCCTCCCACAGTGCGGCATCATCCGCCGACGGGTCGCCGAAGCGCAGGTTGTCGGCGATCGTGCCGGAGAACAGGTACGGCTTCTGGGGCACGATGCCGACGGCTCTCGAGATGTCCGCGCGGGCCAGGTCGGTGACCGGCACGCCGTTCAGCAGCACCTGGCCACCGGTCGCGTCGTGCAGACGCGGGATGAGGTTGACCAGGGTGGTCTTGCCCGCACCGGTCGAGCCGATGATCGCGGTGGTGCGGCCGGCCTCGGCGGTGAAGGAGACGCCGTCGAGCACGGGCGCCTCGGCGCCGGGGTAGGCGAAGGTGACGTCGCGGAACTCGACGGTCACTCCCCCGTCGGCTCCCGGCAGCGGCGTCGGCGCGCCGGGCTCGAGCAGCGTCGGCGCGGTGTCGAGCACCTCGCCGATGCGCCGCGCGGAGATGATGGCGCGCGGGAACATCATGAACATGAAGGTGCCCATCATGACGGCCATCAGGATCTGCAGCAGGTACTGCATGAACGCCGTCAGCGCGCCCACCTCGACGAGGCCCGCGTCCACGCGGTGACCGCCGAACCAGAGCACCGCGGCGGTCGCGAGGTGGAGCACGACCGTGATCGCCGGGCCCATGATCACGAACAGCCGACCGATCCGCACCGAGGTGTCGGTGAGCACGGCGTTCGCGTCGCGGAAGCGCGCGGTCTCGTGCTCCTCGCGGACGAAGGCGCGCACGACGCGGATCCCCATGATCTGCTCGCGCATGACGCCGTTGATCGCGTCGATGTTGTCCTGCATCCGCTGGAACAACGGCATCAGGCGCACCACGAGCACGCCCACGATGAGCATCAGCACCGGCACCGACACCCACACGAGCCAGGACAGCCCCGGGTCCTCCTGGATCGCCATGATGATCCCCCCGATCGACATGATCGGCACCATGACCATGAAGTTCAGCGCCATCAGCACGAGCATCTGCACCTGCTGGACGTCGTTCGTGGCGCGGGTGATGAGGGTCGGCGCGCCGTAGCGGCCCATCTCCTCCGTCGAGAAGCGATCCACCCGCGTGTAGACGGAGCGGCGGATGTCCCGGCCGACGCCCATCGCGGTGCGGGCACCGAACCACACCGAGGCGATCGCGGTGATGACCTGCACGATCGCGACGATCATCATGATCCCGCCGACGCGCCAGATGTAGTCGGTATCCCCCGTGGCGACGCCGTTGTCGATGATGTCCGCGTTGAGGCTCGGCAGGTAGAGGGTCGCGAGCACCGTCGCGAGCTGCAGCACGGCGACGGCGATCACGTGCGGGACATAGGGGCGCAGATGGCGCCGGAGCAGGGTCCAGAGCATGGGGTGGTCTCCCGAACAGGGGCGATGCGGCCCGGCCGACGGGGGTGAGCGACCGGGTTCTCGTCAGAGCGTAGAGGGGCGCGAGGACAGGTCTTGTCCGCGAAGAGGCGTGGGGTGGCGCAGGGGTGTGCGGAGCCCGAGGGCCAATCCTCACCCGCTGACGCCGCGGGACGCACCCGACTTTCGGTCAGGACCGCGAGGGTGTGGCTGGCGGGTGCGTGTGGGGTGCGGGGCGCGAGCGGGGTGCGTGTGGGGTGCCCAGGAATGTCGGGCGGCGTACCTCGGGGCTGCCATCGACGAGTACTGGCGTGTGGCGTTCCAGTACGGATATATCGCCGTACCGGAACGCTACGCGCCAGTAACTGACCAGCGACCTCGTCCCCATCAGCCCCCGAGCAGTCGCGCGAGGACGGGGAGGGCCACGGTCATGGCCAGGGCGTTCAGCACCATCGCGGCGCTCGACCAGCCCCCGGCCACGTCCGACTCGGCGAGCGCCCGCGAGGTGCCGATGCCGTGGGAGGTCAGGCCGATCGCGAAGCCGCGCGCCCGCTCGTCCCGCACCCGGGCGAGGCTCAGCAGCGTCGGCCCGAGCACCGCGCCGAGGATCCCCGAGACGATCGTGAGCACCACCGCGAGCGGGGCCGAGGCCGCGAGCTGCTCGGCGAGGGTGAGCGCGACCGGGGCCGTGACCGAGCGGGGCAGCGCCGCCAGCAGGATCTCCGTCGGCGCCCCGACCAGCCGCATCGCGCCGATCGTCACGCCGAGGCTCACCACCGCCCCGACCACCAGGGCGGCGAGCACGGCCGGGGCCGCGCTGAGCAGCGCGCGGCCGTTGGCGAGCAGCGGCAGGGCGAGGGCGACCGTCGCTGGCCCCAGCAGCACGGTCAGCACCGTGACCTGCTCGAGGTACTCGGCGTACTCCAACCCGGTGACCTGCAGCACCGCCGCGACCACCACGACGGTGACGAGCACGGGGGTGCACAGAGGATTCCGCCCCGACCGGGCGTGCAGCCACAGCGAGACCAGATAGGTGGTGAGGGTCAGCGCGAGCCCGAAGACGCTCTGATGGATGATCTGGTCCATCACGCGCCCTCCGTCCCCGGCTCGGCCGACGGGGCCGGTCCGCCCGCCGTCGGCGAGCCCCCGCCGGCCGCGGCCCGTCGGCGATCGCCCCACCTCAGGAGCGCCTGCAGCACGTGCCCCACCGCGATCAGCGCGAGCACGAACGAGCCGCCGACGGCGAGGGCGATCGCGGGCGCCTCCTCGGCGATCGTCTGCAGCTCGACGATCACCCCCACCCCGGGCGGGACGAACAACAGTTGGAGATGCTTCAGCAGCGGGGCGCCCCCAGGCTCGGCGAGGCGGGCGACCACCGCCGTCGGCCGCAGCAGACCGAGCACGAGCAGCAGCACGAGCCCCAGCACCACCCCGGGCACCGGGATGTCGAGGAGCGCGGCGAGGCTCAGGCCGGCGAGCTGGGCGAGCACGAGGACGACGAGCCCGAGGAGCACGGGCGGCAGGTCGGCGACGCGGGTCATCCGGTCACGGTATCGCCCGGGAGGGCACACTCGACCTCATGTCCTTCCCGCTGCGCACCGCCCGCCTCGAGATCCGCCCTTTCATGGAGGCCGACGTCGACGCGGCCCATCGCGTCTACGGCGACGCCGAGGTGATGCGGTGGGTGGGTGAGGGCCGCCCGGTCACGCGGGAGGAGACGGCGGCGATGCTGCGCGGCTACGTCGAGCACCAGACCGAGCACGGGTACGCCTTCTGGGCGGTGGTCGAGCGCGGCACCGGTGAGCTGATCGGGGACGCCGGGCTCGAGCACACGGAGCACGGCCTCGAACTCGGTTACACGCTCGCCCGGAATGCCTGGGGGCGGGGTCTGGCGACCGAGGCGGCGCGCGCGGTGGTCGACGCGGCCCGGGGTCCGCTGCGCCGTGACCGTCTCGTCGCGCTCGCGGACCTCGGCAATCCCGGCTCCGCCCGCGTGCTCGAGAAGGTCGGTTTCACGCCCGGACCGATCGAGACTGCCTACGGCCGGCCGCATCGCCGCTTCGCCCTGGACCTGCGCTCGGCCGACGTCCTCAGCCCGCCGGCGTCGTGACCGGTCCGTGGACCCAGCCGCCGCCCTCCCGGCGGTAGCCGATGCGCACGTGCCGGCGGTCCTGCCGCGACTGGGTGAACTCCCACCACTCCGGCTGCAGCGCATAGACCTGCCAGTCGAGGTTCGGTGCGCCGTCGTAGGTGGGGCGGGCGCGCCAGTCCGCCTGCGAGGTCTCTTCGTCGAGTGCGACGACCTCGCCGCGGACCTGCACCTGTCGCCCGCTCTCGCGCCAGAAGAAGGTCATCGCGGCGCGCGAGTCGGCGGCGAGCTGCTCGCCCTTGCGCGAGCTGCGGTGGGTGGAGACGTGCAGCCCGCGCTCGTCGAGGTCCTTGAGGATCAGGGTGCGGCCGACGGGCGCGCCGCCGTCGAGGGTCTGGAAGGTCATGGCGTGCGGCTGGCGGGCGCCGCTCGCGATCGCGTCCTCGAGCCAGCCGAGGAAGAGTACGGCCGGGTCCGCGGGGACGGAGTCCGGGTCGAGGCCGGGCATCTCCTCAGGGAAACCGGGCAGGGCTCGGAGGCGGGCGGCGAGATCGCTCATGCCGGCCATCCTCGCACCGCCTGCGCCGCGCCACCGCGACCGGACCTCCACCGCAGCATCACCGCCACGCCACCTCAGCCACCGCCACGGCCACGGCCACGGCGAGCAATGGCCTGTTTCTCAACCATTTCCAGGCCGGAAGTGGTTGAGAGACAGGCCATCGGGGCGGTGCCGGGTCAGGGGCGGAGAGCAGCAGGGCAGTAGGGCGGCTGGGCAACCGGGCAGCGGGGCCGCCGGACAGTGGGACAGCAAGGCCGTCAGACCCTCCACGGCCGACGACCCCGCCCCAGCCCCACTCAGCCCAGGAAGATCCCGTTGCCGGGGCCGAGCGGCAGGTCCGCGAAGAAGAACACCGCCAGGATGACGGTCCAGACGATCCAGAACGGGACCACGAAGGGCAGCATGCGCGCCATCAGCGTGCCGAGGCCCGCGCCCGGCTCGTACTTCCGCAGCATCCCGAGCAGCACGATCATGTACGGGTTCATCGGGGTGATGACCTGGGTCGCGGAATCGCCCACGCGGAAGGCCGCCTGCGTGAAGGCCGGCTCGTAGCCGATCAGCGCGAACATCGGCACGAACACGGCGGCCATGATCGCCCACATGCCCGAGCCGGAGATGATGAACAGGTTCAGGCAGCTGGCCAGCAGGATGAAGCCGAGCACGGCCGGGAAGCCGGTCAGGCCGATGCCCTCGAGACCCGCCGCGCCGGTCACGGCGATCCAGGTGCCGATCCCGGACCAGTTGAACAGGGCGATGAAGTTGCCCAGGATGAAGGCGAGCACCACGAAGGGCAGCATCTCCTTGAGCGAGTCGGTCATCATCCGCACCGCATCGCGGGTGCTGCGCAGGGTGCCGGTGACCACGCCGTACGCCGTGCCGAGCACGATGAAGTACGCGACCACGATGAACACGATCGAGCTCAGCAGCGGAGACTTCGGCAGGAAGCCGCCCTCCTCGTTCCGCCACGGCGAGTCCGGCGTCAGGACGGCGAGGAGGAAGACCACGGTCAGGACCACGGCCGCGAGCACCGCCACCAGCAGACCGCGGTTCTCGGTGGGGCTGAGCTTGGCGCGCATCTGCTCGGCGTCGTCGCCGGCGCCGTTCTCGGAGTCGTCGGTCTCGACCTGGTCCCGGCTGATGCCCTGACGGTTCAGGCGCGGCTCGAGGATCCGGTCGATGATGAAGCCCGCCACCACGCCGAGCACGAGCGAGGAGGCGATGTTGAAGAACCAGTTCGACACCGGGTTGACCGGGGTGGTCTCGAGGCCCGGGAGGGCGCCCATCACCGAGGTGGTGATGCCCGCGAAGAGGGCGTCGAGCGAGGTCGGGAAGATGTTCGTGGAGTACCCGGCGCCGGCCGCGGCGAATCCGCCCAGCAGGCCCGCGACGGGGTGGCGCCCCGCGGCCTTGAACACCAGGGCGGCCAGCGGCGGCACGACCACGAAGGCGGAGTCGGCCATGATCGAGGAGACCACGCCGACGAAGCCGACCACGTAGGGCAGCAGCCACGCCGGCGAGGAGCCGAACAGCTTGCGGATCGCGGCGGCGAGCAGGCCCGAGTGCTGGGCGATGCCGATCGCGAGCAGGATCGGCAGCACCGTCACCAGCGGCGGGAAGCCGATGTAGTTCGGGCCCAGCGTGGTCGTCAGCCAGGTCAGGCCCTCACCGGTGAACAGGCCCTTGATCACGGTGGGCTCGTCGCTGCCGGGCACCGTCACGACCACGCCCGCCCACGCCATCGCCGTGGAGACGATGCCGGTGACGGCGAAGAGGATCAGGAACAGCATGAAGGGCTCGGGCAGCTTGTTCCCGGCCGTCTCGACGCCGTTGAGAAGACGGTCGGTGAGGCTGCTGCGCGGGCGGGTGGTCGCGTCGCTCATGGGGACTCCAGAGGGGGATGGGGAGAGGTCCGACGGGGAGGGATCGGGGGGCGGGTCAGTCGAAGTAGGCGGGGACGTCGATCGCCCCGCCGGCCTGTTCGAACTCCTCCGCGGCGGCCCGGGCGAGCTCGGGGTCGTGGAGGGCGTCGAGCACGGTGGCGGCGAGGCCGTAGGCCCCGTCGGCCGCCGCGGAGCGGGCCTCGTCGGAGACCGCCCAGGCCGCGAACTCGCGCGTGTGGAGGGCGATCTCGGCGGGGGCGATGCGGATCAGCGGGTGGATGCCGGGGATCCGGTAGGAGACGTTGCCGAAGTCGGTGGACGCGGCGAGCGACGGGGAGACCACACCCAGGGGCAGCGGGTCGCGGCCGCGGCGGCGCTGGGCGAGGACCCAGCGGCCGGTGAGCGCCTCGTTGGTGCGCACGGGCAGGCTCGGCGGGTGCTCGTCCCAGTCGATGGTGACACCGACGCCGGCCATCAGCGCCGCGCCGCGGGCCACGTCCTCGACGCGGCGGGAGAGGTCTTTGAGGGTCTCGGGCCGCTGCGAGCGGACGTAGAGGTCCAGGCGCGCCCGGTCGGGGATGACGCTGGCCCGCTCGCCGCCCTCGCGGATCACGGCGTGGATGCGGTCCGACGGCGGGGTCTGCTGCCGCATCAGCCCGATGCCCTGGTACATGAGGCTCGCGGCGTCCAGGGCGTTGCGACCCATGAACGGCTGGGCGGAGGCGTGGGCGGTGTGGCCGTGGAACTCGACGGTGAGGGTGCGTCGGCCCAGCCACACCTGGTCGGCGAGGTCGTAGCCGCCGTAGGGGTGGGCCATGACGGCCCCGTCGAGGCCTTCGAAGGCACCCTCGCGGGCCATGTGCTCCTTGCCGGTGTGGCCCTCCTCGGCGGGGGTGCCGAGGAAGACGACCCGTCCCGGCACGGCCGACGGGTCCTGCTTCGCGAGCTCGGCGAGGGCGAGGAACGCGCCGAGGCCCATCACGGCGATGACGTTGTGGCCGCAGCCGTGGCCGACGCCGGGCAGGGCGTCGTACTCGGAGAGGATCGCGAAGGTCGGGACGCCCGCGGCGGAACCGTCGGCCGCCCCGGGTCCACCGGCGGAGCCGGCCCCGTCGGGCGCTCCCGTCCCGTCGGCCGCCCCGACCCCCGTCGGCGCCGGGATCTCCGCGCGGACCGCGGTGGCGAGGCCGTGAACCCCCACCTGCGCTGCGATGCCGTGGGCTTCGAGGACGGCGGCGATCGCGGCGGCGGAGCGGTGCTCCTCGAAGGCGACCTCGGGGTGTTCCCCCAGGTCGAGCATCAGCGCGGCCACTTCCTCGGCGCCCTCCGCGACCTGCTGCTCGAGCCGATCGTGCAGCGCCGAGGGAGCTCCGGAGAAGGAGGAGCCCGGATGGATCGACTGCCGCATCGCCGCCTCCCGCTCCTCGTCGAGCTGGTCGAGATACGCGGTGGACACCTCGGAATGCTGGGGCGTCCCGCCCCCGGTGTTCGTGGTCGACATGGGCTCGACGGTACGACATCGCCACAGGTGCCCGGCCCCGTTCCCGCGCGTTCCACAGTGCTCGGCCGAGGGGGACGCCGGTGCCGCCGACGGGAACGGGGAGGAAACGACCGTCGGCCGGTACGATTGCCCCCTGCGGAGCGCGGCGACCCCGTCCCCCGCATCGTCGACCTCGCAGTGGCGCGACCACCCTCCGCGCCCCCGCCTGCTCCGCCGCGACAGCGGCCGTCGGCCCTCCCCGTCGTCCCCCGACGACCCGTCCTCTGCGCCCCCGCGCGCGACTCCCCGGAGGCCCTCCTCGTGAACGCTTCGACCCCCGCACCGGCCGGGACCCGCCGCGCAGACCGCGGCGCGTTCTCCGGACGCACCGCCTTCATCTTCGCCGCCATCGGCTCCGCCGTCGGCCTCGGCAACATCTGGCGCTTCCCCGCCGTCGCCTACGACAACGGCGGCGGCGCCTTCATCCTGCCGTACCTGGTCGCGCTGCTGACCGCCGGCATCCCCCTGCTGTTCCTCGACTACGCGATCGGCCACCGCTGGCGCGGCTCGGCCCCCGCGGCCTGGCGCCGCTTCCGCCGCTGGACCGAGTTCATCGGCTGGTGGCAGGTGCTGATCGCCCTGATCATCGCCCTCTACTACGCGCTGATCCTCGCCTGGGCCACGAACTACACGATCTTCTCCCTCGACCAGCGGTGGGACTCCCACGCCGAGGGGGCGGCCGGCTTCTTCGGCGAGTACACCCGGGCGCTCGGCGGCCCGGACGTCACGGTCTCCTTCGACTACGTGCCCGCCGTGCTGATCTCGATGATCGTGGTGTGGGTCGCGGTGATCGCGGTGATGGCGCTCGGCGTGCAGAAGGGCATCGCCGGGGCCTCGGTCATCTTCATCCCGCTGCTCGTGGTGATGTTCCTGATCCTGGTGGTCCGCTCGCTGTTCCTGCCCGGTGCCTTCGCGGGCCTCGACGCGTTCTTCCGCCCGAACTGGGAGGCGCTGCTGCACCCGGGCGTGTGGATCGCCGCCTACGGCCAGATCTTCTTCTCGCTGTCCGTGGCCTTCGGCATCATGCTCACCTACTCCTCGTACCTGAAGAAGAAGACCGACCTCACCGGCTCCGGCCTGGTAGTCGGCTTCGCGAACTCGAGCTTCGAGATCCTCGCCGGCATCGGCGTGTTCTCGGCGCTGGGCTTCATGGCGCAGGCGCAGGGCGTCGCGGTCGACGAGGTGGTCGCCGCCGGAGTGGGCCTGGCCTTCATCGCCTTCCCGACGATCATCTCCGAGGCCCCGGCGGGTGCGCTGATCGGCGTGCTCTTCTTCGGCTCGCTGGTGCTGGCCGGCTTCACCTCGCTGATCTCGATCCTCGAGGTGGTCATCGCCGCGATCCAGGACAAGTTCGGTCTGGGCCGCATCTCCTCGACCCTGTGGGTGTGCGTCCCGATCGCGGCGGTGTCCACGATCCTGTTCGCCACGACGATGGGCCTGCCGCTGCTCGACGTCATGGACAAGTGGGTCAACGAGTACGGCATCGTCGCGGCCGCGCTGATCTCCTCGCTGATCGTCGCCTACGTGGTGCGCGGCATGCCGACGCTCCGCGACCACCTCAACGTCCGCGGCACGTTCCGCATCGGCCGCTGGTGGTACGCGTGCGTGGCGATCATCGCCCCGCTCGTGCTCGGCGTCTCCCTCGTGGGCGGCACGATCTCTCTGGTCACCAGCGGCACGACCTACTCCGAGTACCCGGGCTGGTTCAACCTGGTGTTCGGCTGGCTGATGGCGATCGGCCTGATCGTGCTTGCGGTGGTGCTGTCGCTGATCCCGTGGCCGGCCCGCTCGAACCTGCACAAGGACGACTCCGACGGCGACCCGATCGCCCCCGAGGTCGTCGCCGGCAAGGGCCTCGAGATGCGGCCCGACGCGAAGACCCCGCACGAGCTCCGCTCCCCCGGGCGCTGAGGGTGGTGCCGGGGTGGCCGGTCTGGTCTGCGCCTGCCCACCCCGGCACCTCTCGCTCTACCCACCACGTCCGCCCGTCGATCCACCTCCCACCCGGCCCGCCGGGCTCGTCCCTCAGGAGGACCCCATGTCCGCACCCGCCATCATCATGATGATCATCGCGATCGTCACCGTCTGGGGCGGCCTCGTCGCCGCCGTCGTCAACCTCTCCCGCCACCCCGAGGCCTCGGACGACTGACCCTCTCCGGGGCCGGCCGCCTCGGAGGAACCTGTCGACTACTGGCGCAGGGCGTACCGGTATGCCTATATAGCCGTAGTGGTACGCCCTGCGCCCGTACCTGACCATGACCCCCGGGAGTGCGACCCCACGCAGCCTCAGCTGCCAGGCGCGCCGCCGCCCCCGACTCACCCCAGCCCGGGGATCCGCGCGCCGAGGGGGAAGGCGACGATGACCAGCACCACGGACGCGGCCAGCACCGCGAGGTCGAGGGCCGAGACCCGCAGGTACGCCAGCCGCAGCGTGCGCCCGGCCCGGTTCGAGGCGCCGTAGGTGAAGCCGCGGGTCTCCAGGGCCTCGACGGTGGTGCGCACGTTCTTCGCGGTGTTGAGCATGATCGGGTAGAACGCGGTGACGGCGAGGACGCACCACTGCCCCGCCACCCGCCAGCCGAGCAGGCCGGGCCGGTCCACGGGCGCGTGCCGCAGGCGCTGGCCCTCGAACACCGTCACGTACTCGTCCACCAGGATCGGCAGCATGCGGTAGCCGTAGCTGACCCCGAAGGCGAGCAGCTCGGGGGCGCGGAACCACAGGAGCGCGTCGGAGAGCTTCTCCGGGTCCAGCGACACGAAGGCCGCCATCGAGGCCATCGAGACGGCGCCGAGCTTGAGGTTCAGCTCGGCGAGGGCGACGAGGGTGTCCAGGTTGCCTCCGAACAGGAACGACGCCGCGAACAGCCCCACCACGTTGCCCAGCAGCCCGATGAGGAACAGCCCCAGCACGAGCGGGCCGACGCGGGCGAGGACAACGGAGGCGGCCCCGAGCGCGAACAGCACCAGCAGCACGCCCGTGTCGTGGGTGAGCCAGGGGCTGATCGCCATGACCAGGTACCACGCGAGCACCATCCGCGGATCCAGCCGCGAGAAGAGCCCGCCGCGGGTCGAGTAGGCGGTGCGCAGGAGCTCGAGCCGGATCCAGTCGACGCTGAGCACGTCATGGGTCTTGCGCGCCATCAGCGCACCTCCTGGGGGACGGGGCCGACGGGTCCGGCCGAGGGCGCAGGCTCCGCGGGTCCGGCCGACGGGGCCGGTGCAGCCCCCACCGTCTCCGGCAGCCACGCCCGCAGCTCGGCGGCGGTGAGCGGCAGCGGGTCCAGGTCCAGCTCGAGCGCGATGCGAGCGACCTGCGGCGGGATGAGCCGGGTGCGACCGGTCAGCTCGGGGCGGGAGAACAGCTCGCGCGGGGTGACGTCGGCCAGCACCCGGCCCTGGTCGAGCACGATCACGCGGCTCGCCCAGGTGGCGACGAGGTCCATGTCGTGGGTGGCGACGACCGCGCAGCGCACCGTCTCGGCGAGCGCCGCGAGCATGCCGGTGACGTCATCGCGGGAGCGGATGTCGAGGCTCGAGGTCGGCTCGTCGAGCAGCAGCAGCGAGGGCCGCATCGCGAGGCCGATGCCGAG
This sequence comes from Brachybacterium sp. J153, assembly GCF_036311905.1. Taxonomy (NCBI): domain Bacteria; kingdom Bacillati; phylum Actinomycetota; class Actinomycetes; order Micrococcales; family Dermabacteraceae; genus Brachybacterium; species Brachybacterium sp. J153. The sequence goes on along the minus strand of NZ_JAZDCH010000008.1, from coordinate 106,642 downwards.
GGTCGCGCGGCGCTGCTGCCCGCCGGAGAGGGAGCGGCCGTCGCGGTCGGCGAGGGCGGAGAGGCCCACCTCCTCGATGATCCGGTCCACGATCGCCTCGGCGTCGGGCACCTTCCGGCCGCGCGGGAACAGGGCGACGTCCTCGCGCACGGTGTCCTTGAGGAACATCTGCTGCGGGTGCTGGTAGAGGTAGGAGACGTGGTCGGCCAGACGCGCGGCGGAGCGGGAGCGGGTGTCGATGCCGTCGACCGTGACCGTGCCGGCGCGGGGCACGATCAGGCCCGTGAGCAGCTTCATCAGTGTCGTCTTGCCGGCGCCGTTGGTGCCGACCAGGGCGATCCGCTCCCCCGCGCGCAGGTCGAGGTCGAGGTCGTCGAGGACGGTCGAGAGGCCGCCTGCGACGGAGCGGTAGCCGTGCCGCACCCCGCGCAGGGTGGCGACGACCTCGCCGTCGGCGGCGCCCGAGCCAGCGGCGGCCTCCGAGCCCTCGCCCGACCCCGAGCCGCCACCCGCACCCACCCCGTCGGCCGCACCCACCCCGTCTCCCGCACCATCCCCGTCGACCCCCGTCGGCCGCTCCCGCACCAGGGGCCGCAGGGCCGCCGCGGCGGAGGCGACGTCGAGCGCCACCGGGCGCGCCCCGACCGCGGCGGAGAGCGCGACGGCGTCGGGGGCAGGGACGCCGTGCTCGGCGAGGTCGGCGTGGCGGTCCATCGCCTCCTGGACGGGCAGGTGCCAGACGGGCGCGCCGTCGGCCATGAGCACCACCGAGCGGGCGAACTCGGCGATGAACTCGGCGTGGTGCTCGATGGTGATGATGGTGGTGCCCTCGCGCTCGTTGAGCTCGCGCAGCCGCAGGTAGATCTCGCGGGCGCGGGCCGGGTCGAGCTCGGCGACGGGCTCGTCGACCACGATCACCTCGGGACGCAGGGCGAGGACCGCGGCGAGGGCCACCAGGTGCGACTGGCCGCCGGAGAGCTGCCATACGAAATGGTCGCGGAGGTGGGCGATGCCGAGCTGCTCGAGCGCCTCGTCGGTGCGCTCGCGGTAGTCGGCGTGGCCGAAGTTCAGGGGGCCGAAAGCGACCTCGTCGCGGACCGTCGGCCGCACCAGCTGGTTCTGGAAGTCCTGGTAGACGTAGCCGACGCGGCTGGACAGCTCCGCGACCGACGAGTCCCAGGTGTCGACGCCGTCCACGTGCACGGACCCGGCGAAGTCGCCGTTCCAATAGTGCGGGACGAGGCCGTTGAAGGTCTTGCACAGGGTGGTCTTCGCAGAGCCGTTGCCCCCGACCACCGCCACGAAGTCGCCACGCTCGATCGTGAGGTCGACGTTGCGGAGGGTGTCGCGGTCGGTGCCCGGGTAGCGGAAGGACAGGTCCTTCACGCGGATCACGGGCTGCGCCGTCGCGCGGCGGGAGGCGGCCGAGGCGGGCGCGGCGTCGGTCGGCGCGGTCTCCGGCGCGTTGGCGGTGGTCGGGGGAACGGTCTGCATCAGGGTCTCCGGGAGGGGTCGGCGCTCAGGCGCGGTCCGCCGACTTCCGCGCGGACTGCTGCGAGCGGCGGAAGAGGAGGATCGCGAGGCCGAGCACGACGGCGATGGCGACGAGGGAGACGACGATGAACCAGTCGCCGAAGCGGTCGATGAAGTCGGGCTCGAAGGCGCCGGCGGAGATGTCGAAGGCCTCGAGGAAGGCGAAGCCGAAGCTCGCCACCGACAGCAGCAGCGCGAAGCCGACGAACACGCCCGACGCCGGGGCCTGGCCGGGGATCGGCTCGCCGGGGACGCGGGGACGCATGCCCATGAGCGGCTCGATCTTGCCGTGCAGGGCCGGGATCAGCCACATGGCGGGGATCGCGCCGAGCAGGATGCCGGACATGATCACGTCCACGCCGAGGCCCAGGATCTCGAGGGCGAGCATCGACTCGGGCAGCCCCTCGACGAACTCCGCGTCCTCCACGCCGATCCACACCTTGGAGAGGTCGACGATCGCGGAGAGGATCTTGTCCACCAGCACCAGCACGATCGCACCGACGGCGATCTGCACCTTCGAGCGGGGGTTGCGGATCAGGGAGCCCGCGATGAACACGGCGAGGAACATCTGCAGGTAGCCCTCGACCTCGGCGAGGCCGGAGAAGTCGCCCATGAGCAGGTCGGTGAACACGATCTCGCCGAGCGGGGCGCCGAGCGCGGCCCAGAACGGGGAGAACAGCGCGGCGATGGTCAGCGGCACGAACACCATGTACGACACGGAGATGTCGACCGGGCCGATCGAGGGGTCCGGGATGATCTCCAGGATGATGTTCGACAGCCCGAACAGCGACATCGACAGCACGAAGATCATCAGCTTCTGCGAGGTGGACAGCTGGGCGCTGCGCACGCCGTCGACGACACCGCGGAGGGTGCCGCGGCGCTCGTCCTCGGCGGGGCGCGGGGGGATCTGGGTGGACACGGGGGTCTCCTTCAGCAGGTCAGGGCAGGGATGTGCGGGGGGCGGGGTGGATGACGCCGACGGGGGCCGGGGTCGGTCTCGGGGCGGGGGCGGACGGGCAGGGCCGACGGGGTCGGCCGGGTCAGGCGGTTGAGGGGGCGGGCTCGGCGAGGCGGGCGGCGAGCACGTCGATGACGTCGCCGGGGCCGTCGAGGACGTGGTCGGCGAGGCCGCCCGCGAGCGCGCGCTCGAGCGCGGCGTCGTCGTCCTTCCCACCGCGCAGCAGGCAGATGGTGCCGATCCCGGCGTCGCGGCCGCCGCGCCCGTCGTTCAGCGCCTTGTCGCCGACGTAGACGACGTCCACCGGAGCGACGTCGAGGCCCGCGAGGGCGGCGGCGAAGATCTCGCGGCCCGGTTTGCGCACCCCGATCTCGTCGGAGTACGCCGCGGGGCCGATCAGGTCCAGCACCCGGTAGTCGGCGAGCGTGGCGCGGACCCCGCGACCGGAGATCGTGTTCGAGACGATGCCGACCACGATCCCGCGCTCATGGGCCCAGCGGACCAGCTCCACGGCCCCCTCGCGCGGGCTCGGCACGCCCTTGGAGCGGTGGAGAAGGAAGGACAGCTCGGCGGCTTCGAGGCGGAGCGCGGCGCGCAGCGGTGCCGGCAGCTCGGCGCCGATCAGGTCGCCCCAGAGGACGGCGGGGTCGACCTCGTCGTGGCGGTGGTCGGGGTCGGCGAGGCGGTCGCGGCGGCGCTTGCGCTCGCGGTGACGGTCCCAGCCGGTGGAGATCGCGCGCTCGGCCTCGGCGGCGGTGAGCGGGTGACCGCATCGCTCGGCGAGGTCGACCAGGGCCCGGCCGACGACCTCGTCCCGGGTGGGGTCGGGCGTCGAGGTGGTGAGCACGCCGCCGTGGTCCAGGAGCAACGCGAGCGGCCGACGGGCCGGCCGGGCGGCGATCTGCGAGGCCTCGGTGCCCGGAGCCCCGTTGATCAGGGCCCCGTCGGCCGAAGCCCCGTCGACCGGACCGACCGCGGCGCGCAGCTCCGCGAGAAGCCCCTCCGGCGTCTCCAGCACCAGGTCGGGGCGGGCGGCGACCGGGAACGGCGGGTGGTCGGTGCGGCGGTCGCGGGTGATCACGACGCGGCCCACGCCGGCGCGGCGACCCGCGACGACGTCCCGGTCGAGGGTGTCGCCGACGTACCAGGCCTCGCGGGCGGGGACGCCGAGGGCGTCGGCGGCGAGGTGGATCATGCCCGGGTGCGGCTTGCGGATGCCGACCTCGTCCGAGTACACCTGCACGCCGAAGAAGCCGTCGAGCCCCTCGGCGCGGAGGATCTCGCGGTGGGCGAGGCCCGAATGGGCGTTGGAGACGATGCCGAGCACGATCCCCCGCTCCCGCGCCACGACCAGCAGCTCGCGCACGCCGGGGCGCACGTGGTGGTCGGAGACGGCGACGGCCTTCGCGGCGAGGATCCGCTCGGCGTCGAGGGCGAGGGCGCTGCGGGCGGCGCCCGGCAGGTCGGCGAGCAGGAAGTCCTCGACGATCTCGCGCGGGGCGAGCTCACGCGGCGCGCGGCGACGGGAGGCGGCGTTCTTCCACATCGACAGGGCGGCGCGGCCGGCGCGCAGGGAAGCCTCGACGTCGGCCCGCTCGAGGCGGTGGCCCGCCGCGGCGGCGAGGTCGAGCACGGTCGTGGCGAGGGTGTGCACCCAGTCGGCGCGCGCGGTGGTGGTCACGACGACGCCCCCGAAGTCGAGCAGCAGGGCCCGCGGGGCACGGACGGGGGCCGCGGGCTGCGAGCCGCTCGACGCGGTCTCCGCGGAGTCGGCGGGCGCAGCGTCGGCGGGAGCGGCGTCGGCGGGGGCCGGGGTCGAGCACGCGGCGGTGCGGGCCGGGATCCCGGGGGCGGGCTGAGCGGTGGTCATGGGCTCGACCGTACGGAGGCGCGGACGCCCCCGGATGAACGGCCGGTGAACCCGCCGCCACGGAACGGCCAATCCTGCTGCAGATCTGCATTTCCGCTGGAGAGGCTGGACTTCCGGGTGCTATCCAGGGGGCATGGGAGCACCCTCCGGCCGCGCGACGCTGGCCGACGTCGCCCGCGCCGCGGGGGTCTCGGCGTCGGCCGCGTCGATGGCGCTGAACGGGCGGGGCGGCGTCCGCCAGGAGACCAGGCTGCGGGTCCTCGCAGCGGCCCGAGCGGTCGGCTACCGGGCCCGACGCAGCGCGGCGCGGGATGCGACCGTGCTCGGCGTGATTCCCACGGACCTCGGCAACGCGTACCACACGGACGTCATCACCGGCATCGAACGGTTCGCGGAGTCGGTCGGCTACGCGGTGGTGATCGGGCACGGCCGACGCGACGGGGACCACCTCGAGCGGCAGCTCGAGCGGATGCTGGGCTTCGGCGTCGACGGGGTGATCGCGGTGACGACCTGGCTGAGCCCATCGACCCTCGCCGCGGCGGCCGCGGTGCTGCCCGTCGCCGTGATCGGGAGGATGCAGGATCCCGTGCCCGGCACCGATGCGGTGCGCTGTGACGACGCGGCCGGGGCCGCCCTGGCCGTCCGCCACCTCGTCCAGCGCGGGCACCGCCGTCTCGCACACGTGACCATGTCCAGTCGGCCCGGTCCGGCCTCGCGCCGCGCCGGCTTCGCGGCGGAGGCGGCGCGCCTGGGGCTGGCGTCGGGGCTCGGGTCGGGGCTCGGGTCGGGGGTGGGGTCGAGGGTGGGGTCAGGGCGAGACTCGGGGCTGGGGTCGAGCGGGCCGACGGGCGGGCCGACGGGGTCCGTGGAGGTGATCGGCCCGGAGGCCGACTGGGCCGCAATGGACGCCCGGATCGACGACCTCATGCGGCGGATCCGCTCGGGCGACCCGGCAGCGCCGACAGCAGTCTTCGCGGCCAATGACATCGCCGCGGTGCGGGTGCTGCACCGGGCGGCGGACCTCGGCGTGCGCGTGCCGGAGCAGCTGAGCGTGGTCGGCTACGACTCCTCGACCGTGGCTCTCACCGTCCAGCCGCACCTGACCAGCGTGAACCAGCCGCGAGAAGAGATGGGACGCCTCGCGGCGGAGATGATCCGGGAGCGCCTCGCCGGCCGCGCGCACGACGCCGACCTCCTCGTCCAGCCCGTGCTGCGCGAGCGCGACTCGACGGGCCCGGCGCCACGTGCGCGCCGCTGAGGGTGCACCGCCGCCCGGTCGTGGAAACCCCCACACAGTTGCGGGAATTCCTCTCGTATTCCCCCAAGTGTGCGGGGGTAACGAGAGCGCGAGGTGGGAGAGCGGCGCGGGAAAGGCCGACGAGGCGACGGTCCAGGAGGCGCGGGAGAAGTCCACACGGCTCGGAGACCTCGCCCCGTGTGACCTGCGCCCGGTCGGTTCGCGCGGGCCCAGGGTGTCGGGTACGCTGTCCACTGCTCTTGATGAGCGCTGGAGGATTCGCCTAGCGGCCTATGGCGCACGCCTGGAACGCGTGTTGGGTGCAAGCCCTCGGGGGTTCAAATCCCCCATCCTCCGCCAGCGGCGAAGGCCCCTCACCTGCGGTGGGGGGCCTTCTTCGTGTCCCGGATCGCCCCCCAGGAGCATCGTGCAGATCATCGACGCCACCCCCGACCACCTCGAGGCCATCACCGCGATCCACAATCACGCGGTCGAGCACAGCACCGCGATCTGGGACGAGGACCCGGTGGACGTCGCGGATCGCGCCCGCTGGATGAGCGATCGGCAGGCGGCGGGCTTTCCCGTGCTGGTGGCGGTCGACGGGTCCGGAGTGGTGCTCGGCTTCGGCAGCTACGGCACTTGGCGCACACGCTCGGGCTACCGCCGCACCGTCGAGCATTCCGTATACGTGCGGGAGGACCAACGAGGCAAGGGACTCGGGCGCGCCCTGCTCACGGCATTGATCGAGCACGCCCGGGCCGCCGGCATCCACGTGATGGTCGCGGGCATCGAAGCCGGCAACGTCGGCTCGATCCGGCTCCATGAACGACTGGGATTCGTCCTCGAGGGAACGATGCCGCAGGTCGGCGAGAAGTTCGGGCGTTGGTTGGACCTCAGCTTCCTGCTGCTCCGCCTCGACGACGCCGCGGTCCCGCCGGCGCGCGACTGACCTCCGCCCTGGGACGGCGCGGAGCACGCTGACGTCCGCGGTCCCAGCTCCGCTCCCGACCGACGAGTAACCCCGCGCACCTGGGGGAATGATCGACGAATTCCCCCATAAGTGCGGGGTTTCCGCGGGGCGGCGAAGAGTCTGGGGGCAGGGGCGGCGAGGCGGTGGCGGCCGGCGTGGGACTCCGCAAGGGCGACGGCGCGACAGGGTGCCGTGGCGCGGAGGGTGCCGGGCCTCGAGGTCTCGACCTCATATCACTTCCCCGGGACGCTCCCGTGCGCGAAAAGTCCCGGTTAGTCTGCGGTGGCACGCGGCCACGACGACGCAGGGGGAGCACGTGACGAATCCGGGATGGGGCGGGGACGGCTCCGGCGCGCAGCACGGGCAGGGCGGCTCGGGCCCGGACCCTTGGGCACAGCCGCCGCAGGGGCAGCCGCAGGGCGAGGGCCGGCAGGCTCCCCAGGCTCCGCCGTACGGGCAGGGCCCGGAGCATGGCGGCGGCCCGCAGCAGAACGGCAGCCCGCAGCCCGGATGGGGGCCGACGGGCTCTCCCGCGCAGCCCTCCCCCGGCTACGGCCAGCAGCCCTCTCCGGGCTACGGCAGTCCCGCGGCACCCGCCGGCTACGGCCAGGGCACCGCGGGCGGCTACGGCCAGAACGCGCCCGGCGGTTTCGGCAGCTCCGCCGCCCCGGACGGCTACGGCCACTCCGGACCCGGTGGCTTCGGCCCCACCGGCCCGGGCGGCCCCGGCAGCCCCTCCGGACCCGGCGGCTACGGTCCCACCGGACCCACCGGCCCCACCGGTGAGCAGCCGCCGTCGAAGCGGACGTGGCCGCTGCTCGTCGGCGCCATCGCCTGCATCGGCGCGCTGGTCCTCGCCGTGGCGGGAGGCATCGGCTTCCTCGCCCTGAACAGCCGCGGCGGCGGGGACCCCACGGCGCAGGAGACCACCGCCACCTCGGAGGACCCGACGTCCGACCCGACGACCGATCCGACCACGGATCCGACCACCGAGGAGGGCTCGGGCTTCGAGGTCATCCCCGCCTACGACCGCCCGCCGGGCACCCCCGAGGAGCTCGCGGAGATCCTCGCGGACAACCCGCTCACCGGCGGGGACCTGCCCGACATCGGCACCTGCGAGCTCCCGCCCACGCCTCCGGACGCCACCGCGGAGCAGCTCCAGGCGGTGCTGGACGCGAGCGCGGGCTGCCTGAACCAGGTGTGGTCCGCGGCGAGCTCCGACCGCGGCCTGCCGTGGCGCAACCCGACGGTGACCGTCTACGAGCATCCGACGCTGCCGAACTCGTCGTGCTCGGACAACCCGGACAACTTCGGGGCGGACTTCGCGACGGTCTGCAACCTGGACACCGCGATCTACTGGCCGCTCGGCTACGGCACCGGCACGGCGTTCACCGACGAGAACCAGGTTGCCCAGGCCTACCTGTGGGACCTCTCGTACTCGTACACGAACACCCTTATGTGGAACAGCTCGCTGACCGTGTACTACGTGACGATGATGAACCAGTTCCAGGACTCCGGGGACTCCGCGGCGTACGACGAGGCGTACATCCGGTGGGACCTCCAGCGCAGCTGCCTGACCACCGCCGCGCTCGGCCAGCTGCCCGCGGAGGCGCAGCCCAGCGGCGCCTTCCGCGAGGGCCTGCTCGACGAGGCCACCTGGCCCGAGCAGGGTGACCGCCCGGTGACCCCGTCGACCCGCGTACTGTGGCTGCGCAACGGTCTGGAGTCGGGCGGCGACCTCTCGGCGTGCAACACCTGGGCGGCGCCCGTCGAGCAGGTGACCTGACCGACTGACGGGCCCCAGCCGCCCCCGGCGGGCACGGCCCGGCCCGTCGGCCGCCCCGCCGGCCCGGCCGCCCGCTCAGCCGAGCGTCGCCGGCCGCTCCCAGTCCTCGCCGCGCACGTGCTCGTCGAGGAAGCCGAGGAACGTCTCGTACCAGACCTGCGCATTGCCGCGGCCCAAGATCCAGTGCCCCTCGTCGGGGAAGTACAGGTAGCGGTGCTGCGTGCGGCCCTCGGCGTCGCGCGGCGTCGCGGAGAAGCGGTGCAGGTCGTACCAGAGGGCGTGGCCCTGCGCGATCGGGACGCGGTAGTCCTCGTCGCCGTGGATGACGAGCATCGGCACCACGATCTCGCGCACGAACGCGCTGGGATCGTGGTCCGGGTTCTGCCGACGCATCGGCGGCTCCCAGCCGGAGTTGTCGGTGGTGCGGCCCATCGTCTCGGTGTCCCACAGGGAGGCGTGGGTGACGATGCAGCGGAAGCGGTCCCCGGTGTGCCCGGCGACCCAGTTCGCCATGTATCCGCCGTAGGAGCCGCCGGCGAAGGCGGTCGCGCCCTCGTCGATGTCGGCGCGGGCGATCGCCTGGTCGGTCAGCGCCATGATGTCGGTGAACGGGGCGCCGCCCAGCTCGTGCTGGCCGCGGTCGATCATCGCCTGGCCGTAGCCGGTGGAGATCGCGGGATCGGGCAGCAGCACGGCGTATCCGGCGGCGACGAAGGGGTTCGGATTCCAGCGGTAGGTCCACGCGTTCCAGGAGCCCCACGGACCGCCGTGGGCGAAGACGACGAGCGGGTGCGGGCCGTCTCCGTCGGGCAGGCGCAGCCAGGCGCGCAGCGTCGTGCCGTCGTCGGCGGTCGCGGTGACCTCGGTGAGGGAGCCGGTCTGCTCGACCTCGTCGGCCGGGTTCGGCAGGCGGACGAGGCGACCGTCCGACGGGTCGACGGCGACGGGATGCGGGGCGCACGCGACGGAGGAGGCCGAGGCGATGAGGCGGCCGCCGGCGACGGAGAGGTCCGCGAAGGACAGCTCCTGATCGGGCCCGCCGACGAGCCGGCGCGGAGCCGGGTCGGTGAGGGCGCCGATCCAGAGCGAACCGCGCCCCTGGTCGTCGGAGGCCGCGGCGAGGGTCTCCCCGTCGACCCACACCGGGTCGACCCAGTGGTCGAGCTCCGGCCAGACGGGGACGGTGGTGCCGGTGGCGAGGTCGAGCAGCTCGACCGCGGAGCTCATGGTCTGGTTCTCGGTCCAGATGCGGTGGCGGGAGATCAGCGCGCGGGTGCCGTCGGGGCTGAACGCGCCGGGTCCGTACTCGATCTCGGCGGTGGGCTCGCGCAGCAGTCGGGGCGGCTGCTCGCCGCGCAGGTCGAGCAGGTGCAGGTGGCCGGAGGCGAGGATCTCGCCGTGCGAGTCGGACATCGAGACGAGCGCGCGGGCGCCCTGTCGGTCCACGGTCCAGGAGGTCAGGCGTCCGGCCGGCATCGCGAGGTGGCGGAAGTGCAGCACCTGCGCGGCGGGGGCGTCGTCGTCGGCCGACGGGTCCGCCTCGGCGGCTCCGGCCGACGGGTCCGCCTCGTCGGCGGGCACGCTCGCGCCTCCGGCCGACAGCCCGGGCGACGCCTCGGCGGTCGCGAGGTCCGCCGGCAGCTCGGCGACGGCGAGGACGGTGCGCGCCGGGCCGAGGTCGTGATCCCAGTAGCGGGTGGGGAAGCCGTCATGGAGGGCGGCGCTGACCTTGGCGTCCTTGCGCGCCCGGCCCAGCTCGACGTGCTCGGCCTCGTCGGCCGCCTGCGAGTGGACGGCGAGCTCGGCGATCAGCAGGTTCCCGGCGAGGTGCAGCGCGCCGAAGCCGCCGGGACGCGCCGCGAGCTGGCGGGCCTCGCCGCGCGGGGGCAGGCCCCACAGCTGGGCGTCCTCGGACTCCTCGCCGTCCTCCCCGATCCGCTTCGCGGTGAAGTACACGGTGCCGTCCTCCGCGGCGGCGACCGCGCCGATCGAGGCGGCGCCGCGGGTCAGGGGCAGCACCCGCTCGTCCTCGAGCTCGACGAGCGAGGTGACGTAGGCAGTGCCCTTCGCGTCGGGCCGGGAGACGGTCGCGAGGATCCTCCCGCCTTCGGTGGTCTCGAGCCGTCCCAGTCGGGCGGCGTCCAGCAGTGCCTCGATGCTCGCGTGTGTCATGGCGCACCATCCTGTCACCCCCGTCGGCCCGAGGCTTGCGCTCCCGCGAGACGGTAGTTTAAAGTTGAAGCATCTTCACAGACAGGCCGAACAGACCGAGGAGCCTCGCCATGCAGTTCGGAATCTTCACCATCGCCGACATCACCCCGGACCCCACCACCGGGAAGGTGCCCACCGAGAACGAGCGTCTGCGCTCGATGATCGAGCAGGGCAAGCTCGCCGAGCAGGTGGGCCTGGACGTCTTCGCGATCGGCGAGCACCACAATCCGCCCTTCGTCACCTCCTCCCCCACCACCACGCTCGCGTACCTCGGCGCGCAGACGGAGAAGATCATCCTCTCCACCGCGACCACGCTGATCACCACGAACGACCCGGTGAAGATCGCCGAGGACTACGCGATGCTGCAGCACCTCACCGGCGGCCGCGTCGACCTGGTGATGGGCCGCGGCAACACCGGCCCGGTCTACCCCTGGTTCGGCCAGGACATCCGCAAGGGCATCGAGCTCGCGATCGAGAACTACGACCTGCTGCGCCGCCTGTGGACCGAGGACGTCGTGGACTGGGAGGGCCAGTTCCGCACCCCGCTGCAGCAGTTCACCGCCACCCCGCGCCCGCTGGACGGCGTCGCGCCGTTCGTGTGGCACGGCTCGATCCGCTCCCCGCAGATCGCCGAGCAGGCCGCGTACTACGGCGACGGCTTCCTGCACAACAACATCTTCTGGCCCATGAGCCACACGAAGCAGATGGTGCAGCTGTACCGCGAGCGCTACGAGCACTACGGCCACGGCAAGGCCCACCAGGCTTATGTGGGCCTCGGCGGCCAGGCGTTCATGCGCAAGAACAGCCAGGACGCGTGGAACGAGTTCCGGCCCTACTTCGACAACGCCCCGGTCTACGGCGGCGGCCCCTCGATGGAGGACTTCACCCGCGCCACCCCGCTCACCGTCGGTTCCCCCGAGCAGGTCGTCGAGCGGTACCTGACCATGGCCGACCACGTCGGCGACTACCAGCGCCAGATGTTCCTCATGGACCACGCGGGCCTCCCGCAGAAGACGGTCCTCGAGCAGATCGAGCTGCTGGGCACCGAGGTCGTCCCCGTGCTGCGCCGCGAGCTCGAGGCTCGTAGGCCCGCCGACGTCCCCGAGGCGCCCACCCACGCGAACCGGGTCGCCGCCGCCGAGGCGGAGCGCGGCGCCTTCGACGACGCCTACAAGTTCGAGACCGGCGACAACTGGACCGGCCTGCGTGCCGAGGACGCGAAGGAGGCGAAGTGATGACGGTTCACACCGCGACCTTCCGGATCCTGGCCCTCTCCTCCGGGCTCTCCACCCCCAGCTCCACCCGCATGCTCGCCGACCAGCTGACCCGCGAGACTGCCGCCGCCCTCGGCGCCGACGGGACGCAGGTCGAGGTGAGCACCGTGGAGCTGCGCGAGTACGCCCACGATCTCATCGATGCACTGCTGACCCGCTTCCCCAGCGAGCGCCTCGCGATGGTGATCGAGCAGGTCCGTGCGGCCGACGCGATCGTGGCGGTCACGCCGATCTTCAACGTCGGCCCCGCGGGGCTGTTCAAGATGTTCGTCGACGTCCTCGACACCGCACTGTGGGCGGACAAGCCGGTGCTGCTCGGCGCGGCCGCCGGCACCGCCCGCCACTCCCTCGCGATCGACTACGCGCTCCGCCCGATGTTCGGCTATCTGAAGGCGGACCTGGTCCCCACCTCGGTGTTCGCAGCGTCGGCCGACTTCGGTGCCGACACCGAGCACCAGGCCGACGCGCAGCCGCTCGCAGTGCGGGTGCGCCGGGCCGCGGCCGAGCTCGCGACGATGCTGCGGGCTCGTCGCGGGGTCGCCGCGGGTGCCGACACCGCAGGTGACGGCGCGGGCGCGCAGCCGGCCGACGGCGACTCCGGTGCCGACTCCACCCCGGCCGACGACGGCTCCGTCCCGACGGGCGAGCCCGCCCGCCCCGCGCTCGACGCCGAGTTCTCGGACTTCGTGCCGATGGGCCAGCTGCTGCGCCGCGGCTGACCTGGTCGATCCGCTGCCCTTCTGATCCCCTGCCGGTCGCGTCCTTGCTCGGGGCCGGGGCGCGACCGGCAGGACCTCCGGGACCCCCTGGGGAACGGGCCCCGTCGGCCGTAGGCTGAGCGCCCTCGAGCCCCCGGGAGGGACCCCATGAAGTACATGCTGATCATGCGTGCCACCGACGCCGCGCTGCAGGCGTCCCAGGAGATCGACTTCGAGGAGGTCGTCAACGCCATGGGCGCCTTCAACGAGGCGCTGATCGAGGCGGGGGCGATGGTCGCCGGCGAAGGTCTCGCCGACGCCGCCGACGAGGCGAACTTCCTCGTCGACTTCTCGCAGACCCCGCCCGCGGTCACCGCGGGCCCCTACGGCACCACCGAATCGCGCTTCGACGGCTGGTGGATCATCCAGGTCGCGGACCGTGCCGAGGCCGAGCAGTGGGCGACCCGCTGCCCGCTGGGCCCCGGGACGACCCTCGAGGTGCGCCGGATCCACGCCGACGAGGAGATCGCTGCCCTGGTCTCCGAGGACAACGAGTACGTGGCCAAGGAGAAGGTCTGGCGCGCCGAGGAGGAACAGCGCCGCCAGGCCGGCGCCTGAAGCGGCCTCCGGGCCGGCGCCTGAAGCGGCGCGCTCCACCCGACACCGACCGCCGCCCCACCCGGAGCGGCGGGGATCAGGCCGCGGCCACCGGCTCCTCGACGAGCGCGGGCCGACGCCGCAGCGTGAGCAGCCCGGCCGCCACGGCGAGCACGGCGCAGCCGGTGGTGATCACGCCCAGCGGGAGGATGCTCAGCGAGCCGGCGATGCCGACGAAGGGCGCCGAGATCGCGCCGAAGCCGAAGCGCGCGGTGCCCAGGATCGACCCGGCGGTGCCCGCCATCTGCGGGTACTCCCGCAGGGCGAGGGTGGTGCCGGCCGGAGACGCCAGCTGCGCGCCGCACGCGAGCAGGAACAGGGAGGCGACGACGACGGCGAGCGGCATCGGTGCGAGACCTGCGAGCAGCAGTCCCAGCGCGCCGAGCCCGGTGACGCCGATCCCCGCGAACAGCGCGCCGTGGACGTTCCAGCGCTCGGCGAGGCGTCCGCCCGTCCAGCCGCCGAGGACCGCGCCGGTGGAGTTCAGGGCGAAGGCGGCGGCGTATCCCTGCGGGGACAGGCCGTAGATCTCCTGGAGCACGAAGGTGGAGCCGGCGAGATAGGCGAAGATCGCGGCGTAGACGAAGCCCTGCGTGAGGACGGCGCCGACGAAGACGCGGTCGGCGATCAGGACCCGCAGGTCGGCGCCGGTGCGCCCGAGCCCGCCGCTGCTGCGCCGCTCGGGCGGCAGGGTCTCGGTGAACAGGGTCGCCGAGAGGATCAGCAGCACCACGCCGACGACGGCGAGGAAGCCGAACAGCCCGCGCCAGTCGAAGAAGACGTTCAGCAGCCCGCCGATCAGGGGACCGACGATCGCGGCGGTGGGGCCGGCGACGGCGAGTCGGCCGTAGAAGCGGATCAGCTCGCGGCCGTCGAAGAGGTCGCGGCCCGCGGCCTGGGCGATGACCACGCCGACCCCGCCGGCGAGGCCCTGCACGTAGCGGGCCGCGATCAGCAGCTCGATGCTCGGGCTCAGCGCGCAGAGGGTCGAGAAGACGACATAGGCGGCGACGCCGAGGAGCAGGATGCGGCGGCGTCCGTACTGGTCGGAAGCGGGTCCGGCGAGCAGCTGGCCGGAGGCGAGGCCGAGCAAGCAGGCGGTCACCGTCAACTGGGCGACGGACGTGACGGCGCCGAGCTCCGCGGTGAGGGCCGGGAGCGCGGGCAGGTAGAGGTCCATCGAGATGGGGCCGAAGACGGTCAGTAGCAGGAGGATCCAGGGCAGGACCTTCGGGATGACCGGGGTGGTGGGCGCGGGGAGCGTGGTGGTCACGGCGGGGCGGTTCTTCCTCGGGGGAACGCAGGGCGGGGCGGTGGGGAACGCAGGGCGGGGCGGTGGGGAACGCAGGGCGGGGCGGCGGGAGATGCAGAGCGGGGAGGCGGGAGATGCAGAGCGCGCGATGGCGGGAGGCGGGAGGTCCTCAGTCCACCATCGGCGGGTGGCACGAGCCAGTCCCTCCCAGGGCACCCCAGGGCCGGGCACCCCTCGGAGCGGCATCCCCGGACCGCGCACCGCGACGCCACCCCTGGGCTACGCTCGGTGCAATCGCTTTCCACCGACCGGATCCGGAGCTCCGCCCCGGTGTCGCGTCGCCGCCTCGAACGGAGGGATCCCCATGATCCGCGCCGGGCTCTGCTCCGTCACCTTCCGCCCGCTGTCGCCCGAGCAGATCGTCGACCTGACCGTCGGCGCGGGCCTGCCCCGCATCGAATGGGCGGGGGACGTGCACGTGCCGCCGGGCGACCCGGGGCGTGCCGAGGAGGTCCGCGCGCTCACCGAGAATGCCCTCCTCGACGTCGCCTCCTACGGCTCCTACCTGCGCTTCGAGGGCGAGGAGGAGCAGGTGCGGGCCGACGGGGAGGCGGTGCTCGCCTCGGCGGTCGCGCTCGGCGCCCCGCGGATCCGGGTCTGGGCGGGCAGCCAGGGATCGGCCGACATCGCACCCGAGGAGCGGGCCCGGATCGCCGCTCGCGTGCGCGCCTTCGCGGACCGGGCCGGGGAGGCCGGGGTGGAGGTCGGCCTCGAGTTCCATGGCCGCACCCTGACCGACGAGATCGGCTCGACCCTCGCCCTGCTCGACGAGGTGGGCCGGGAGAACGTGCTCTCGTACTGGCAGCCGCACCAGGACATGCCGGATGCGGACGCCCTCGCGACGCTCCGCGCGACACTCCCCCACGCCTCGACGATCCACGTCTTCTCCTGGTGGCCGGGCTCCGAGCGCCTCCCCCTCGCCGAGCGGGGCGAGCTGTGGGAGCAGGTCTTCGGAATCCTCGCCGCCGAAGGTTCGCCCCGCGACGCCCTGCTCGAGTTCGTGCCGGGGGACGACCCCGAGGTGCTCGCCCGCGAGGCGGAGACCCTGCGCGGCCTGATCGCCGCCGGGAAGCGCCGGGCGGCGTCGGAGCGGCCGGCAGACCCCGCCGCCCCGCCGGCCGCCACCCCCGAGGAGCCGGCCCGATGAGGGCGCTGCTCGCGATGCCCTCCGGGCTACAGCACCGCATGTTCTCGCCTGGTCAGCGCGAGGAGCTGGCCCGTCTGGCGGAGATCGACATCGAGCGCACCGCGCCGGACCTCACCGCCGTCCCCGATGCGGAGCTCGCGACCGTCGAGGTGCTGGTGACCGGATGGGGCTCCCCCGCCGTGGATGCCGCGGCTCTCACCCGCCTCCCCCGGCTGCGCGCGATCGTGCACACCGCCGGGACCGTCCGCTTCACCGTCCCCGACGCCGTGTGGGAGCGCGGCGGGATCACCGTCACCTCCGCGACCGAGGCGAACGCGGTGCCCGTCGCTGAGTACGCGCTCGCCCACATCCTGCTCGCCGGAAAACGGGCCCGCGCCCAGGAGGCGCGCTACCGGCGTCTGCGACGCCCCGAGCACGCCGCCGCCTCCGATCCCGGGATCGGGAACCACGGGGCGGTGGTCGGGCTCGTCGGCGCCTCCCGCATCGGGGTGCTGGTCGCCGAGCATCTGCGGCGCTTCGACGTGGAGGTGCTGATCACCGACCCGTACGTCGGCGCGGAGCGGATCGCGGAGCTCGGCGCGACGAAGGTCGAGCCCGAGGAGCTGTACGCCCGCAGCGACGTGGTGAGCCTGCACGCCCCGGACGTCCCTTCGACCCGCGGCATGGTCAGCCAGGAGCTGCTCGCGCTGATGCGGGACGGCACCACCTTCGTCAACACCGCCCGGCCCGCCCTCGTGGACCTCGACGCCCTGCGCGACGAGGTGGTCGCGGGACGGCTCGCCGCCGTGCTCGACGTGTACGACGACCTCGCCGCGGACGACCCGCTGTGGGACGCGCCGCTCGCGACGATCACCCCGCACATCGCCGGCTCCCTCGGCAACGAACTGCACCGTCTCGGCGGCGCCGCGCTCGAGGAGATCCGGCGGCTCGCCGCCGGAGAGCCGCCCCGCTGGCCGGTGGACGGGAATCGGAGGGATCTCACGGCCTGAGCGAGCCTCCCGGCCCGCTCCGGGAGCACCCGCCTCGTTAAGCTGACCGGGCGGGACAGCGTTTCCCACCCCACCCGCAGGACCTGCAGAAGGAGACCCGATGCCCGCCGTGCGCCTCAGCGACGTCGCCCAGGACGCCGGGGTCTCCCTGGCCACCGCCTCGCGGGTGCTCAACGGCTCCGCCCGCGTGCCCGGCAAGGCCGTCGCCGACAAGGTCCGCGCCTCCGCGGAGAAGCTCGGCTACGTCCCGAACGCCCAGGCGCAGGCCCTGGCCCGCTCCCGCTCGGGCCTCATCGGCCTCGTGGTCCACGACATCGCCGACCCGTACTTCGCGACCATCGCCCGCGAGGTGCAGCAGCAGGTCTTCGCCTCGCAGGCGCAGGTGCTGCTCACGCAGACCGACCGCGCGATCGACACCGAGATCCGCGCCCTGCGCGCCCTCATCGCCCAGCAGGTCGACGCGCTCGTGCTGGTCGGCTCGCACCGCTACGGCACCGAGGCCGACGCCGCGATCAGCACCCTCCTGCAGGGCTTCGAGCGCAACGGCGGGAAGGTCGTCGGGCTCGGGCAGTCCCTCGGCGTGGGCCGCACGATCGTCCCCGACAACGCCGCGGCCGCCCACGAGCTGGCGACCTCCCTGATCGTCGACGGCCACCAGCGCTTCGCCGTGGTCGAGGGCATCGCCGGGATCCCCTCGGCCGGCGACCGCACGGGCGGCTTCGTCGCCGCGCTCACCGAGGCCGGGATCGAGCCGGAGCTCAGCACGGCCGCGGAGCTGACCCGCGCCGGCGGACACCGGCTCGCCGCGCGGATCGAGGAGCACCTCGGGGGCGAGGGCGCGGCCGATCCGCGGCCGCTGTGCGTCTTCGCCCCGGCCGACGTCATGGCGCTCGGCGCGCTCGGCGAGCTGCGCCGCCGCGGGATCGACGTGCCCGAGAGGGTCGCGGTCGCCGGCTTCGGCGGCGTGCCCGGCGCGGCCGACGCGAACCCGACACTCACCACGATCGCGCTGCCGCTCGCCGAGATGGCGCGCCAGGCCGCGGAGTGGGTGCTCGAGTCCGTGCCTGGTCGGGGCGCCGGTGCGGCGGAGTCGGACGACGCGACGCGCGGGGCGGCGACGACCGCCGCGACGGCGGCGCCGCTCGACGACGACTCGGCACCCGGGACGAACGACGCGCGCGAGGTGCATGTGCGCGGCGACGTGGTGCTCGGCGAGTCCACGGCGCTGACCGGCGTCGCCTGAGCCGACCCACGCACCCACGCATGACAGAGGGGCCGCTCCCGCAGGAGCGGCCCCTCCGTCGTCGGCGTCAGAGCGCGTTGACGCGGTCCAGGAACTCCTGGATCTGCTCGCGGGAGAAGCCGCCGAAGCCGGTGAGCCGGCCCACGGGGATCTGCTCGAACATCTTGGCCATCTCCGGATCCTGGAAGAACGGGAGGTGACCGGCGAGGTCGTGCAGCGCCTCGGCGCCGCCGGGGATCGCGGCGAGCTCGAGCGGGGTGGTCGAGAAGGAGGCCTCGATCCGCGGCTCGGTGCCGGCGAGCTCCGCCTCGGCCTCCAGGCGCAGGTCACGGCTCGAGGCCCCGATCTCGACCCGGTACGTGCCGCCTTCGACGGCCCACTGACCGGCGCGGACGTCCCAGTACTGCAGCTCGGCCTCCGGCATCTCCACGGTCACGCGGGCGGACGCGCCGGGGGCGAGGGTGACGTCGGCGAAGCCCTTGAGCTCGCGCGGGGCGCGGGCGATCGAGCTGCCGGGGACGGAGACGTAGGCCTGGACCACCTCGCGGCCCTCGCGGGAGCCGGTGTTGGTGACGGTCAGCTCGGCGACGAGGCCGCCGTCGCGCGCGGAGACGGCGAGGTCGGCGTACTCGAAGGTGGTGTAGCTGAGGCCGTGGCCGAAGGGGAAGGCGACCTCGGTGCCGCGGGCGTCGAGACCGCGGTAGCCGACGAAGAGGCCCTCGCCGTAGGTGACGCGGCCGTGCTCGCCCGGGAAGTACGGCGTGGCGGGGACGTCCTCGAGGCGCAGCGGGATGGTCTCGGCGAGCTTGCCGGAGGGGGCGACGCGGCCGAAGAGGACGTCGGCCGTGGCCTCGCCGCCGGCCTGGCCGAGCAGCCATGCCTCGAGCACGGCGGGGGCGCTGCGCAGCGTCTCGGAGAGGCGGATCGCGGAGCCGTTGGAGAGGACCACGACGGTGCGCGGGTTCGCGGCGAGGACCTCCTCGAGCAGCCGCTCCTGGGCGGCGGGCAGATCCATGTCGGTGCGGTCGTAGCCCTCGGACTCGACGTCCTCGCCGAGGCCCAGGAAGAGCACGACGGTGCCCGCGCTGCGGGCGAGCTCGACGGCCTCGGCGCGCAGGACGTCGTCCTCCGTGGAGCTCGCGGCGCCGCCGGGGACGAAGCCGCGGGCGAAGGGGACATCGCCGGCGGACTCGCGGATCGCGTCGAGCGCGGTGGAGAGGCGGTGCGCGTTCACGTGCGAGGAGCCGGCGCCCTGGTAGCGCGGGGTCGCCGCGAAGTCGCCGATGACGGCGAGGGCGCCCTCAGCCGCGGTCTCGGGGTCGAGCGGCAGCAGCTGGTCCTCGTTGCGCAGCAGCACGATCGCGCGGCGGGCGGCCTCGAGGGCGACCTGGTGGTGGGCGTCGACGTCGTAGGTGGCGCCCTCGGACCGGACCGCGGCGGACCGGCGCAGCAGCTCGACCACCTTGGTCGCGGCGCGGTCCACGTGCGCGGGGTCGATCTCGCCGGCCTCGAGCGCGGCGGCGAGGGCCTGCTCGGCGCCGGGGTCGGCAGGCATCTGCAGGTCGAGGCCCGCGGCGACGGCGGCGGGGCGGTCCACGACGGCGCCCCAGTCGGAGACGACCAGGCCCTCGAAGCCCCACTGCTCGCGGAGCACCTCGGAGAGCAGGAAGGGGTTCTGGGAGACGAGGGTGCCGAGCACCGAGTTGTAGGAGCACATGATCGTCCACGGCTGGGCGCGGGTGACGACGGCGCGGAAGGCGCGCAGGTAGATCTCGTGCAGGGTGCGCTCGTCGACGGAGACGTCCACCCGTATGCGGTCGGTCTCCTGGTTGTTCAGCGCGAAGTGCTTCACGGAGGTGCCGACGCCGCGGTCCTGCATGCCGTTCACGTAGGCGACGGCCATCTCGCCCGCGAGGTGAGGGTCCTCGGAGAAGTACTCGAAGTTGCGGCCGCACAGGGGCGAGCGCTTGATGTTCATGCCGGGGCCGAGCACGACCGAGACGCCCTCGGCGATGGCCTCCTCGGCGATCGCGGCGGCGACCGCGGCGGCGGTCTCGCGGCTCCACGAGGCGGAAAGGCCCACGGCCGGCGGGAAGCAGGTGGCGGGGACGGAGTCGTGCAGGCCCAGGTGGTCGGCGTCGGCCTTCTGGGTGCGCAGGCCGTGCGGGCCGTCGCTGGTCATCACAGCCTCGAGGCCGAGGCTCGGCGCGCCGTGGGTGTACCAGAAGTCTCGGCCGCCGGTGAGCGCGATCTTCTCGGCAGCGGGCAGGGCGGCGACCTCGTCGCTGCCGCGCAGGAGCGGATGGGTGGGCGCGGTGGTGGCGTGATCCGGGGTGGTCATGGCGAGCTCCTCTGCGTGCGACGACGGGATGGGCGAAACTTACACGAGTAACCCCGAAGGGGCCAGGGCGTCCGGGAGGGGGCCGACGCACCTCGTGCGCCTGCGCGTCGACCTCGACGGGCTGCTCGCGCGCGACGACGTCTACCCCACCTCCTGGCTGCGGCTATGGTCCACCACGCCCTCGGGGCGCGGCCACCAGCGGGCCTACACCTCCCGGCGGGCCACGGTGCGGAAGCCGGCGTTGCCCATCGAGGAGTCGGGGGTGTTCTGCGAGCGCGCGGAGTTGCGGTACCGGTTGCAGTAGGAGAGGTGGCAGAGGTAGCTGCCGCCGCGGAGCACCCGCGCCTGCCCCTCCTCGGGACCCGTCGGGTCGGCGACGGTGGTGCGCCGCTCCGCGGTGGTGCCACGCCGGTAGGTGGCGGGGTGGAACCAGTCCTCGCACCACTCCCACACGTTGCCGACCATCTGCCACAGCCCGAAGCCGTTGGGCGCGAAGGAGCGGCCCGGGGCGGTGGTCAGATAGCCGTCCTCGAGGGTGTTCTGCCGCGGGAACTCGCCCTGGAAGATGTTGGCGCGCCAGCCGCCCTCGTCGACCTCGGTATCACCCCAGGGGTACTTCGCCCCCTCGATGCCGCCGCGCGCGGCGTACTCCCACTCGGCTTCGGTGGGCAGGCGGCGGCCCGCCCAGGCGCAGTAGGCCTGGGCGTCGTTCCAGCTCATGTGCACGACGGGATGGTCGCCGAGCCCGTCGAGGTCCGAGTTCCGGCCGCCGGGGTGGCGCCAGTCAGCGCCGCGGACCCCGGCCCACCAGGGCGTGCCCGACGCCGGGCCCATGAGGTCCTCGGGCGGGGCGGCGATCGCGAGGTGGAAGACGGCCGAGAACCCGAAGGACTCCGCCTCGGTGACGTACCCGGTGTCCTCGACGAAGCGGGCGAAGGCGTCGTTGGTGACGGTCGTGGCGTCCATCTCGAGGGCGCTGATCGCGACCTCGTGGCGGGGCGTCTCGCCGTCGGCCCGGTTCCGGTCCCCGGAGGAGTCGCCCATGGTGAAGGTGCCCGCGGGGATGCTGATCTGCTCGATCGGGTGGCGTCCGGTCGCGGACGCGCTCGGGGCCGAGGCGGGGCGAGGGGTGGGCATCCCCAGCAGCTGGTCCCGGCTCGGGGTGCCGCAGCCGCATCCGCATCCGCTGGTCATCGAGGGGTCTCCTGTCGCCGGTGAGTCTCGGCTCGGCCGGGCATCCCCGGGCCAAGGCCTCCATCCTCCTCCGTCCGGGGCCCGGTGCGGGCGCGCGGGTCACCCGTGGTGCCGGGCGGGCCGGCGTGCGGGGCGGGCTGGCAGGACGGCCGACGCAGCGCGCTGCCCCGCCTCACGCGTGCGGCAGCACGAGCTCTTCGAAGCGGCCCGCGATGATCCGCAGCGCCTCGTCGA
This sequence comes from Brachybacterium sp. J153, assembly GCF_036311905.1. NCBI lineage: Bacteria > Bacillati > Actinomycetota > Actinomycetes > Micrococcales > Dermabacteraceae > Brachybacterium > Brachybacterium sp. J153. The sequence goes on along the minus strand of NZ_JAZDCH010000008.1, from coordinate 84,988 downwards.
CGGGGGTCGCCCACACGTCCTCGTGGAAGATCTCCACCTCGATGTCGCCCGTGTACCCGGCGGCGGAGATCTTCGAGGTGATCGACGGGAAGTCGATGTAGCCGTCGCCCATGTAGCCGCGGGAGTTCAGCGGCTCGGCGGCCAGCGGCAGGTTCCAGTCGCACACCTGGTAGCTGAACAGGCGGCCCGCCGCGGCGGCGCGCTCGATCGCCCGCTCGAGGTACGGATCCCACCACACGTGATAGGTGTCCACGACGACCCCGGCGGCGGGGCTGCCGGAGGCCTCGGCCATGTCGAGCGCCTGGTCGATCGTGGAGAGCACGGCACGATCGGCGGCGAACATCGGGTGCAGCGGCTCGAGCGACAGCGTCACCCCGCGCTCCTCCGCGTACGGCGCGAGCTCGGCGATCGCCTCGGTCACGCGGGAGCGAGCGCCGACGATGTCCTTGTCGGCTCGGTCCACCCCGCCGACGACGAGCACCAGCGTGGGGGCCCCGAGGCCGGCGGCCTCGTCGATCGCCCGACGGTTGTCCTCGAGCGCCGCGGCGCGGTCCGCCTCCGAGGAGGCGGTGAGGAAGCCGCCGCGGCACAGGGTGCTGACGCGCAGGCCGGCGTCGTCGACTCGCCGACGCAGGGCGTCGAGCCCCACCTCGGCGACGTCCTGCCGCCACAGGCCCACGGCGTCGATCCCGTGGGAGGCGGTGGTCTCGAGGAACTCCTGCACCGGGGTGGTGCGGCAGGTCCAGCGGTTGATCGACAGGCGCGGGGTGCCGTGCCCGATCCGCTCGGAGGGCGGGACGTTCATCGGGTGCCTCCCGCGATCTCGTAGCCGTTCAGACGGAGCATCCCGTGCCAGCGCTCGGCAGCGAGCGCGGGATCCTCGAGGTTGCCGGTCGCGGCGGCGAGCTCGATGGTGCGGGAGAGATGCGGCAGGCTGCGCGCCGAGTGCATGCCGCCGATCATGGAGAACGCCCGCTGGTGGCCGTTGAGCCAGGCCATGAACGCGACCCCGGTCTTGTAGTGGTAGGTCGGGGCGGAGAAGACGTGGCGGGCCAGTTCCTCCGAGGCGTCGAGGATGCGGCGGGCCTCGTCGGCGTCGCCCGCGTCGAGCGCCTGCACCGCGGCCGACGCCGCCGGGGCGGTGACCGCGAAGGCACCGAGCAGCGCGTCGGAGTACGCGCCCTGCGCCTTGCCCCCGTCGGCCGGTGTGCCGGTGCCGTCGCCGACGATGAGGTGCGAGAAGTGGAAGTCGTCGCCGGTGAACATGGTGACGCCCTCGGGCAGCCGCTCGCGGACCGCGACCTCGGCGGCGTCGTCGAGCAGGCTCATCTTCACGCCGCGGATCCGCGAGGGATCCTCGCCGATGATGCGCAGCAGGGTCTCGGAGGCCTCGGCGGTGTCCCGCGAGCCGAAGTAGCCCTCGAGGTTCGGGTCGAAGGCGGTGCCGAGCCAGTGCAGGACCACGGGCTCGCTCGCGGTCTCGAGCACGCGGCGGTAGACGTCCTCGTAGTCGGCGGCGGAGCGGGCCGTGCGGGCGAGGTGGCGGGAGGCCATGAGCACCGCCCCGGCACCGGTCGCCTCGGTCGCGGCGAGCTGCTCGGTGTACGCCGCGACGATCTCGTCGAGGCCGAGCTCCGCCTCGGCCCGCTGATCCGTGGAGACCCCGGCGACGACCAGGTCGCGGACCTGCGCCCCCTCCGGGAAGACGGCCGCGATCTCCGGATCGGCGAGCGCGGCGCGGGCGGCGTCGGCGCTGCGGGCGATCAGCTCGCGAGTCGCGGCGGCGTCGAGGCCCATGTTGCGCTGGGCGGTGTCCATGGCGTCGGCGACACCGAGCCCGCGCCGCCACATGGTGCGACGGAAGGCGAGGGTCGCGTCCCAGTCGATGTCCGCCGGGGCGCCGGGGGTGTTGTCCCCGTGGACCTGCGGGGTCACGTGCACCGCGGCGAACACGGTGCGGGAGCGCAGCGGCGCCGACGGGGGCGGGAAGGCGGCGGCCTGGCCGAGGTCGACCTCGCGCAGGGAGCCGTCCTCGTCGAGGAGCGTGAGTCGGAGCTGATCCGGCATCGCGGTCATCGGGCTCACGCCTCGGTGAGCGGGTCGAGGGAGATGCGGCGGCCCTCGGCGGCGGAGCGCAGCCCCGTCTCGGCGAGCCGCACGCCGCGCGCACCGGCGAGCAGGTCGAAGGGGTAGGGGCGGCCCTCGACGTAGTGGCGCAGGAAGTCCTCCCACTGCACCTTGAAGCCGTTGTCGTAGCCGTCGGGGCCCTGGTTGTCGGGGACCTCGATCCAGTCGGCACGGTAGTCGTGGGGGTCGCGGACGTCCGGGTTCCAGACCGGCTTGGGCGTCGCCTCGCGCGGCTGGATGCGGGCGCCGTGCAGGCCGACGACGGCGGAGCCCTTCGTGCCGTCGACCTGGAACTCGACCAGCTCGTCGCGGTGCACGCGCACGTCCCAGCTGGAGTTCATCTGCACGACCGTGCCGCCCTCGAGGCGGAAGACGCCGTAGGCGGCGTCGTCGGCGGTGGCGGTGTAGGCCTCGCCCTTCTCGTCCCAGCGGGTGCCGATGTGGGTCGCGGTCTGGGCGTAGACGTCCTCGATGCGACCGAAGAGGTCCTCGATGACGTAGTTCCAGTGGGGGAACATGTCGGCGACGATGCCGCCGCCGTCCTCGCTGCGGTAGTTCCAGGAGGGGCGCTGGGCGGTCTGCCAGTCGCCCTCGTAGACCCAGTAGCCGAACTCGCCGCGCACGGAGAGGATCTCGCCGAAGAAGCCGGAGTCGATGAGGCGGCGCAGCTTGAGCAGCCCGGGGAGGTAGAGCTTGTCGTGGACGACGCCGGAGACGGTGCCCGCGGCCTTTGCGAGGCGGGCCAGCTCGAGGGCGTCCTCGAAGGTCTCGGCGGTGGGCTTCTCGGTGTAGATCGCCTTGCCGGCGGCGATCGCCTTCTTGAGGTTCTCCACGCGCAGGTTCGTGACCAGGGCGTCGAAGTAGACCTCGTAGTCCGCGTCGTCGAGCGCCGCGTCGACGTCGGTGGTCCAGTTGTCCAGGCCGTGCTTCTCCGCGACGTCGCGCAGCTTCTCCTCGTTGCGGCCGACGAGCAGCAGTTCGGGCAGGAGGCGGTCGCCGTCGGCGAGCAGGACCCCGCCCTGCTCGCGGATCGCGAGGAGCGAGCGGACGAGATGCTGGCGATAGCCCATCCGCCCGGTGGCGCCGTTGACGATGATGCCGATACTGCGAGTGGCCATGGAGAACTCCTGGGGGTCGGGGTCGTGCGGTCGTGGTCGTGATGCCGGGGCGGGCCCGGGCCGGGGGTCGAAGGGGATCGCGGAGAGGACGGTCCTCGGTGATCGTCCGTCACCACAAAGGGCAACCGCTTTCCTGGGTATCAGTCAATCACGTCCCGGCCGACGGGGCAAGCACTTTCCCTCGGTCGACCCCTCGACGCCGACGGGCCGCACACATAGGATGAATCTGGTGAGATCGGCGCGACCGCCACTCTCGTCGCACCGACTGCCGCGCCTCCCGGTCTGCCCGTCGGCGCCACAGCACTACCCCTCCTTTCCTCCACTCTCCTCGGGAGATACTCCATGGCATCTTGCACGGACATCCGTCGACCCCGTCCCGCCGATCGCTGGCTCGAGGCCCTCCCCCTCGGCAATGGTCGGATCGGTGCGATGGTCTGGGGTGATCCGACGGCGCCCCGCTTCAGCCTGAACGAGTCGACGCTGTGGTCGGGATCTCCCACCACCACCGAGCGCTGGCACACCGGCGCCGACGACGCGGAGGCCGCGCGCCGACGCGCCTGGGACCTGTTCCGCCGGGGCGAGGTGCGCGCGGCACAGGAAGCCCTCGAGGGGCTCGGGGCCGCCTGGTCGCAGGCGTACCAGCCCGTCGGCGAGCTCGTCGTGCGCCTCGACGGTCCCGAGGCTCCCGCGCCGGCCGACTACGAGCGCGTGCTCGACCTCTCGCGGGCCGAGCACGTCGTGCGCGCGAGCGGTGCGGAGCACCTCACCCTGGTGAGCCTCGCCGACGAGGTGCTGGTCCACGCGATGCCCTGCCCGGCGGGCGTCGCGGTGGCGCTCGAGCTCACCTCCCCGCTCGTCGAGGAGCGTCGGAGCACCGACGACGACGGGCTCACGGTGGTGCTGCGCGCCCCGTCGGACGGCGTCCCCACCCGCCACGCGGAGCTGGCGGAGCTCGCCTGGGACGAAGAGGGCGCGAGCCGCGCCGTCGTCGTCGTGCGCACCAGTCGCGAGTACGGACGCCTGCTGGTCACCTGCGCGATCGGGACCACCTGGCAGGGGCTCGGGCAGCAGCCCGACCGCGACCTCGAGGAGCTGCTCGCCGCGACGACCGCGCAGGCGGAGCAGGCCCTCGAGCGGGGCGAGGCCGAGCTGCGACGCCGCCACCGCGAGACCCCGCTGCCCGGGATCGACGAGGTCGCGCTCGAGCTCGCCGGCTCGGAGTCCGCGCAGCTGCTCGCCACCATGGTCGCCTACGGCCGGCACCTGCTCGCCTCGTCCTCGCGGGCCGGGCTGCCGCCCGCGAACCTGCAGGGCATCTGGAACGACCGGGTGCTCGCACCGTGGAACTCGAACTACACCGTGAACATCAACCTCGAGATGAACCACTGGGCGGCGGGCGTGGCCCACGTGCCCGCAGCAGCCGAGGCGCTCGAGGGCTACACGGCGATGCTGCGTCGCGCGGGCCGGGACACGGCGCGCCGGCTGTACGGGGCGCGCGGCTGGACCGTGCACCACAACTCCGATCCCTGGGGGTACACCGATCCGGTGTCCGGGGACCCGAAGTGGGCGACCTGGCCGATGGGCGGGCTGTGGCTCGAGCGCGAGCTGGACTCGATCGCCTCCTTCAGCGGCGAGGACACCGCGGCGATCGCCGTGCGCCGCTTCCCCGCCCTGCGGGAGGCAGCGGCGTTCGCGCTCGACCTGCTGCACGAGGCGGAGGACGGCACGCTGGTCACCTTCCCCTCCACCTCCCCCGAGAACGAGTGGCTCACCGAGGGCGGCGAGGCGGTCGCGCTCACCGCGGGCGGCGGGATGAACCGCTGGCTGCTGCACGACGTGCTCGGATCGTTGCTGGCCTCGGCGGAGCTGCTGGGCCGGAGCGAGGACGAGGTGGTGCGGGAGGCAGCCGCGGCGCTCCCGAGGATCCCCGGCCCCCGCATCGGCGCCGACGGCCGCGTCCTCGAATGGCACCTCGACGGGGTCGGCGAGGTGGAGCCGACCCACCGGCACGTCTCCCACCTGGGCTTCGAGTACCCCGGCGCGACCCCGCAGCCGCCGGAGGTGTCGGCCGCGGTGGTCGCCTCGATGGAGGCGCGCGGCGACGAGGCGACCGGTTGGTCGCTGGCCTGGAAGACGGCTCTGTGGGCTCGACTGCGCCGGGCGGACAAGGTCCAGGATCTGCTCGAGTTGTTCCTGCGCCCCGCCGAGCTGCCTGACGGCTCCGAGCGCAGCGGGCTGTACCCGAACCTGTTCTCCGCGCATCCGCCGTTCCAGATCGACGGCAACATCGGCATCGTCGCCGCGATCGCGGAGTGCCTCGTGCAGAGCCACCGCGGCGAGATCGAGCTGCTCCCCGCCGCGGCCCTGATCCTGGCCTCCGGATCCGTGCGCGGACTGCGCGCCCGCCCCGGCGTGGCCGTGGACATGAAATGGGAGGACGGCGCCGTCACCGCGCTCTCGTTGCGCGCCGTCGGCCCGGGGGCGCTGGGGCTCCACCGCGTGCGCCACGGGGAGCTGCGGGCCACCGTCGAGCTGCGGGACGAGGCGCCCGTGACGGTGACGCTGCAGCCGTCGGTCTGAGCCGGGCCGGCCGCCGCAGGTCAGCCGAGCAGCGCGAGCAGACGCTCCACGGACTCCTCCCCGCGGAAGGCGTGGCCGCCGGGGGTGACCACGAGCGTCGGGGGCTCGGCGCCCTGCGCACTCCAGGCGGGCGCGAGGCCGGCGTGGGCCGCGCGGGTTGCGGCGATCGGGAAGATCGGGTCCTCCTCCCCCGCCTCGAGGACCAGCGGTCGCGGCGCGATCAGCGCGGCGATGTCCGCCATCTCGAGGTCCGGGAGGAGCCCCGGGATGATGTTGCAGGGGCAGTGGCGGATCGCGGCGATGCTCGCGGCGAAGGACGAGAAGTAGTTCGCGACCAGGGCACCTGCTGTGCTGGGCTCCGCCGCGGCGAGCAGCAGCGCGACCGCTCCCCCGCCGGATCCGCCCGCGACGGCGACCCGCTCCGGATCCACGCCGGGCAGGGCGCGCAGCGCGTCGGCGGTGGCGGCGGCATCGGCGACACGCTGACCCATCACGGGCCGGCCGTGCAGGAGGAAGCGGGCCGCGTCGATACCGCACGAGCTGTCGCCCGGGCCAGCCGGCTCGAGGTCGGGGCGGGAGGACTCCGTGCGGCGCCGTCCGAAGGAGAGCATCTCGGGGGCGAGCACCGTCACGCCGCGGGCGACGAGCTTGTGCGCGAGCCGGTCGTGGTACTCGTCGGCCGGATCCTCCGCGACGAGCCCATCGATGCCCGGGCCGTGGCCCGCGACGAGCACCACCGCCGCGCCCGTCGCCCGCTCCGGGGCAGGGCGCAGCAGGAAGGCGGGGAGCTCGTCACCCGAGCCGGTGCGCACCGTGACCAACTGCGGACCGTCGTCCTCGCGCGCGGGCGGGTCGACGAGGCGGCCGGTGGTGGACGGGCCCGGCAGGCCGGAGGCGGCGGTGCCGGCATCGGGGTCGGCGACAGGGCCCGCGACCGTAGGGGCGGGGCCGTCGAGGCCGAGGAGGGTGCGGAGACGGGCGCGCCCCTCCTCGGTCCCGTCGCGCGTGCTGCGGGGTCGGGTGTGGGTCATGCGCGACAGTCTTGCCCGATCCGGCCCGGGGCGGCGCCGAATCTCGGCCCCGCCCATGCGCCGACTACCCCGTCGACGTGCTGGACCCTGTCCAGGCAGCGTCGGAGCATCGGCTCCCACGACGTGTCATCCGCGAGCTGCTCCGCCGCGGGGCGCCCCTCGTTGTAGGCCTCCCGCAGATCGACCCTGCGATGGTCGACGAGGTTGCCGCGGGTGGAGATCTCCGTGCCCTTCAGGACGGTGATCAGGTCACCCGCCTCGACGACGCCGCCGGGGGTGAAGGAGTTCGCCTCGAGCCGGACATGGGACTCGAAGCCCACGCCGATCGAGTAGCCGTACCCGACCGTCTGCTCCCGCTGGATCACGTAGCTGTTGTTGTAGATGTCGACCTCGCCGAACCGCACGCGCGGCGCGCGCTGCCCCACGCCCTCGTAGAGGTTGTGGTGGAAGGTGACCCGCAGGTGCCCCGGGTCGCCGCGGCCCGGGCTGTCGGTGGAGCCGACCAGGGTGAGCTTGTCGTGGTCCCGGAAGGTGTTCCAGCTGATGGTCACGAGGTCCGACCCGTTGGTGATGTCGAGCGCGCCGTCGTGCCGCTGATAGGTGCGACCGAAGTACTCGGGCAGCTGATCATCGGTCATGGGTTCGTCCGTGAAGGCGTTGTGGTCGATCCACACATGGGTGGATCCGTCGACGACACGGATGCTGTCGTACTCGCTGTTCCAGTTGCCCTCCGCCCCGTCGGTCGGGTCCCAGGCCGGGAAGCAGTCGTAGGTGTCGGCGAGGACGAGGTTGCGGATGATCACGTTGTCGACCCCGCGGATGGAGAGGGTCGCCCCGGTCAGGCCCGCGCCCTCGGAAGCGCCGATGATCGTGGTGTTCGAGGGGACGTCGATCTGGATGAGGGCGCGCTGCTTCAGCGCTGCGGCACGGCGGGCGTCCTCCTGCTCACCCTCGGGCTCGCGGTCGGTGCCCCAGGTCTTGGGGTCGTACGCCGCGAGATAGGCGTCGAGGTCGTACCCGGTTCCCTCGGCGATCTCCTCGCAGGTGATCTCGGCGCCGGAGGCGTCGGCGTTCACCGGGATCATCCCGTGCACGCGGATGATGGACGGGGCGTCCGCGGAGGTGGCGAGAGCCTCGATCAGCTCGGTGCGGGTCGAGACGTCATGGATGTGCTCCGGATCGGCGGCGGAACCGCCGGTGGTGCCGCCGTCGGCGCTGGCCCAGCCGTCCCCGTCCGGCAGGACCTGGGTGGCGGAGATCGCGGGAGAGCGCGGATGACCAGCGGGGTGGTCAGGGGCGGCGAACGCTGGGCCGGACACGGCGAGCAGGAGCGCCGTGGCGGCTGCCGCGGCGGTCCGTGCGCGGAGGCGAGGAGAAGGGGAGGTCGGGTGCGGGAGAGTCATCAATCGTCCTTGATCTGTGAGGGTGGGGCACCGTGCAGGGAGGGGCCTGAGACCGGCCGGCCCCGGGCCGGGACGGGGATCAGGTCCGGGGATCCGCGATCTCGTGACCACCGCCCTGAAACCGCACGTTCTCCAGGAGGGCGGTGTCGTCGGCGGTGCGCAGCGCATGAGCGGGGCGACCGGCGCCGTCGGCGTCCTCGTAGAGGTTCTCGAGGGTCAGGTCGGCGAGGGTGACGTCCGGTGCGAGGACCGTGAGCGTCGCCCAGTCGGAGGCGGGCTTGTCGTAGGTGATGACGACGTCGGCCGGGTCCCCCGTCGCCCCGCGGAGGATCAGGTCGCGGGCGCCGGGCCAGATGGTGACCGTCTCCCGATAGGTACCCGGGTGGACGATCACCTCGACGGGGTGCGGTGATCGCGTGGCGGCGCCTGCTGCCGCGTGCACGGAGAGCATGTCACCGCTCCCGTCCTGCGCGACGTGGAGTCGCCGGGGCGCCTTCTCGGCGTCACCGTGCGGGCCAGCATGACGGCGCAGCAGGTCGCGCACCTCGTCGACGGGGTCGAGCGCGTACTCGTAGTGGTCCGCGGGGTCGTCGTCGATGCCGGTGTCCTCCCACGAGCCCCAGGAGCCGTCCCGGAGATTCCCGTTCTGGGCGACGCGGGATCCCGGATCGCTCGCGCCGATCGGGTTGCGCACGGCGTCGAACACGCTGTGCTCGATGAGGAGCTGCGACGCGCCCCGGGACGCCATGCCGTAGGAGCTCGAGCCTCCGAGCCAGCAGTTGTACACGTGGCACAGCGCCACGTTGTCGATGCTGCCGTTGCGCTGATGGGTGTTGGAGAAGCGGACGTGGTGGATCGTCAGCGTGGTGAGCACGTTGTCCGTCCACCCGACGCCGAGGGTCTTGTTGTGGTCGCGGAGGTGGCACCAGGAGACCGTCACGTGCGTGGAGTCCTTGCGGATGTCGACCTGTCCATCGCCGAGTCGTGCGAACTCGCAGTGGTCGATCCAGACGTGGTCCGAGGTGTCCACCCGGATACCGTCGTTGTCGTTCTCCTCGCTCTTCCCGTCCCAGTCCCCGGCGATGAAGGAGTCACGGAAGGTGAGGTTCCGGATCACGACATCGGACACCTCGAGCAGGCGGAACCCGCCGCCGACGATCTCGGCCCCCGTCCCGACCCCGAGAACGCTGGTGCGGGAGGGGATATCGGTCATCGTCCCGAAGGGCAGGGTGAGCGTGCCCTCGACGAGGAGAATCCGCGGCGCCTCGGCGGCGAGGGCCGCGGTGAGCTCGTCAGCCGTGCGGACGGTGTGGACCGTCCCGCCGAGCCCGCCGCGAGCGCCGTGCGGCCGCGAGGAGGTGGGAACCGCCGCGAACCCCGTCGGCCCCGCGGACCAGACCGCTCCGCCCGCGACCGACGGCCGGCGTGGCACGCGCATTCGGCGGAGGAGGTCGGCCGGGTCCCCGATCCGCTGCCCCGAGGAGCCGCCCGGGGCGGCGACGGCTGCCGGTGCGGCCGCGAGTACGGCTCCGGCCGCGGCCCCGATCGCGGCTCCGATCGCGGCTCCGACGGCCGGGAGACGCCGTCGGCTGATGGTGCTGCGTGTAGGAGCTCTGTGCTGTGCCATGTCGTCGCCTCTCATGCCCACGGGGTCCATTCGTCGGTGCCGCGCAGATACTCCTCGCGGGTGTGCAGAGCGGCCTCCTCGGCGGTCAGCTGCGGTCGCCCGGCGGGGTCGGCACCCGCCGGGAGCGCACCGGGCCCGGTGTTGCCGTGCTCGCGGAGGAAGTCCTCCTGCCACGGCCAGCCGCTCATGTCGGACCATGCGGGGGTGCGGATGTGCGCCCCGAGATGCGAGTCGCGGACGACGACCGAGGGTTCGACGTCGGGATCGCTGCTGGGATGCCAGGGGCGTCCGAGGTGGACCGACGACTCGGCCGCGCTCGAGGTGAAGGTGCATCCGGTGAACAGGAAGCCATACGTGCCGGCGGCAGTGGACGGGGCACAGACGTAGCCGTTGTTCCCGGGCTGCCCGCGGTCATACGAGCGGATCTCGCAGTCCTCGAGCACGGCGGTGGCGCGGCCGTAGAGGAAGTCCACGTCGCCCTCGACGAAGGAGTCGTGCACGTACACCCTGCTGATCCGACCCTTGGCGGGGGTCTCCGCGAGGAAGGTGTCCTGATTGCCGAGCAGCCGCACGCCGCCCAGCACGATCCTGTCCCCGGTGGTGCGCAGCGCCTGGGCCTGGCTCCCGCCGAGGGCCGCCTCGTCGTAGCCGTTCTCGACGGTCACGTCGCGGATCGTCACATCGTCCGCCAGGATCGCGAGGGTTGCGGCGCCGGTGCTGCCGAAGACCCCGCCGTAGAACTTCTCGGTGCCCGCGGCAAGGTCGTAGGTGAGCAGCACGTCCGTCGCGTCCCCCGATTCCCCGCGGATGACGAGACCGGCGGGCGTGCCGGGCCAGATCCGCACGATCTCCCGGTAGATACCCGGGGCGACGGTGATCTCCACCGGATGCGGGGCGCGCCATGCGGCGCCGACCGCGGCACCGATCGAGGCGAAGTCTCCGGACCCGTCGAGAGCGACCCGCACGCGGCGGCCTACGGATTCCTTCCGGGCGTGCGGGCCAGCGTGCTGGACGAGGACCTGCTCGAGATCGTCGAGCGGCTCGACGGCGTAGGCATAGTGCTCCGACGGCTCGAAGGTGGGGCCGGTGTGGTCCTTCCGCCCGCGGATGTCCGCGAAGCGGTTCCCGCGGGAGTCGACGCGGGACGCCTCGTCCTTGGCCACGACCGCGTCCTCGCCGTGCTCGTAGACGCACGACTCGATCACCAGCTGCGAGGCGCCGCGGGACATCGTGCCGTAGTGAGCCTGCCCCTGGAACAGACAGCTGTAGACGTGCCCGGCGGCCACGTTGTCGATGCTCGCGTTGCGCTGATAGGTGTTCGAGGACCAGTTGTGATGCAGGGTGATCGTGGTGACGACGTTGTCGGTCCAGCCCACGCCGACCGTCTTGTTGTGGTCGCGGAAGATGCACCAGGAGACAGTGACGGCGGTGGAGTCCTTTCTGACGTCGACCAGGCCGTCCCCGAGCCGGGCGAACTCGCAGTGGTCGATCCAGACGTGGTCCGAGGTGTCGATGCGGATGCCGTCGTTGTCGTTGTCGTCACTCTTGCCGTCCCAGTCCCCCGGGACGTACGAGTCGCGGAAGGTGAGGTTGCGGATCACGACGTCGGTAACCCGCTCGAGGTGGAGACCGCCGCCGATGATCTCCGCGCCGCGCCCCACCCCCAGGATGCTGGTGTGGGAGGACACCTTGAGGTTGGTCCCGAAGGGCTCCACGACGAGCGTCCCCTCGACGAGCACGGTCGTGGGGCCGTCGAGCTGGATCGCACGGGCGAAGTCCTCGGCGTCGCGCACCACGTGCACGGCGCCTCCGTGCCCACCGACGGTTCCGTGGGGCAGCTCGGGTGTGGGCGTCCCGGCGAAGCCGGTGGCGGTGGTCGACCAGACGGGTCCGTCAGCGGTGCGTGGACCACGGGGCACCCGCATGCTGCTCAGCGGATCGGCTCCACCCCCTCCGGGATCGGCGGCGGCGGGGAGCGTCGTGGCCGACGCCGCGAGAGCGACGACGGAGACTCCTCCGAGGGCGGCGGTGAACTGGCGGCGGGAGATGGTCGGCATGATCTTCCTCGATCTCTGCTTCGGTGAGCACTGCAGGTCCGGACTGGATGATGCGGAACAGCGAGCGTCGCGAGCAGTCCGTGGACTCGCGGCGCAGGTCTCGGTGCGCAGGCGTGGTGCGCAGGGTTGCTCTCGGCCCTCTCTCAGCCCAGAACCTCCGCACAGTCGGGGAATCCGGGCCGAATAACCCGGAAGTGCGGAGGTTTCCGGAGGTGGGCGGGCGGCCGGCAGGGGGCGGCTCTCGCCGGTCAGCCCTTCACGGAGCCGATCATCGCGCCCTTGACGAAATAGCGCTGGACGAAGGGGTACACGGCGAGCATCGGCAGCGTGGCCACGGCGATGACCGCCATCTTCACGGACTGCGCCGGGGGCACGACGTCGACGACGGTCGCGTCGGCGTTCATGCCGCTCGAGACGATCACGACCTGGCGCAGCAGCACCTGGATGGGCCACTTGCTCGAGTCGTTGATGTAGAGGACGGCGCCCATGTAGGTGTTCCAGTAGGTCACCGCATAGAACAGGCCGATCGTCGCGATCGATGCCATCGACAGCGGCAGCACCACGCGCAGGAACACGCCGATCTCGGAGCAGCCGTCGATGCGCGCCGCTTCCTCGAGGGAGTCGGGGATGCCCTGGAAGAAGTTCCGCATGATCACGAGGTTGAAGGCGTTCACCGTCGCGGGCAGGATCAGCGACCACAGCGAGTCCAGCAGCCCCAGCTTGGAGACGACGATGAAGGTGGGGATCATGCCTCCGCTGAACAGCATCGTGAAGATGACCAGGAAGTTGATGGATCGGCGGCCCAGCAGGTACGGCTTCGCGAGGGCGTAGGCCATCATGGCCGTCACCACGAGGCTGAGGAAGGTGCCCACCACGGTCACGAAGACCGAGACTCCCATGGCTCGGAAGATCGTCGGGGTGGAGAGGATGTACTGCCACGCGGCGAGCGTCCACTCCTTCGGGATCAGCACGAAATTGCTGGTCGCGAGCTCGCCGGGGGTGGCGAAGGAGCTGCCGATCACGTGGATGAACGGGATCAGACACATGAGCGCGAAGCCGGTCAGCAGCACGATGTTGACCGCGTTGAAGATCCTCTCACCGGGGGTGCGGCGGCGCAGACGGGGCTTGCGCGCCACGAGCTTCGTGGGCTCGATCTGGTCCGGCGTGGCGGACGGCGTCGGGATGGGGGTGACGGTCATCGGGGGCTCCCCTCGGGCAGGGGCCGCAGCGCGAACAGCGCCGCGGCGGCGAAGAACAGGAAGGCGACGGGGTAGAGGATCAGCTGGCTGCCCAGCAGGCAGACGGCGCCGGCGGCGAGGAACCACCAGCCGGGGGCGCGGCGGGCGGGACGCGCGCGGTGATGGGCGATGCCGGCGACGGCCAGCAGCAGGAGCACCACGAGGGACATGCCGAGCCAGGCGGCGAGGGTGTCTCCGAGCACCCGCGCCTCCTCGCCGCTGAGCCCCGAGTCCTCGCCCACGAGCGCCGGCATGACGACGGCCTCGAAGGTCGGCTGGTCGATCCGGTTCATGACCAGGGTGAACCCGCCGTGGGCGATGAGCGCGGCGATCATGCCCAGCCCCACGAGGGTCATCTCGACGGGCCGACGCACACGCCGCGCCGGCCCGGCCGACGGAGCACGCCGGGCCGACGGGGCACGCCCGGTCGACGGGTCTCGCCGGTCGCCGCGGCGGCGGCTCTCGGTCATGGTCATCGCTCCGTCACCTCGCCGACCACACCGGTGCAGTCCTCGGCGAGGAGCAGCGGCCCGTCGGCCCCGCGCACCCGCACCCGGGTGAGCAGCGCACCGCGCACCCCGCCGAGGCGCAGGCCCTCGCGGGTGACGGGGACGAGCCCGTCGGCCATCTCGGGGACGCCGGGACGGGGCTCGTCGGCGAAGGTGACCGAGAGGTCCTCGATCGAGAGGTCCTCGATCGGCGACTCGGGGAGCCCGAACAGGTGGCCGGCGCTCGCATGGACCCGGGTCGCGGTCAGGTGCGCGAGGTGCAGGCCGCGAATCGCCGGGGTGCCGGGGCCGACGGGGCGGGCCGCGCGGTCGCCGACCAGCTCCGTCTTCCCCTCCGGGCCGCAGTGGTAGAAGGAGTTGATGGTGATCGGGCAGGTCACGTCGTCCATGACGATGCCGGTGACACGCAGGTTCTCGATCAGCCCGCCGCGGCCGCGCCGGGTCTTCACGCGGATCCCGCGGTCGGTGCCCTGGAAGACGCAGGCGGAGATGACGACGTTGCGCACGCCGCCGGCCATCTCGCTGCCGATCACGACGCCGCCGTGGCCGTGGACCATGGTGCAGCCGGTGACGGTGATGTTCTCGCAGGGCACCCGGGCGGCCGTCGCCTGGGTGCCGGCCTTGATGGCGATGCAGTCGTCGCCCACGTCGATGTGGCAGCCGCTGATGTGCACGTCGCGGCAGGACTCGGGGTTGATGCCGTCGGTGTTCGGGGAGTCCGCGGGGTTGAGGATCCGCAACCCGGCGACGGTCACCTGCTCGCACAGCGAGGGGTGGACGGTCCACGCCGGCGAGTCGCGCAGGGTCACGTCGCGCAGGGTGACGCGGCGGCACTCGTGCAGCCCGATGAGGGTGGGCCGGGGATGCTCCAGGGTGCCCTCGCGCTGGCGGTCCCACCAGGGGGCGCCGCCGCCGTCGATCGTGCCGAGGCCCGTGATCGCCACGTCCTCCTCGCCGTGGGCGTACAGGCAGGGCGAGTGCACGAGCCCGGTCGCCCCCTCCCAGCGCGCGTCGACCACCGGGTAGAGAGCCGGATCGGGCACGAAGCGCAGCACGGCACCCGCTTCGAGGTGCAGCTCGACCCGCGAGCGGAGGCGGAGCGCGCCGGTGCGGTGCTCGCCGGCGGGAACCAGCACCCGGCCGCCGCCGCGCGCGGCGGCGTCGTCGATCTCCCGCTGCAGGGTGGCGGTGGCGGGGGCGAGAACGTCGAGGTCGGCGAGCTCCCGGGGAGGGCTGAGGGTCACGGGTCGTGCCTTTCGAGCGGGGGTGGAGGGGGCGCCGGAGGGGCGCTGGACCGGTGGGTCCCGGCGGGGGGGGGGGGGGGGGGGGGGGGGGTGAACGCCTGGGGGGGGGAGGGGATGGTTCAGGCACGTCGTGACAGCGGGGGCGGAGGGGGCGCCGGAGGGGCCCTGAACTAGTGGATCCGGGCGGGGCGCGCGGCCGACGGGGGCCGCGCGCCCCTGTGGCGGGGACCGGTCAGTTCACGGCCTCGTAGGCCTCGGTGTACTCGGCGATGATGTCGTCGAGGCCCTGCGAGCGAGCGGCCTCGATCGCGGCCTCGTAGTCGGCCATCGTGGTCTGCCCGACCATGAAGGTGTTGTACGAGTCGTTGAGCGCCTTCTCGATGGTCGACCACTGCGTGTCGTAGGTCGCCGAGGTGAGGGACTGCGCCGGGTTGGTCACCACGTACTCGTCGTTCTCGGTCATCTTCTCGTTGGCCTCGTTGACGTACGGGTTCGTCGACTTGTAGATCTCCACCTGGTCCGACGGGCGCGAGCTCGAGTACGGCTGAACCTGCTGCTCCCACAGCGGCTGGTCGATGATGTTGACCGCGCCGTCGGCGTCGAGTTCGTAGTGGGTGCCCTCGATGCCGTTGGTCATCAGCCGGAAGGCGGGCTCGTCGAGCAGCTTGTCGATGAGGGTCAGCGCCCGCTTGACGTCGTCCTCCCCCTTGAGCGACTGGGTGTTGAAGGCCATCAGCCCGCCCATGCCGCCCGACGTGTCGGAGACGATGCGACGCGGCACGTCGCCGTAGGTCATGTCGTTGATCAGAGCCCACTGCACCTCGGTGTCCGGGTTGATCGACTCCGCGAGGGACATGTAGTTCTTCGCCTCGAACAGGCCCGTCACCACGATCCCGCCCTTGTCCTGGGCGATGGCCTGCTGCTGGTTCTGCTTCTGGACGGTCACGAACTCCTGGTTGATCAGCTTCCGCTCGAACGCGCCGCGGTACCACTCCATCGCCTCCTTCCACGGCTCCGTGGTGCAGGCCGGGACGATCTTGCCGGCGTCGTCGAGCTGGAACTTGTCGCCCGCGCCGAAGTAGCCGGCGAGGGAACGGAACCCGACGGCGAAGCTCTCCTGGCGGTCGATGAAGCCGGTGACCTGGGCACCGGTGCCGGTGGGGTCTCCGTCGACGAAGGCCTGGGCGACCTCGAGCAGGTCCTCAAGGGTGTGCGGCACCTCGAGTCCGAGGCGGTCCAGCCAGTCCTGCCGGACCAGCACGCCGTAGCGGGCGAGCGGCTTCTGGAAGGGGACGCCGTACAGGGTGCCGTCGAGGCGTGCGGACTCGATGATCGTCGGGTTGATCTCCGCGAGGTTCGGGAACTCGGCCAGGAACGGCTCGACATCCCAGAACATGCCGGACTTCAGCGGCTCGCGCACCGCTGCCATGCCCTGGTTGAGGGTGTTGATGTCGGCGAGGGACCCGGAGGCCAGCGCCGCGTTGATCTTCTCCTCCTTGGAGGCGTCCGGCACCCACTGGTACTCGAAGTCGACGCCGCTGTGCTCCTTGAGGGCGGCCATGATCGGACCGGCGGCGTCCGGGGTGGTGGGCGTGTGCAGCATCGACATCCAGGTGAGGGTGCCGCCCTCGCCGGACGAGCCGCCCGAGCCGCCGCCGCTCGAGCTGCCGCAGGAGGCGAGGGCACCGGCGCCGGCGAGGCCGGCGGCCGCGAGGGGCAGGGACTTGAGGAGGGTTCTGCGCTGGATCATGAGAGGTCCTTTCATCGTCGAAAAGAAGAGGTGGTGGTGATGGAGGGAGTGGTCGGTCAGGTCTGGGGGTCAGGGACCGCAGAGGCGTCGACGCCCCGAGAGGTCATGCGAGGTGGCCTTCCGTGAGGGGCTGGGATTCGGTCTCGACCTCGACGCTCCGGTCGAGGTCGGTGAGGACGGGGCGCAGGATCAGGGCGACGGCGAGGAACGGGAGCACCGCGCCGAGCAAGGGGAACAGGGCGACGGCGAAGCGGAGCATGACCACCTCGGCGAGCGCGACGGCGAGGGCGCCGATGATCGTCCAGTGCAGGGAGCCGACGCCGAGCAGCAGCGCACCGCCGATCTGCCGGGGCAGGCCGCGCAGCTCCGTCGCGGCCATGACGAAGAAGACGTAGGCGCCGATGATCAGGAGCACCGCGAGGGCCAGGTGGTTAGCGGCCCGCAGGTACCAGTCGTCGAGGCTCAGCAGGTTCACGCCGATCACCACGCCCACGCCGGAGAGCACCAGGCCCATTCCGATCGAGGCGCCGAGGCGCTCGCGGGCGTCCCGCAGGAAGGTGCGCACGGTGGGCGGGGTGCGGCCGTGGCGGAACCAGCCGTCGAGGTACTTCGCGAGCGCGTAGCTCGCGGGGCCGACGCCGAGCACGCCCAGGCCGAGGAGCGTCACCGCGGTCCACAGCAGGTTCAGCAGGATCAGGCGCCAGAACCCGCCGAGCCAGCGGTTCAGCGTCGCGAACGACTCGAAGGAGAAGAACATCGGTCACCTCCTGACGGCGGTGGCCGTCAGTACACGCCTTCCTCGCCGAGCTTCTTGGCCAGGGAGTTCGCGCCGATCACGAGGATCAGCCCCACGAGGCCCTTGAAGAGGCCCACGGCGGTGGCGAAGCTGAGCTGTCCGTTCTGGATGCCGGCGGTGTAGACGTAGGTGTCGAAGATTTCGCCCACTTCGCGGTTCATCGAGTTCAGCAGCAGGAACATGTGCTCGAAGCCGAGCTCGAGGAAGTCGCCGATCGAGAGGATGAACAGCACGATGATGGTGGCGCGGATGGCGGGCAGGGTGATGTGCCAGGTCTGCTTCCACCGGTTCGCGCCGTCGATCTCGGCGGCCTCGTAGAGGCTCATGTCGACCGCGGTCAGCGCGGCGAGGTAGACGATCGTGCCCCAGCCGGCGGTGCGCCAGATGTGCTGGAAGACGTACATCGGGCGCAGCCAGTCGGGATCGGTGAGGAAGCCGATGGGCTCACCGCCGAGGGCGACGATGAGGTTGTTGATCGCGCCGCCGTCGGTCGTGAGCATGACGTAGAAGATCGACACCACGATCACCCAGGACATGAAGTGCGGGATGTAGATGATCGTCTGCACGCTGCGCTGGAACAGCTTGCTGCGCAGCTCGTTGAGCATCAGCGCGAGGATGATCGGCACCGGGAACGAGATCAGCATCAGCAGTATCGACAGCACCAGGGTGTTCCGCATGAGCATGAAGAACGTGTCCTCGGTGAACAGCCGCACGAAGTGCTCGAAGCCCACCCACGGGCTGCCCATGATGCCCAGGAACGGCTTGTAGTCCTGGAACGAGATGATCAGCCCGCCCATCGGCAGGTACTTGAACACCAGGAAGTACACGATGCCGGGCAGTGCCATCAGGTACAGGGTGCGATAGCGCCAGATCTTCTGCGCCAGCGACGTCTGTCGCCGCTGCACCGGGGGTCGACCCGACGCGTCCGCGGACGGGGTCTGTGCACCCGCCGCCGCTGCGGTCCGGGTGTCGATCACGGGGTCAGCCACCATGGATGAACCTCTGCTCCTCATCGAGAGTCGGGCGAGAAACCGTTCCCTGGGAAACCGGTTTCTCGCGTTCGCCACAGTCTGGAGGTGGCCCCGGTCCCTGTCAACGCCTTCCGGCAGATCTCTGCCGACCGAATCCGGTTTCCCACGCGGAAATCCCGAATAGCCACAGGTCATCGGCAGGTCACGAAGAGGTCTCAGCCATTCGCTCCGGCCCGTCGGCCTGTCGCAGCGCACCGCTTCCCCTCTCCGAGCACCCCTGGTACGGTGTGCGATCAGTTCGTGAGAAACCGGTTCATCGTTTCTCGCGTTTCCCGCGTCTCGCGGTCCTCACCCGCCCCAGCCCAGGAGTCCCCGTGGAGCATCGTTCGAATCCCGTCCTCGACGCGGACTGGCCCGATCCCGACGCGATCCGCGTGGGCGAGGAGTTCTGGATGATCGCCTCGAGCTTCAACCGGGCGCCCGGTCTGCCGGTACTGCGCTCGCGGAACCTCGTGGACTGGGAGCACGTCACCAACGCGCTGCCCGCGGTGGTGCCGGAGGACCACTACGCCCTGCCGCGTCGCGGCAGCGGCGTCTGGGCGCCGTCGCTGCGCGAGCACGCGGGCACCTTCTACCTCGTCTACCCCGACCCGGACCACGGCATCTTCGTGCTCACCGCCCCGCACCCGTCGGGCCCCTGGAGCGCGCCGCACCTGCTGCTGGCCGGCCACGGCCTGATCGACCCCTGCCCGCTCTGGGACGAGGACGGCCGCGCGTATCTCGTGCACGGCTGGGCGCGGTCCCGCGCGCGGGTGAAGAACCTGCTCAGCGTGCTCGAGGTGACAGAGGACCTGACCGCCGCCCTCTCCCCCACCCGCACGGTGATCGACGGTGACGCGATCCCCGGCATGGTCACCCTCGAGGGGCCGAAGGCCTACCGCCGTGACGGCTGGTTCTGGATCTACGCCCCCGCCGGCGGTGTCGCCGAGGGCTACCAGGTGGTCTTCCGCTCGCGCGACATCCACGGCCCCTACGAGCACCGGATCGTGCTCGAGCAGGGGTCCTCCTCCGTGAACGGCCCGCACCAGGGGGCGCTCGTCGACGACGCCGACGGGAACCTGTGGTTCCTCCATTTCCAGGATCGCGGCGTGTTCGGGCGCGTCACCCACCTGCAGCCGGTCACCGTCGACGACGAGGGCTGGCCCCATATGGGCGAGCCGATCGATGCGGTGCGCGGACGGCCGGTCGACGTCGTCCCCGTCCGGGGCGCGACCACCCTCGGCGCGACCGACGCCGACCCCGACGGCGAGGACCACCCCGCCTGGGCGGAGCCCCGACGTTCGGACGACTTCACCACCGCCGTGCTCGCCCCGCGCTGGCACTGGCAGGCGAACCCGCAGCCCGGCTGGCACCGCACCGGCGACGGCGGCCTCGACCTCGCGCTCGCCCCCAGTCCCCGCGGCGACCTGCGCGATCTCGGCGCGATCCTCGGCCAGCAGCTCCCCGGCCAGCCCTCGACCTGGACGACCCGGCTCACCCTGCCCGCGCCCGCGGCGACGGCGGCGGACCCGTCGGATGCCCCGTCGACCGCGCCGGCAGCCCCCGAGCGCGCCGGGATCGTGGTTCTCGGCCACGCCTACGCGTGGGCCGGGCTGCGCCGCGACGCGGAGGGGGTCGCGCTGGTCTCCGGCACGATGGCCACCGGCGCCGCTACGGAGGAGGTGCAGGTCCACCGCCTGCTCACCGCGGATCCCGGCACGGCGGCCGCCGTCGGCCTCCAGCTCGACACCGCCGCCGACGGCCGCATCACCCTCACCGCCCACCTCGAGGGCGAGCACCTCCCGCTGCTCGAGGGATGGCCGGCCGTCGAGGGGCACTGGATCGGCGCGGAGGTGGGCCTGTTCGCCACCGCCCTCGGCATGGTGCACCATCGTCTCGAGGATCGCCGCGCCCGCTTCGGGCCGGTGGTCGTGCGACGTGGCGGACGGGAGATCTGATGGTGCGAGGACGTGGCGGGCCCACGATCACGCAGGTGGCCGAGGCGGCCGGCGTCTCGCGGGCGACCGTGTCCCGGGTGCTGAACGAGCACCCCTCCGTCGACCCCCTCATCGGGGCGCGCGTGCGAGAGGCGGCGAAGCGCCTGCAGTACCGGCCGAACATGATCGCGCGCCATCTCTCCACCGGTCGCACTCGGACGATCGCGTTGATCATCCCCGACCTCGGGAACCCGATGTACCAGTCGCTGCTGCGCGGCATCTCGCGCGCCGCCGAGGCCGACGGGTACAGCGTGCTGGTCGCGGAGGCCGGCTCCCCCGACACCGAGGCGACGCTCGCCCGCGATGCGCGGCGCCAGTGCGACGCGATCATGCTGGTCTCCCCGCGGATGGACGACCTCAGCCTCGAGGAGGTCATCGACCAGGCGGATCCCGTCGTGGTCCTGAACCGTCGGCCGCTGAACCCGCGCACCGGAGTCGTCGCGATCGACTACGCGAGCGGCATGCGGCAGCTCGTGGAGCATCTGCACGCGCTCGGGCACCGCGACCTGGTCTACGTGGCCGGGCCCCCGCGCAGTGCCGCCCATCGCGAGCGGCTCGCGGCGCTGCACTCGCTCACCGGCGAGGATCCCTCTTTCACGCTGCAGGTGCTGCCCGGCGGGGCGACGATGTCCGCCGGCTACGAGGCGGCGGAGGCAGTGCTCGCCTCGGGGGCGACCGCGGCGCTGGCCTTCAACGACCTGGTCGCCTTCGGCCTGCAGTCCCGGCTCAACGAGTTCGGGGTGGGCGTCCCGCAGGACGTCTCGGTGACCGGCTTCGACGGCATCGAGCTGTCGCGCTTCGCCGTCCCGCGACTGACCACCGTCGGCCAGGAGCAGCTCGACGCAGGATCAGTCGCCTGGTCCCTCCTGCGCGCCCGCCTCGACGACGCCGACGGCCGGGCCGGCTCCGGCGTGACCGTCCTCGAGCCCCTGCTGCAGGTCGGCGACAGCACCGGTCGCGTGCCGCCCTCCCGGGTGCCGATCGCCCCTGGCGGCGGCGGCGAGGAGTCGCCGCGCCTCGAGGATCTCGCCAACACGCCCTTCGGCTGGGTCAAGGAGGGCCGCGACTGGACCCTCCTCGCGAGCGGGACCCTCCTGGCCGTGGCCGCCTCGGGCCGTTCCATGCCCCCCGTGCACAGTCCGCGGCCGCACCTGCATCCGGTGCGCAGCCTCGCGGGCCGCGCCATGACGGTCACCAATCCCAGCGACCACCGGCACCACTTCGGGCTCTCGCTGACGGTGCCCGACGCCAACGGCACCACCTACTGGGGCGGACGCACCTACGTCGAGGGCCGCGGGTCGACGCTGCTGTCCAACCACGGTGTGCAGGAGTCCTTGGAGGAGTCCGTGGACCGCTCCGGCCGCGAGCTCGCCTCGCGCGTGCAGTGGCGCGCGCACGACGGCGGCGACCTGCTCCACGAGCAGCGGCGCCTGGGCACCTATCTCCTGCCCGACCCGCGCGGCTGGGGGCTGCGCTGGCGGAGCCGGCTCCGGCCCGGCGACGGCCCGGTGACCTTCACCAGCCCCGCGAACCGGGGTCGGCTCGGCGCGGGCTACGGCGGGCTGTTCTGGCGGCTGCCGGACGCCGACGAGGTGCGCGTGCTCGTCGAGGGCGGTCGCGGGGAGGCGATGGCGCACGGCTCCCGCAGTCCCTTCGTCATCGTCCAGCGCCGTCACGGCAACGCCTGGAGCAGCCTGGTGATGGTGCAGGACGAGGAAGCGCAGGGCCGGATCGACCCCTGGTTCGTGCGGGCCTCGGACTACCTCGGCGTGGGCACCAGCCTCGCCTGGGACGCTCCGCGCCTGCTGGACCGCGGGGAGCTGCTGGACGTCGTGGTGCGCACCGCCGTCCTCGACCATCCGGTGATCAGCGAGGAGGTGCCGGACCTGCTCGCGGCGATCGCCGCGGCGGAAGGCCCGGCCGCCGCCTTCGACTGACCGGCCCTGCCCGTGAACCACCCGTGCGAAGGAGCACCATGGCCGTCGGATCCACCCCCTCTCCGGCCCGCGTCGGCCACCGGGCCGGGACCCTGCCCTCGGTGTCCCTCGCCCTCGCCGACCCCGCGGTGCGGGAGATCGTGATCGAGCCCGGCGAGTACGTCGAGCAGATCGCGATCGCGCCGCGCGAGGCGCCGCTGCTGATCCGCTCGGCGACGGGCCGCGCCGAGGACGTGCGGATCGTCTTCGGCCTCCACCAGGGGGCACGGGACCGCACCGGCCTGCCGTACGTGCAGGACTGCGCGACGCTCACCATCGACGCCGACCGCGTCACCCTCCGCGACCTCACCGTCGAGAACTCCTTCGACAAGCGCCTCCACCCCGACTGGCCGGACACCCAGGCGATCGCGCTGCGCACCCGCGGCGACCGGATCCTCGTCGAGCGCTGCCACCTGCTCGGCCAGCAGGACACGGTGCTGCTGGACGCCCCCGGCTGGGCATCGGTGCGACGCGTCCACCTGCGGGGCTGCCTCATCCAGGGCGACGTCGACTTCCTCTACGGGCGGGCGACCGCCCTGGTCGAGGGCGGGGAGATCCGCAGCGTCGGCCCCGGTTACCTGCTCGCCCCGTCGACGGCCCGGGAGAACCCGCGCGGGATCCTCGTGCATGGCGCACGGCTCACCGCGGCCGACGGGGTCGCGCCGGGGAGCGTCCGCCTCGGGCGCCCCTGGCATCCGGGCGGGAAGCCCGACGCGATCGGGCAGGCGATCGTCGCCTCCTGCACCGTCGGCGAGCACGTGGCCACGGAGCCGTGGAGCGAGATGGGCGGCTTCGCCTGGGAAGATGCGCGCCTCGCCGAGCACGGCAACGACTGGGGCGCGCGGACCAGCACCGGCCCGCAGCTGCCGGATGCGCCCGACCCCGGGACCTGGCTCGAGGTGCCTGTCCCCGCCGGCGGGGCGCCGCGGGCGATCGTGCTCTCCGACTCGACGGCGAGCGAGTACGGTCCCGAGCGGGCGCCGCGGGAGGGCTGGGGCATGCGGCTCGGATCGGCCACCGGGCTCACGGTGCTGAACCGGGCGGTGTCCGGCCGCAGCTCGGTCAGCTTCCTCGCCGAGGGACATCTCGACGGGGCGCTCGAGGAGCTGCGCGCCGGGGACCTGGTGCTCATCGCCTTCGGGCACAACGACCCCAAGGACGACGAACGCTTCGCGGACGTGCACCTCGCCTACCCGGCGGCGCTGCGGCGGATGCTCGTGGGTGTGCGCGCCCGCGGCGGCGTCCCGGTGCTGCTCACCCCGATCGAGCGGCGCCGCTTCGAGGACGGCCACGCGGTCCGCACTCATGGCGGGTACCCGCAGGCCGTCCGCGCGCTCGCGGCCGAGGAGGCGGTCCCGCTGATCGACCTCTCGCAGCGCACGCTCGAGCTGTGGGAGGCCGACGGGGAGGAGCGCTCGACGGAGAACTTCCTCTGGCTCGAGCCCGGCGAGTGGCCTGGATTCCCCGTCGGCGAGCAGGACGACACCCATCTCAGCACCGCCGGGGCCACCCGCGTGGCGGAGCTCGTCGCGGCGGGACTGCGGGAGCTGGGGCTGCTGGAGCCGGTGCGGTTCGAGCGGGGACGACACGAGCCGGGCCGGATCGAGCCGGCACGACACGAGCCGGGGTTGAGCCGAAGCAGCAGTCATGGGCGATCGCCGCGCTCCTGCACGCCGAGGCCGACGGGCCACGGGAGGTGATCGGCCACAGCCTCGGCGGTGCGGTCGCCGTGCACCTCGCGGCGCGGCACCCCGAGCTCGTGGACCGGCTCGTCCTCGTCGAGCCGGCGCTCGACGTGCCCGCCATCGGCCCCGGCCCGGAGGACATGGCCCTCGAGCCCGAGGAGGAGCTCGACCGCGGTGGCTTCGAGAGGATCCTCGCGCGGGAGGTCCCGTGGCGACGCGCCGAGGTGCGCCTGACCGCCCCGCACGCCCTGGTACGCAGCGCCCGCTCCCTCCTCGACGAGCACGCCGCCGCGACGAACGACCTGCTCGAGCACCTGCGGCAGCCGGTGGTGCTGGTGCGCGGCGGGCACCGCACCTACGCCCGGCAGGATCGCTTCGACGCCGTCGGGATCCGCTCCGTGCGTCTCCCCGACGCCGCCCACTTCGTCATGCACGACGCCCCCGACGCCCTGCTCAGCGCGCTGGAGGACGCCGCGCCCTGACGGCGGGGTCCTGTGCTCGAGCTCGGGTGGGGCGGAATGGCTTGCTTCTCAACCACTTCGGGCCCGTGGATGGTTGAGAAACAGGCCATTCCCCCGTGGAGGCGGAGGCGAGGCGGGGCGGGGCGGGCGCGGGGGCAAGGGGCAGGGCGCCGAGGCGGGCGCCGCAGTCCCGCGTCCGCCCGCCCGCTCCCGACCGCTCAGTGGTTCGTGACCGCCCAGCCCTCGCCGCAGGTGCCGCCCATCTCGGACTTCTCGATGCGCACCTCTCGCCCGTCGGCGTCCAGCAGCGGCTGGTAGCCGGCGGCGACCTCGCGGCTGCCCACCGGGATGTAGTGCAGGATCAGCGACCGGCGGAATCGGTCCTCGGTGGTGTTGGGCTTCGAGCCGTGCACGAGGCTGCCGTGGAAGATCAGCATGTCGCCGGCGCGCATGTCCGTCTGCACTACCGAGAGGTGCTCGGGGATCGACACGGTGATCGAGGTGAAGGACTCCGCGGCGTCGGCGTCCTCGGGGCACTCGATCTCGTAGCGGTGCGTGCCGGGTACGACGCCCAGCGCGCCGTTGTCGCCGTCGCAGTCGTCGACCGCGATCCACGCGGCGATGCAGGTCTCCGGGTGGGACTGCAGGAAGTAGTTGTCCTGGTGCATCGCCTGGCCGCGTGCGCCCGGGGGCTTGAAGTAGAACATCGACTGCGCCGCCCACACCGGGCCGACCACCTCGGCGACCCGGCCCATCACGCGCTGCTCGAGCATCCAGCTGCGGGCCATGCGACCCGGGGCGTGGTCGTCGCGGTGGGGCTGGATCATCCGCGGGTAGGCGTGGAGCGGGTCGCCCTCGGGAGTCTCGTGGAAGGCGCCGCCGCTGCCGTCGGTCTCGATGTGGATCGTGAAGGTGTCCCGCAGCTCGGCGACCTCCTCGGCGGTGAGGACGCCGCGGAGGTGCACGGCGCCGGCGTTCTGGTAGGCGGCGGCGAGACGTGCGGGATCCGCGGTGGCGGCGTCGACGATCTCGAGGGCGACGGGGGCGTCGACGGGGTGATCGGCCGTTCCCGCGACGGCGGTGTCGACGGCGGGGCTGGTCTGGAGTGTGCTCATGATGTCAGTCTGGCCACCCCGGTCGACATCGACCAGGTGAGGGAAGGGAGGAGACATGGACGATCCTGCTGTCGCCAGACAGGTTCCGGCCGTCGAGTTCCCGATCCCCGAGGTGGGCCGAGTGGTCGCCGGGGAGCTCGCACAGGAGGCGGACTACCGGGTGCTGCGCTCCCGCGGCACACCCGACTGGCTGCTGCTGCACACCGTCTCCGGCGCGGGTCTCGTGCACGGGGCCGACGGGAGCAGGCTCCGCACCGTCCCCGGGCAGGCGGTGCTGCTGCGGCCCGGCACCCTGCAGGACTACGGCACCGATCCCGCGACCGGCACCTGGCGGCTGCTGTATGCGCACGTGCACCCGCCCGCGACCTGGCTCGCGCTGCTGGACTGGCCGGAGGACTCACCGGGCCTGGGAACGATCACGCTCGGCGCCGACGTGGATACCCGCGTGCAGAAGGCGCTGCGCTCGGCGGCACGCGCCACGCGCCTCGCCGTCGGCCGACCCGAGCTGTTCGCCCTCAACGGTCTCGAGGCGGCGCTGCTCTGGTACGACTCGCAGAACCCCCGGCGCCACCGGCTCGACGAGAGGGTGCTGCGGGTGCTCGAGCACATCGACGCCCACCTCGACGAGGAGCTCGACGTGCCCCGCCTCGCCCGCCTCGCGCACCTCTCTCCCTCGCGGCTCGCGCACCTGTTCGCCGCGCAGGTGGGGACCTCGGTGCGCGGCTACGTGGAGGCGCAGCGCCTCGAGCTGGCAGCCCGACTGCTGGAGATGACCCCGGATCCGGTCGCAGAGATCGCGCGGCGCGTCGGCTATCAGGACCCGCTGTACTTCTCGCGCCGCTTCCGGGCGGCGCACGGGCAGAGCCCCTCGGCGCACCGCGCCCGGCACCGAGTGGTGTGAGAGCACGGGGCCAGAGCCCGCCGACGCCGAGAACCCCCGCAGAGTTGGGGGAATACGCGAGGCATTCCCCCCACTCTGCGGGGGTTACGAGGCGGGCCCGCGGGGGCGGGGGCGCGGCGGGCTCGCGGGGCAGGGCGCACAGGGCTCGTGCGTGGACAGTGCGCGCAGGCTCGGGCGCGCGGTAGGGCGCCTGGGACCTCAGCGCGGGGCGACCGCCCGACCCAGGCGCTGCGAGATGTCGGCGAGGACCTCGTCGACGGGCTGCTCGGCGAGGCTCTTCATGAACGGCTCGACCTTCACGGGCCCGGTGTACCCGGCGGCGTGCACGGCGCCGAGGAAGCCGTCGAGGTCGATCACGCCGGTGTCGAAGGGCAGACGGCGGTCGAGGTCCATCTGCTCGTCCCGCTCGCGGTCGGCGCGGGCGTCGTTGATGTCGACGGAGACGATGTCCGCATCGGTGAGGCCGTCGAGGTCCGCCGCCGACTCCCCGGCGGTGTACCAGTGGTAGCTGTCGAGGATGAGGCCGATGTTGCTCGCCCCGGTCTCGGCGATCAGCTCGCGCGCCTCGCGGATGCCGTGGATGAAGGGGAATCGCTCGGTGGACCAGAAGGTCTTCGGGCCGATGTACTCCAGGCCCAGGCGCAGGCCGTGGTCGGCGAGGATCTCGGAGACGAGGGCGAGACGGCCTGCGTGGAGGCGCCAGTTCTCGCGGTGGTCGAGGGCGTCGTGCATGGGGCGGATCCAGGTGCCGACGGCGGTGACCCCCGCGGCGGTGAGCAGCTCGAGGGCGTCGGGCAGGGCACCGAGCGCCTTCCGGAACTCCTCGGCGGAGGAGTCGAGGCCGATGGGCAGGCCGGAGATGCCCCAGCTCAGCCCCTTGGCCTTGACGGCGTCGCCGTGCTCGACGACGGCCTGCAGGCCCTTCTCCTCGAGGAGGGTGCGGAAGTGGCCGGGGTCGGGGTCGACGCCCCCGAAGCCGTGCGTCACGGCGAGATCGATGGCGGTGGTGTGGTCCAGGGTGAGCCCGAGTGCGCCGGGCGAGAGGCAGGAGAACATCCCTGAAGCCTAGGCCCCGAACGTTCCCACGTGGTGACCTCGCGCACATCGTCCACGGAGTGGGACGCCGGGGCGAAGCGGGCGCGCTGGGCTATTCGCGAGCGCTCCGCCAGGCAGCATCCCGCCGACGCCCCCGCCCTGGACTCCGCACGTGACGCCCACGCCGACGGCCCCTCCCGCGCCGCCGCGAGGCGGGCCGGAGGGGCCGTCGGAGAGCAGGGCGGGGCCGACGGAGCGTCCGTCGGCCCCGAACGCCCGCTCAGGCGTCGATGACCACGGCCATCACCGCGGGCTCGCGGCGGTAGGTGCGGCGCAGGTGGGTGCTGACGGTCTCGACGACGATCTCCTCGATCTTCGCGATGTCGTCGATGCCGTCGGTCCGGGTCTGGACGAGGGCCTTCTCGACCTGCGCGGCGGCGCCCTGGAAGGTCTTCTTGTCGTGGACGAAACCCTTGGTGAGGAATTCGACCGGCTCGACCGGCTTGTGGGTCTTCGGGTCGATCAGCGCGACCACGGTGACCACGCCGCCGCCGGAGAGCAGCCGGCGCTCGGCGAGGGTGTCCTCGGTGGCGGCGCCGATGGTCTGCCCGTCGACGTACACGAGCCCGGCCTCGACCTTGCCGGAGATCTTCGCCTGGCCGGCGATGAGGTCGACGGTCACGCCGTCCTGCGCGATGACCACGTTCTTCTCCGGCACACCCGTCTTGCGGGCCAGCTCGGCGTTGGCGTGGAGGTGCTTGGACTCGCCGTGCACCGGCATGACGTTCTTGGGCCTCACGATGTTGTAGCAGTACACGAGCTCGCCGGCGCTCGCGTGACCGGAGACGTGGACCTTCGCGTTGCCCTTGTGGACGATGTTCGCGCCGAGGTCGGTGAGCTTGTTGATGATCCCGTAGATCGCGTTCTCGTTGCCGGGGATCAGCGAGGAGGCCATGAGCACCGTGTCACCCTCGCCCACCTGGATCTGGTGGTCGCCGTTGGCCATGCGGGCCAGCGCCGCCATCGGCTCACCCTGGGAGCCGGTGCAGATCAGGGTGACCTTGTGGTCGGGCATCGACTGGATCTTGCGGAAGTCGACGACGAGTCCCTTGGGGATGTCGAGGTAATCGAGGTCGCTCGCGATCTTCATGTTGCGCACCATGGAGCGGCCGACGAAGGCGACCTTGCGGCCGGCGGCGTGCGCGGCGTCGAGCACCTGCTGGATGCGGTGCACGTGGCTGGCGAAGCTCGAGACGATGATGCGGCGCGGCGAGGTGGCGAAGACCCGGTCGATCGCGGGGGTGAGGTCGCGCTCGCTCATCGTGAAGCCGGGGACCTCGGCGTTGGTGGAGTCAGTGAGGAAGAGGTCCACGCCCTCCTCGCCGAGGCGCGCGAAGGCCCGCAGGTCGGTGATGCGGCCGTCGAGCGGGAACTGGTCCATCTTGAAGTCGCCGGTGCACAGCACGGTCCCGGCCTTGGTGCGGATGAACACCGCGAGGCTGTCCGGGATGGAGTGGTTCACGGCCACGAACTCGAGGTCGAAGACCCCGGCGCGATGCTTCTGCCCCGCCTCGACCTGCACGGTCTTGGGAGTGATGCGGTGCTCCTTGAGCTTCGCGGTGAGGAAGGCGAGAGTCAGCTCGGAGCCGATCAGCGGGATGTCCGCGCGCTCCTTGAGCAGGTACGGGACACCGCCGATGTGGTCCTCGTGGCCGTGGGTGAGGACGATGCACTCGATGTCCTGGAGGCGGTCGCGGATCGAGGTGAAGTCCGGGAGGATCACATCGATGCCGGGCTGGTGCTCCTCGGGGAAGAGAACGCCGCAGTCGACGATCATCAGCTTGCCGGCGTGCTCGAACACCGTCATGTTGCGGCCGACCTCGCCGAGGCCGCCGAGCGGGGTGATGCGCATGCCGTTCTTCGGCAGGCGCGGCGGAGCGGAGAGCTTGGTGCGGGGGGAGGGCATGGAGGAGGTTTCCTTCGACGGAGGGACAGGGACAGAGGTCTGTGGTGGAGCGCGCGGGAACGGGTCCCGCCGCGGCGTCCGCCCCTTCAACGTACGGGGTCTCGGCGCAGATCCCGCGTTCTGGGCCGGAACCGACACGAGAATCACCTTTCGCGGGGCGGATCTGCCACCATGGCGACGGCCGCAGGCCGGGGAGACACCCCGCGCCGCCGCGACGGGAAGGGCGTGAGGCAGTGGGAGCACGACGCACCGGAGGGTCCGTTCCAGGGGCGCGGAGCGGCGGATCGGCCGACGGGGGCGCCGGGCCGCTGCTGACCCGCCGGGCGCTCGCCCGCACGGCAGTCGCGATCGCGGCCGTCCCCGCCCTCCCCACCCTCGCGGCCTGCACGGACACCGACGAGGCGGGCATCGTCTTCGTCGCCGACCCGACCCCGTCGGCCGTCCTCCCCGCCGCCTCCCCCGCCGCGACCGCGCTCTCGCTGAGCGCCCTGCTCGTCGAGTCTGCGGACGTGGTCGCGCTCGCCCCCGCCGAAGCGGGGGACGCCCTCGCCGCGCTCACCGGGCCGGCGCGCCTGCCGCTGCTCGTCGGCCCCGACGGGGAGATCACCGAGGAGCAGCTGGGCGAGGAGCTGGACCGGCTCGGCGCGCGCACCCTGCTGATCCCCGCGGGCCAGGATGCCGGCGCACTCGGTGAGGGCCGGGACATCCTCGAGGTAGACCTCGCCGCGGAGGATCCCTCCGCCGACCTGCCGACGGTCACCGTCGGCGCCGCCCCCGAACGACTCACCCTGCTGCTGGACCCGGAGCAGGCCCTGCCCGCCGCGCCGGTCGCGTCGGCCCTGGTCACCGCCGCCGGCGGGACCGTCGCCCAGGTGCCCGGCGGGCAGCTGGGCCGGAGCTCCGATTCCGTGGCCGCGGCCCGTGCCGCCGTCGGCAATGATCCGACGACGGGCGTGCTCGCCCTCGGCGAGAGCTTCGGCGCGAGCGACGGCCTCGCCGGCGCCCTCGAGCGCGCCGCGACGACCCCGGAACTGCCGGGCGGAGGGCAGATCGCCTTCCCCGGTCGGCGGATGGTCGCGGCCTACGGCTCCCCCGGCGTGCCCTCGCTGGGGATCCTCGGTGAGCAGGGGCTCGAGGAGACGATCGCCCGCACGCAGCAGCTCGCCGCCGACTACCAGGGACTCACCGACGAGCTGGTGATCCCCGCCTTCGAGATCATCGCGACGATCGCCGCGGACACCCCCGGCGGCGACGGCGACTACTCGCGGGAGCTCTCCGTGGACTCACTGCGGGAGTGGGTCGACGCGGCGGGCGAGGCCGGGGTGTACGTGGTGCTGGATCTCCAGCCCGGCACCACCGACTTCCTCACCCAGGCGCAGCGCTACGAGGAGCTGCTGCTCGAGCCGCACGTCGGCCTCGCTCTGGACTCCGAGTGGCGGCTGAAGCCCGGCCAGAAGCACCTCGAGCAGATCGGATCGGTCACCGGGGCGGAGGTGAACTCGGTGGTCACGTGGCTGGCGGACCTCACCGCCGAGCATGGCCTGCCGCAGAAGCTGCTGATCCTGCACCAGTTCACGCTGCGGATGGTCACCGAGCGGGAGACGATCGACACTTCCCGGACGGAGCTCGCGATCACCCTCCACGCCGACGGCCACGGTGCGCCCGGCGACAAGCTCGCCACCTGGAACGCGTTGCAGCAGGGCCTGCCGGAGGGGATCTTCATGGCGTGGAAGAACTTCTACGACGAGGACTCCCCCACCTTCACGCCCGAGGAGACCTACGCCGTCGAGCCGCGGCCCTGGTTCGTGTCGTACCAGTAGGCGGGCTGGGCGCGGCGACGCAGTAAGTCGACCGGCGGTGACGCGGCGGCGCGGGCCGCCCCGACGAGGGGCGGCCCGTCGGGCCTCCTCCGCGGGTCAGCCGAGCTGCAGCTGCACCGTCGCCACGGAGTGCGGCGGCAGGGTGACCTCGAGCCCGGCCGGGTGCTCGCGCACGTCCGTGAGCGGCACGGGCGCGACGGCCTCGGGCTGCTCGGGGGTGTTGTGCGCGGCGGTCGAGGCGCCGGTGAGCACGGTCGCGGTGTGGCCCACCACCTCGCGGCCGCGCAGGTCCAGCACCAGGGTGCGGGGCTCGGCGGCGTCGAGGTTGGAGAGCGAGATCAGCGCGGTGTCCTCCGCGGACCGCAGCGAAGCGGAGGCGGAGATCCGGGGCAGCGCCCGCCCCTCGATCACCGCGGACTCCTCGGGCAGGAGCACGTGGGCGTCGAGCGCGGCGGCGTCCTGGTGCCCTGCGTTCATGGCGAACACGTGGTAGGTCGGCGTGAGCACCAGCGCGCCGGTGTCCGGATCGGTGAGGATCATCGCCTGCAGCACGTTCACGGTCTGCGCGATGTTCGCCATGATCAGACGGTCCGCGTGACGGTGGAAGCCGTCGAAGTGGATCGAGGCGACCAGGGCGTCGCGCATCGTGTTCTGCTGGTACAGGAAGCCGGGGTTGGTGCCCGGCTCGACGTTCCACCAGGTGCCCCACTCGTCCAGGACCAGACCCACCTTGCGGTGCGGGTCGTAGCGGTCCATGACGGTGGCGTGGCGGGCCACGTGCTCCTCGGCGCGGGCGGCGCGGGAGAGGGTCAGGTACCACTCGTCCTCGGTGAACTCGGTGGCCGAGCCCTTGTCCGACCACGGCCCCGACATCGTGTAGTAGTGCAGGGAGATCGCCTGGTAGGGGCCGGCCTTCCCGTCGGCGTGCTCGACGTTCGTAACCGCGCGCATGAGCGACTCGGTCCACCCGAGGTCACCATCAGAGGCACCGGCCGCGATGCGGGTGACCTGGTTGCCGGCGTGGTCGCGGACGAAGGTCGAGTACTGACGCGCGAGCGCCGCGTAGTCCTCGGCGCGCATGTTCCCACCGCAGCCCCAGGACTCGTTGCCGATCCCGAAGAACGGCACCTTCCACGGCTCGTCCCGACCGTTCTGGCGGCGCAGCGCCGCCATCGGCGAGTCATCCGCACGGGTCAGGTACTCGATCCACTCGCTCATCTCCTGCACCGTGCCCGAGCCGACGTTCCCGTTCACGTACGCCTCGGTGCCCAACAACTCGACCAGGTCGAGGAACTCGTGGGTGCCGAAGGAGTTGTCCTCCACGACATCACCCCAGTGGGAGTTCACCATCCGCGGCCGCTGCTCGCGCGGCCCGATGCCGTCCTTCCAGTGGTACTCGTCCGCGAAACAGCCTCCCGGCCAGCGCAGGTTCGGGATATGCAGCGCCCGCAGCGCCGCCACCACATCGTCCCGGATGCCGCGGGTGTTGGGGATCTCCGAGTCCTCGCCGACGAAGAACCCGCCGTAGATGCACCGACCCAGATGCTCGGCGAAATGGCCATACAGATGCCGGGAGATCGTGGCCCCCGGCAGGTCCAGGTCCACCACGACCCGGGCGGGTCCGGTGGTGCGGCGGGCGCTGGGTCCGGTGGACCCGCCGGCGGGGGTGGTCAGCGCGGAGACGAGGTCGCTCGCGAGGGTGGGCGCGTTCTCGGTCATGGTGCAGGTGCTCCTGTTCAGGGGGCCGACGGGTCAGCGGCGGGCGAGGCGGACGAGGGACCAGGAGATCGCAGGGAGGGAGCCGACGAGCCGGCCGTCCTCGAGCGCGATCGAATCGTTCGCCGCGGGGACCACGGTCTCCGGGGCGTCCTGAGTGTTGGCGGCGTAGGGGTCCTCGTGGTGCAGGGTGACGGCCTCGACCAGCTCGAGGTCGCCAAAGGAGGAGAGGTCGGCGTCGAGGGCGAGCTCCTCGTCGGCCCCGCGGTTCACGACGAACACGCTGAGCGCACCGGACTCCTCGTCCCAGGTGGCGACGGCGTCGCCGGAGGCGCTGCTGCCGAAGCGGGCGTTCTCGAAGCGCGGCGAGTCCAGGCGGACGTCGAGCACCTCGCCGCGGGCGTGCGCGGAAGTGAGGGCGAAGGGATGGAAGGTGGTCTGCTTCCAGGCGTCACCGCCGGGGGCGGTCATGATCGGGGCGATCACGTTGACCAGCTGGGCGAGGGAGGCGGAGGCGACGCGGTCGCTGTGGCGCAGCAGGGAGATCAGCAGGTTGCCGAAGACCACCGCGTCCATCGCGTTGTAGGTGTCCTCGAGCAGCACCGGAGCGACGGGCCAGTCATCGCCGCTCGGCGGGCGGGACTCGGCGCGGTGCTGGTACCAGATGTTCCACTCGTCGAAGCTGATCATGATCCGCTTCTCGCGCTTGAGCTTCGCGCGCACGTGATCCGCGGTCGCGACGACGGAGTCGATGAAGTGGTCCATGTCGTCGGCCGACGCGAGGAAGGAGGCCTGGTCGCCGTCCTTCTCCGAGTAGTAGGCGTGGGCGGAGATCATGTCGACGAGGTCATAGGACTCCGTGAGGACGGTGTTCTCCCAGGCCGCGAAGGTCTCCATGGAGGAACTGGAGGAGCCGCACGCGATGAGCTCGAGCTCCGGATCCTCCTGCTTCATCAGTCGGGCCGCCTCGGTGGCGATGCGGGCGTACTCCTCCGCGGTCTTGTGACCGGCCTGCCAGGGGCCGTCCATCTCGTTGCCGAGGCACCACATCCGGATGCCGTAGGGCTCCTCGTGGCCGTTCGCGGCGCGCTGGTCGGACAGGGCGATGCCGGTGGGGGCGTTCGCGTACTGCAGGACGTCGAGGGCCTCCTCGATGCCGCGGGTGCCGAGGTTCACGGCGTACATCGGCTCGACCTCGGCCTTCTTCGCCCAGGCCATGAACTCGTCGAGGCCCACGGTGTTCGGCTCGGTGGAGTGCCAGGCGAGGTCGTGGCGGGCGGGGCGCTCCTCGACCGGGCCGACGCCGTCCTCCCAGCGGTAGCCGGAGACGAAGTTGCCGCCCGGGTAGCGCACGGAGCTCACGCCGAGCTCGCGGGTGAGGGCGAGGACGTCGGTGCGGAAGCCGTCCTCGTCGGCGCTCGGGTGCTCCGGTTCTAAGATGCCGGTGTAGACGCACCGGCCGAGGTGCTCGACGAAGGCGCCGAAGGTGCGGCGGCGCACGGGGGCGACGCGGAAGGCGGGGTTCAGGGTGAGGGCGAGGGTCGAGGCCACAGTGAGGATCCTTCGGGGCGGGGCCGGGTCGCGACGATGCGACGGACCGGGCCGGGCGGGGCTGAGCGGTGTGGGCGCTGCTGAGTAGACGCTGCAGTCCAAGTTCTACAACGTTGCAAACAAGCCTGTCACAGGGCGGGCGGCGAGTCAACGGACATTCTCCCCTCGTCCCCCGACCCCCGCGGCGAGAACCCCCACAGACTTGGGCTTATTCGGGCCGAATTCCCCCAAGTCTGCGGGGGTTTCGGGCGCCGCACCCCGCCGCGCGACGTGACCTCGGCCCGGCGCCCGCCACCGCTCCCCCGTCGGTGCGAGAATCATCGCCATGACTCCCCCCGCCCCGCCGACCGGTCGGCACCGCCCGCCGCGGCTGCGCGACGTCGCCGAGCTGGCCGGGGTGTCGATCAAGACGGTCTCGAACGTCGTCAACGACTACCCGCACGTGAAGCCCGAGACCCGCGAGCGGGTGCAGGCCGCCATCGCGCAGGTGGGCTACCGCCCGCAGGTCGCCGCGCAGCAGCTGCGCACCGGGTCGTCGGGGATGATCACGCTCGCGCTGCCGTCGCTGACCTTCACCTACTTCTCCGACATCGCGCAGGAGTTCATCGAGGCGGCCCAGCGGCGGCGGCTGACGATCATCGTGCACACCACGGAGGGCGGCCCCGAGGCGGAGCGCACCGTGCTGCAGGGCTTCGAGCGCGTGCTCGGCGACGGCGTCATCTTCAACCCGCTGCACCTGTGGGAGGAGGAGCTGGCGCGCATGGATCACACCAGCCAGCCCACCGTTTTCATCGGCGAGCACCTGCCGGAGGCGCTGCCGCGTGGGTCGGACTACGTGCGCATCGACAACGAGGCGGCCTCCTTCGACGCGACGTCGCACCTCATCGCGCAGGGCCGCACACGGCTCGGCTTCCTCGGCGCGATCACCTCGCCCCACGGGGAGCAGCCGCACAGCTCGGGTACGCTGCGCCGTGCCGGCTTCAAGCGGGCCCTGCGCGAGCACGGCATGGACCCCGCCTCCGCCGTGCTGCAGGAGGTGCGGGACTGGCATCGCCAGGATGGCTTCGTCGGGATGGCGGCGCTCCTCGAGCGCATGCCGGACGTCGACGGGGTGGTGTGCGCGAACGACGACCTCGCGATCGGCGTGCTCGCCAGGCTGCGCCGCCTGGGCCGTCGGGTGCCGGACGACGTCGCCGTGATCGGCTACGACGACACCCCCGACGCCCCCTTCACCTCCCCGTCGCTGTCCACCATCTCCCCCGACAAGCAGCAGCTCGCCGCCACCGTGCTCGACCTGATCGCCGAGCGGATCGCGGGCTACGACGGCCCGCCCCGGACCGTGGACGTGCCCTACACGCTGGTCACGCGCGACTCGACCGCCGTCGGCCGCCGCGCGCAGACCACCTCCGAGCCGACCTCCGTCGACCCGATCGTCTCCGACCGGCCCGACTCCGAGACAACCGCCCCCGACCCGTCCGCCGTCGACCTCGAGGAGCTCCCCCGGTGACCACCATCCCCACCCCCTACGAGGACCTGTTGCGCGAGGTGCTCGAGACCGGCGCCGCGAAGGGCGACCGGACCGGGACCGGCACGCGCAGCCTGTTCGGTCGGCAGATCCGCTATGACCTCTCGCACGGCTTCCCGCTGCTGACCACCAAGCGCGTGCACACCCGGTCGGTGTTCCTGGAGCTGCTGTGGTTCCTGCGCGGCGACACCAACGTGCGCTGGCTGCAGGAGCGCGGGGTGACCATCTGGGACGAGTGGGCCGACGAGGACGGCGACCTCGGCCCGGTCTACGGGGCGCAGTGGCGCTCCTGGCCCACGCCCGACGGCGGCGTAATCGACCAGATCACCGACGTCGTCGAGCAGATCCGCACGAACCCCGACTCGCGGCGCCTGATCGTCTCCGCCTGGAACCCGGCCGACATCCCCGCCATGGCGCTCGCCCCCTGCCACGCCCTGTTCCAGTTCGAGGTGCATGACGGGAAGCTGTCCTGCCAGCTGTACCAGCGCAGCGCCGACCTGTTCCTCGGCGTCCCGTTCAACATCGCGAGTTACGCGCTGCTGACCCACATGGTCGCGCAGCAGACGGACCTCGAGGTCGGCGACTTCGTGTGGACCGGCGGGGACTGCCACATCTACGACAACCACGTCGAGCAGGTGGAGCGGCAGCTCGCGCGGGAGCCGTTCCCGTACCCGACGCTGCGGCTGAACCGTCGGCCCGCCTCGATCCTCGAGTACGAGCTCGAGGACATCGAGATCGTGGGCTACCAGCACCATCCGGGGATCAAGGCACCGGTGGCGGTGTGAGTGCGGCCGACGGGGTCGGTGCGGTGGACGCCGGCCACAGGGCCGGTGCGGCCGCAGGGGTGAGTGCGGCCGACGGGGCCGGCACGGCCGACTCCGCCGCGACCGAGGTGCCCGGGATCGGGATGATCTGGGCGCAGGCCCGCGGCGGCGTGATCGGCGCCGGCGGCACGATGCCCTGGCACCTGCCGGAGGACCTGAAGCACTTCCGCCGCACCACCTCCGGCAGCCCCGTCGTCATGGGGCGCCGCACCTGGGAGTCCTTCCCCCCGCGCTTCCGCCCCCTGCCCGGACGCACCAACATCGTCATCACCCGCGACGACGACCTCGAGTTGCCCGG
Source organism: Brachybacterium sp. J153 (assembly GCF_036311905.1). Taxonomy (NCBI): domain Bacteria; kingdom Bacillati; phylum Actinomycetota; class Actinomycetes; order Micrococcales; family Dermabacteraceae; genus Brachybacterium; species Brachybacterium sp. J153. Next base: position 47,628 of record NZ_JAZDCH010000008.1, on the reverse strand, counting down.
CGCCGTGCGCGCCCGCTCGCTGCCCGAGGCGCTCGAGCTCGCGGCGGGCGAGGCCGGCCCCGGGGTGACCACCTGGGTGATCGGCGGCGGCACGATCTACGCCGCGGCGATGGAGGTGGCGGAGGTCCTGGTGGTCACCGAGATCGACCTCGAGGTCGCCGGCGACACCCTCGCCCCCGCGATCCCCGCCGACTTCCGCCTGGCCGGGACGGATCCCGCGGGGGGCTGGCACGAGTCGGCCGACGGGCTGCGCTTCCGGGTCGTCACCTACCTGCGCTGAGCAGTCCCCACCTCAAGCCCCACCCCGCACCCCGCACCCCACGCCTCGCCCGACCCCCGGCCACGCCCCCGCCACGCCCCGCCCCCCCCGCCGCGCCCCGACCCGACCGACTCCACGGCGCCTGAGGGAGCATCGTGCGGCGAACATGCTCCCTCAGCCGCCGCTACCCGCCGGTAACGGACTGGCGCGGGCTGAGGAGGGGCTGGTGGGCCTGGTCGGCGCGTCAGGCTGCGCCCGCGTCAGCCTTCGCCCGCGTCGGGGTCCTCGCCGCGGCCCGCCGCGCGCCATGCCAGCAGCGCCCCGAGCACCGCCCCGGCCACGGCGCCGAGCGGCAGGCCCACCGCGGACAGCACCAGCACACCCAGTGGCACCTCACCGCCGCGCACGACCGCGGCCGCCAGCAGATCCGTGAGGATCAGCGCCGCGAGCAACCCGCCGACGGCCCCGAGCAGCCCCGCGCCGAGGAGCCGCCACGGGCTCGGGGCGCCCGTCGGGCCCGTCGGCCCCTCCCCGCTCACCGGGCCGACACCGCCCGCGCGCTGCCGGCGACCCGCGCGAGCAGCGCCGCGACGAGCCCCACCACGACGCCCACCACCAGCCCCGTGACCAGGCTCGACATCACCGCGGCGGCACGGACCAGCACCTCCTGCAGCAGCGGGTCGAGGCCGGCGAGGTTCCCGCCGAGCCGCGGGCTGCCGCCCGGGAAGGCGGCGCCCCACAGCAGCTGATGGGTGAGCGCGAGGAGCACGCCGTGCACGGCGCCGATCGTGAGCACCGTCAGGAAGGGCCGCGGCACCCGGGCGAGTAGCACGACGAGGATCCACACCAGCGGCGGGACCACCACGAACAGCAGGTTCACGAAGGTGCCCTCGTGGATCAGGTCCAGGTCGTGCAGCACCACCCGCGGCACCGCGAGCAGCGCGAGACCCACGACGGCGAGCCAGGGTAGGCCCGGCCAGGACCGACGGGGCGGGGCGGAGGACGGACGGGTGGACAGGTTCTGCGAGGTCATACCGGCACGCTAGGGATCGTCGGCCCCGGTGCACATCGGCCCTCGCGCGTTCCCGGGGTCGCGTGCAGGCGACACCCGAGGTCGTCGGGAGGCGACCTCGCCGCGGCCCGGGGTCGGGGTTCCGGTCCGGGCAGCCCCCGTAGTCTGGAAAGCGTGAGCGAGACGATGTCGGGGCCGTCCGCGGCCCCGCCCCCGGCCGGGCGGCGCCGTCGGCGGCTGCCACCGCGCGCCGTGGACCTGCTGCTCGCCGTGCTCGTCGCCCTCGCGCTGACCCTGGTGATCCTGACGAACGATCGCGGCGCCCGCCCGGCGGACGCTCTCGCGATCCTCTTCGCCGCGGGGTTCGGCGCGCTGCTCCTGCTGCGCCGCTCGATGCCGCGCACCGTGCTCGTACTGAGCGTGCTCGCGATGTTCGCGTACTACACGCGCGACTATCCGCCGATCGGCGTGGCCGTCCCGATCCTCGCGGCGCTGTTCTCCGCGGCGGAGGCGGGGAGGTGGCGCTGGGCAGTCGGTGCGGCGGCGGTCTCGCTGCTGGTCTCCACGGCGTTCCGGCTGCTCGAGGGCGGGGAGTCGATCGGCGTGGTGCTCGGCTACGAGTCGGTCACCAACGTGGCGCTGTTCGCGGCGGCGATCGCGCTCGGCGACGGGCTGCGCACGCGGCGGCTGCGGGAGCGGCAGCAGGCGGAGATCGCCCGGCTCACCGCGGCCCAGCTGGCCCGCGAGGCGGACCTGCGGATCCAGTCCGAGCGGGAGCGGATCTCGCGGGATCTGCACGACACCGTCGGCCACACCCTCTCGGTCATCTCGCTCCACGCCGGGGCGGGCGGCGAGGCGGTGGGCGCGCGGGACGAGGAGGCGCGCGAGGCCTTCGCGCGGATCCGGGATGCGGCCGGTCGCTCGCTGCGGGAGCTGCGCGTCATGGTCCGGCTGCTGCGATCCCCCGAGGGGCACTCCGGCGGGGGCGTCCCGTCCGACGGGGGTCCCGCCCCGGAGCAGGTCTCCGCGGGGCGCGGGCCGCAGTCGCTCGTCGCCCTGCCCGAGCTCGCGGCCGAGGCGGGGGCCGCCGGCCTCGCCGTCGCCCTCGACGTCGAGGTCGAACCCGCCGACCTCCCCGGTCCGGTCGACACCGCCGCGTTCCGGGTGGTCCAGGAGTCGCTGACCAACGTGCTGCGCCATGCCGGAACCGACCGCGCCACGGTCCGTGCGCAGATCCGCGACGGCCGGCTGCACCTGCGGATCGCCGACGACGGCGCCGGTCGCTCGGCCGCCGACGGAGGCACTCCGGCAGCCGGCGACAGCGCGCCGGTGGCCGACGAGGGCGCGACGGCGTCGGGCGGGCAAGCACCGACGTCGGGCGGGCCGACGTCGGGCGGGCACGGCCTCGTCGGCATGACCGAGCGGGTGCGGCTGCTGGGCGGGACGCTCACGGCCGGCCCCTCCCCCGACGGCGGCTTCGTCGTCGAGGCGTCCCTTCCCACGAGACTCCAGTGAGGTGCCCATGATCCGCGTGGTGCTGGTCGACGATCAGGAGCTGGTGCGCACCGGCCTGCGCACCCTCGCCCAGCACGACGGCGACATCCGCGTGGTCGGCGAGGCAGCCGACGGCGAGGCCGGGCTGCGCGTCGTGCGCGCCGAACGGCCCGACGTGGTGCTCATGGACATCCGCATGCCCCGGCGCGACGGGATCTCCGCGACGGCGGAGATCGTGGCCGACCCCGATCTGGCCGGGGTGAAGGTCGTGGTCCTGACCACCTTCGACGATGACGAGGACGTGCTCGCCGCGATCCGCGCGGGCTCCGCCGGCTACCTGCTGAAGGACATCGCCCCCGAGGACCTGCGCCGGGCGATCCGGAGCGTGTCCGCCGGGGACGCCCTCGTCTCGCCCGCGGTCACCACCACGGTGCTGGGCGCCCTCGCGGAGGGCCTCGCCGGCGGGACGCGGCCCGACCTGATCGCAGCGCTCACCGACCGCGAGCGGGAGGTCCTGGCGCGGATCGGTCGCGGCGAGTCCAACGCCGAGATCGGCAGGAGCCTGCACCTCAGCCCGGCCACCGCCCGCACCTACGTCAGCCGGCTGCTCGCGAAGCTCGCCGCCCGCGACCGCTCGCAGCTGGTGGTCCTCGCCTACGAGTCGGGGCTCGTCCGCCCCGGCAGGCCCTAGCGGCCACGGCGCGCCGGCTCATCACCACGGGTGACGGCGCCTGAGGGAGCATGTGGCGGCGAACATGCTCCCTCAGACGCCGCTACCGTGCGGTAACCGCCGGGAGAGTGGTCAGGCTCCGGCGATGCCCGTCGTCGAGATGCCCTTGATGATCTGCCGCTGGAAGAACAGGAACACCACGATCAGCGGCAGCGCCGCGAGCATCGCCTGAGCCATGTTCTGCGCGTACTGGATGCCGTAGGCGCTGATCACGGTCTGCAGACCGGTGGGCAGGGTCATCAGGCTCGCGTCGTTGACCACGATGAACGGCCACAGGAAGTTGTTCCACGCGCCGATGAACACGAAGATCGACACGGCGCCGAGGATCGGCCGGGATAGCGGTAGCACGATGCTGAGCAGGATCTTCAGCCGGCTCGCGCCGTCCATCAGCGCGGCCTCCTCGAGCTCCCGCGGGATCTGGTCGAAGAACTTCATCAGGATGAACACCATCGGGGCCGCGACCACCTGCGGCAGGATGATCCCCCAGTAGGTGTCCACGAGGTTCAGCCCCAGCATGAGGTGGAACAGCGGGACGATGAGGATCTGGCCGGGGATCATGATCGAGCCGACGATGAGGGCGATGATCGCCTTCCGCCCCGCGAAGTCCATGCGGCTGAGCGCATAGCCGGCCAGGGCCGAGATGACCACGGTGATGATCGTGACCGCCGTCGAGGTGATCAGGCTGTTCCACGCCCACCGCGGCACCTGGCCCGAGGTCAGCACGGTGATGTAGGCCTCGAGGGTGAAGCCGTTCTCGGGGATGATCGTCACCGGCATCGCGGCGGCCTCGGCCTCGGTCTTGAACGAGGTCAGCGCCGCCCACAGCACGGGCACGAGCCAGAGCAGGGCGAGGATCGCGAGGATGACGAAGGCGACCACGCGCGCCGGGTCGGTCCGGCGTCGGCGGCGGACCCCGTCGGCCGCACCCGGGCGGGCGCTCGCGCCCCCGGTCGAGCCGTCGCGGGAGCCGACGGCGGCGTCGGCCGTGGGACTGGTGGGGTTCGCGGCGCTCATGCCTTCACGCTCCGTCGGCTCGAGATGACCATGTACGCGATGGAGATCGCGATGATCAGGAAGAAGAAGATGTAGGAGATCGCCGAGGCGTAGCCCAGCCGGTAGCCGGTGAAGCCGACCTCGTAGATGTACAGCAGCACCGGACGGGTCGAGCCGCCGGGGCCGCCACCGGTCATCTGGTAGATCTGGTCGAAGACCTTGAGCGAGGCGAGCAGCTGCAGCACGAGCACCAGCACCGTGGTCGGGGCGAGCTGCGGCAGGGTGATGGAGAGGAACGTCCGCCAGCGCCCGGCGCCGTCGAGCGAGGCCGCCTCGTAGAGCTGGTCGGGGATGTTCTGCAGCGCGGCGAGGTACAGCAGGAAGTTGAAGCCGATCGTCCACCACACGGTCGTCATCACGACGGCGATCATCGCGGTGTTCGGATCCTGCAACCACGCGGGGCCGGTGATCCCGAACCAGCCCAGCACCGTGTTCACGAGGCCCAGCTGCGGGTTGTACATCCAGTTCCAGAACTTCGACACGACGGTCGAGGCCAGCAGGAACGGCAGGAAGAATGCGAGCCGCCAGAACCACTGGCCGGGCAGGCCGATGTTCACCAGGATCGCGAGACCCATGGCGATGAGCACGAGCGGGATGGTGGACAGGACCGTGAACCAGGCCGTGTTGCCGAGCGAGGTCCACACGTTCGGATCGCTGAGCGCCTCGGTCCAGTTGGCGAGGCCGACGAAGCCGGTGTTGGTGCCGGCCAGGCTGGTGCCGGTGAAGCTCATCCACAGGCCGTAGATCGTGGGCCAGATGAGGAAGAGGCCGAACGCGGCGAGGAACGGCAGGCAGTAGATCCAGCCGCGCAGGTTCTCGGCGCGGCGGCGTCGGCGTCGGCCCTCGGCGCGGTCGGCTCCGTCGGCGGCGGCCGACGGGGGCTGGGCGGTGTGTGCGGGCTGGGCGGCGCGGGGACCGCTGGGAGCGGTCAGGCCGTCGGCGGTGGTCATCTCTCGTCTCCTTCGACGGGGCCGGTCACATCGGGCTCGGCTTGGCGAGCAGGTCGTTGATGCGGGCGACGAAGGCGTTCCAGCCCTCGAGCGGGTCGGTGCGCCGCGCCCACACGTTCTGCATGTCGTTGCCGAAGTAGGTGTGGAAGTCGCTGCCCGAGCCGGTGAACCAGGCGGGCGGGTCGTAGACCAGGTGGTCGATCGCGTCGGCGTAGTGGGACTGCGGGACGAGGTCCGCATAGCCGGGGTCCTCGATCACCGGGGTGTAGGCGGGGATGTGGCCCGCGCCGGCCCAGGCGAGAGAGCTCTTGAGCAGGTGGGCGACGAGGCCGTGGACGGCCCGGCGCCGCTCGGGATCCGGAGAACTCTGGTGCGGGAGCACGAACGAGTGGGAGTCGGCGTAGGCCGTCGGCTCGCCGAAGACCCCGGGGATCACCGTCATGTCGAAGGGCAGCCCCTCGTTCTTGTAGCTGCCGGTCTCCCAGACGCCGCCGTAGAACGCGCCGCTGCCGCCGGTGGCGAACTCGGAGATGGCGGTGCCGCCGTCGTGGCCGGGGTTGCCGACCTCGCCGTCGATCAGGGAGAGGATCCACTCGATCGCCTCGACGACCAGCTCCTCCTGGTAGCCCATGGTGCCGCCGACGGGCAGGTCGATCGTTCCGCCTAGCTGCGTGTAGTAGGTCGAGAACATGCGCCACTGGTTGGAGCCGTCGCCGAGATAACCCCAGCTGAGCCCGTAGCCGCTGGGGGCCTTCGCCCCGAGCTCGAGGGCGAGGGCGCGGAAGTCCTCGGGGGTGTCGGTGGGCAGCAGCAGGCCGTCGCTGCCGAGCACCCCCGCCGCCTCGGCGATCTCGGTGTTGTAGTAGAGGACGAACGGGTGCGAGTCGAGCGCGATGCAGGTCAGCTTGCCGTCCACGACCATCTTCTCCCAGATCAGCTCCGGGAAGTCCTCCTGGTGGACGCCGAACTCGCCGAGCAGGTCGAGGTCCCACTCGTCGAGCAGGCCGCCCGGGGCGTAGCCGGGGACGCGCGCGGCGTGCATGACCGCGAGGTCGGGGGCGCGGCCGCCCGCCGAGGCCATCGCGAGCTTCGTGTAGTACGGGGCGCCCCAGCCGAGCACGGTCTGCTGCACGCGGGCGGCGCCGTCGGTGGCCATGTAGCCGTCGATCAGCTCGCTCATGGTGACGCCGTCCGGACCGGAGAGCAGGTGCCAGTAGGCGATGTCCTCAGTGCCGCGGGCGCTCGCGCCGGAGCAGGCCGCGAGGCTGCCGGCCGCGCCCAGGGCACCGATCCCGCCGAGGCCCTTGAGGAGGGTGCGGCGGGTGGGGCCGGCAGGGCTGGGCCGGGTGGGGCTGGACCCGGCGGTGGTGCCGCCCGGGATGGGGATCGAGCCCGGGGCTGGGGTCCCGGGGCGTGGGAATGTCGGCGTCATGCGGTCCACCTCTTCGTGGTCGGGACCTCGCAACCTCTGCGGCGCGGGGGCATCCGATCGTCGTCCGTCTGCTGACCCAGAATTTACATCGTTGCAAAGTGGCGGTCAACACACCGAGGTCCCAGACTGCGGCGATCGCGTCGAGCTCGAACATGATGCCGGCGCCCGGCTGCGCGCTGTTGGAGCGGGCCGAATAGACGTTGCCCGCGACCGCGGAGAGCAGGCCCATGTTCACGAACAGGAGCATGTTCACGCGCTTGATGTTCGCGCCGGAGAGCTTCGCGGCCTGCAGGTTGCCGCCCATCGCGTAGATGTGCCGGCCAAAGATCGTGCGCTGGCGTGTGTACGACGTCGTCACGGTGTTCCTCGCGGTGCTCCGGGGTGACGTGCGGCCAGGCGGCGTCCGTGCCGTCGCGGCCGACGGGTCGTCGGTGGAGCGGTGGGCCCGTCGGGCCCGGGTCATGCGCCTCGTGTCCGACGACTGCAGTCTGAGGCGGGCGAGATGCACGATGCTAACGTTCACATGGAAGCGCGGCCGGGACCTTCAGCGGTCTACCAGGGGGGTCATGCATCGACAACGAAGCCCGGCGGGATCGCCTCCCCGGGCTCCGCGATCTCGGCCCCTCCGATCCGGCGAGGCCGTTCCTCACACCGGCCACGCGTCTCCGCCCCTGACCCCGCCTCCCCCCTCCCACCAGCACCTTCTCCCCTACGACGACCAAGGACCGCTCATGGCACCCACGACGCGACGCCCTTCGATGGCGGATGTCGCCGCGCGCTCGGGCGTCTCGTATCAGACGGTCTCACGCGTGCTCAACGAGCCGGGGATCGTGCGCCCGGAGACCCGCGACCGGGTGCAGCGGGCGATCGACGACCTCGGCTACACCCCGAACCGTGCGGCGCGCGCCCTGAAGACGACCCGCTCCTCGCTGATCGGCCTGCTCACGGACGGATCCTCGCTGTTCGGCCCCGCGGAGACGGCGACCGCGATCGAGACCGCCGCGCGCGAGGCCGGCTACTCGGTGCTGCTCACGACGGTCGGGACCGCCGCCGACGCGACGGCAGGGGCGGCCGACGGCGCGCGTCGCGGGACGGCCGACGGGGCGCCCCGAGCGGCCGACGCCTCAGCGGGCGCGAGCCTCATCGGCTCCGGGGTCGACGGGATCCTCGTCGTCGCCGCGCACGAGGGGATGCTGCCGGTGGTCGCCGCGGCGGCCGCCTCGATCCCGGTGGTCGCGGTCTCGGCGCAGCCGACGTCGGCCCCGGGCGTCGACGTCGTGGGCGTCGACCAGCACCGGGGCGCGCGCGAGGTCGTCCACCACCTCGCGCGGACCGGCGTGCGGACGGTCGCTCACCTGCCCGGACCGGCGGACTGGTTCGACGCCCGCGCCCGCCTCCACGGCTTCGAGCAGGCCGTCGAGGAGCTCGGGATCGCCGGGACGACCACCGCCCCCGGCGACTGGACTCCCCGCTCGGGCTACGAGCTGACCTGCGGACTCCTCGCCTCCGGCCTGCCAGACGCGATCTTCGCCGCGAACGACATGATGGCGATCGGTGCCCTCCACGCGCTCGACGAGCACGGGGTGCGGGTGCCGCAGGACGTGGCCGTCGTCGGCTACGACGACACGGTCGGGGCGGAGTACCTGATCCCGTCGCTGACCACGGTCTCACAGCCCTTCGCCGAGCTCGGGCGCCTTGCGCTGCACAGGCTGCTCGAGGTGCTCGACGGCGCCGATCCCGCGCCGCACGGGACGACGACCCTGCCGCCGCGCCTCGTGGTGCGCCGCTCGACGCGGCCCGAGCGCACGCACTGACGGCGGGTGCCGGGCCCCGCGCAGCATCACCCGACGCCCCGCCCGCCCTCCGCCCTTCAACCCACCTCGCCCCATCCCGCCCACCCAGAATGTGAACGTTGACATCGCCCGGCCGGACCTGATGGGATGGGCGCATGACGCACGCCGACGTGTCCCCGACCGACCCCACCCCCGCCGCGCCGGGCACCCCCGCCGAGACCATCTCCGCCGGTCACGCCCTGCTGGGCCTCGAGCTGGGCTCGACCCGCATCAAGGCCGCCCTGATCGACGAGACCGGCGCCGTGCTGGCCACCGGCTCCCACGCCTGGGAGAACGAGCTGGTCGGCGAGACCTGGACCTACTCGCTGGACTCCGTGTGGGCGGGGATCGCCGACTGCTTCGCCGATCTCGCCCGCGAAGTGCGCGAGCGGCACGCCGTGGAGCTGACCTCCCTGCGCGGCCTCGGGATCTCCGCGATGATGCACGGCTACCTGGCCTTCGACGCCACCGGCGAGCAGCTCGCCGAGTTCCGCACCTGGCGCAACACCTTCACCACCGAGGCGTCGGCGCTGCTCAGCGAGACCCTCGGCCAGAACATCCCGCTGCGCTGGAGCGTCTCCCACCTCCTCCACGCGGTGCAGCAGGGCGAGGAGCACGTCCAGCGCCTCGCACACCTCACCACCCTCGCGGGCTACGTGCACTGGCGCCTCACCGGGCGCCGGGTGCTCGGCGTCGGCGATGCGAGCGGCATGTTCCCGATCGCCGCGTCGGGCGACGCCTTCGACCCCGAGCTCCTCGAGCGCTTCGCCGCCCTCGACGCGGTCGCCGAGGTGCCCTGGTCGCTGCCGGACCTGCTCCCGGAGGTGCTCGTCGCCGGGCAGGACGCAGGCCGGCTCACCGCCGAGGGCGCCGCCCTGCTCGACCCGAGCAGCACCCTGCAGCCCGGGGCGATCACCGCTCCCCCGGAGGGCGATGCCGGCACCGGCATGGTCGCGACGCAGGCCGTCGAACCGCGCACCGGCAACGTCTCGGCGGGCACGAGCGCCTTCGCGATGGTCGTCCTGGAGGGTCCGCTGTCCGGGCCGCGCGAGGAGATCGACCTGGTCACGACGCCGGCCGGCGACCCCGTCGCGATGATCCACACCAACAACTGCACCACCGATCTCGACGCCTGGCTGGGGCTGTTCTCCCAGTTCGCGGAGCTGATCGGCGCCCCGCAGTCCCCGGAGGACCTCTACGCGACCCTCTTCGGCGCCGGCGCCGCGGGGGATGCCGACGCCGGCGGGATCCTCACCTACAACTACGTCTCGGGCGAGCACCAGACGGGCGTCGCCTCCGGTCGGCCGCTCGTGGTCCGCGAGCAGTCCGCGCGCTTCACCCTCGAGAACTTCCTGCGCGCGCAGCTGTACGGGGCGTTCGGCGCCCTCGCCGTCGGCATGGAGGCGCTGCTGCAGGACGAGGGCGTGCACCTCGACGTCATGTACGCCCACGGCGGCATCTTCCGCACGCGCGGCATCGCCCAGCAGGTGCTCGCCGACGCGCTCGGCACCCCGGTCGCCCTCGGCGAGTCCGCCGGGGAGGGCGGCGCGTGGGGCATGGCGCTGCTCGCCGCGCACACCGCCCGCACGGCCGACGGGGACACCGCCGTCGACGTCACGACCAGCGCTGACGCCGGTCCCGGCGCCACCGCCGACGCGGGCCGCCCCGCCGGCTCGGGCGCCGGCCGGGCGCTCAGCGCCTATCTCTCCGACGTCGTCTTCGCCGATCAGGAGCTGAGCACCCTCGACCCCGATCCCGCGGGCTCCGCCGGGCATGCCACCTGGCTGGCCGGCTACCGCGCCGCCCTCCCCGTCGAGCGCCTCGCGGGCGAGCTCCTCGACTGACCTGGTCGGCCCGCCCCGTCGGCCGCATCACCCCTCCGGAAGGAACCCCATGACCCTCGTCCTCGCCGACCTGCCCCGCGCCACCCAGCGCGCGGTGGCCGAGACCCGCGAGCGCGTCGCCGCGCTGCACGCCGAGCTGCCCCGCAACGGGCTCGTCGTGTGGACCGCCGGCAACGTCTCCGAGCGGGTGCCCGCGGTCGACCCCGACGTGCCGGGCCTGATGGTCATCAAGCCCTCGGGCGTCTCCTACGACGACCTCTCCGCGGACGCGATGGTGGTCTGCACCCTCGACGGGAAGAAGATCGAGGACGGCACCCCGGCCGTCCTGGTCCCCTCCTCGGACACCGACGCCCACGCCTACGTGTACGCGCATCTCGACCACGTGGGCGGGGTCGTGCACACCCACTCGACGTACGCGACCGCCTGGGCGGCGCGCGGCGAGGAGATCCCCTGCGTGCTGACGATGATGGCGGACGAGTTCGGCGGCCCGATCCCCGTGGGCCCCTTCGCGATCATCGGCGACGACTCGATCGGCCGCGGCATCGTGGAGACCCTCCGCGACTCCCGCTCGCGGGCCGTGCTGATGCAGAACCACGGCCCGTTCACCATCGGCAAGGACGCCCGCGACGCGGTGAAGGCCGCCGTGATGTGCGAGGAGGTGGCGCGCACCGTGCACGTCTCTCGCCAGCTCGGCGAGCCGCTGCCGATCGCGCAGGGCCACGTCGATTCCCTCTTCGACCGTTACCAGAACGTCTACGGCCAGCCCGCCGCGGACGCCGCCGACCAGCCCAGCCAGGAGGCCTGAGCCCCATGCAGAACCCCTTCGAGACCCGCGAGATCTGGTTCCTCACCGGCAGCCAGGGGCTGTACGGCCCCGAGACGCTCGAGCAGGTCGCGGCGCAGTCCCGCGGGATCGCCGAGACCCTCGACGCCGCGTCCGACATCCCGGTGCGGATCGTCTGGAAGCCGGTGCTGACCGACCGCGACGCGATCCGGGAGATCGCCCTGGCCGCCAACGCGGACCCGGCCTGCGTCGGCGTGATCACCTGGATGCACACCTTCTCCCCCGCGAAGATGTGGATCCAGGGCCTCGACGCCCTGCAGACCCCGCTGCTGCACCTGCACACCCAGGCGAACGTCGCCCTGCCCTGGTCCACGATCGACATGGACTTCATGAACCTCAACCAGGCCGCGCACGGCGACCGCGAGTTCGGGTACATCGCCACGCGCCTCGGCGTGGACCGCAAGACCGTGGTCGGCCACGCCTCGGACCAGGTGGTGCAGGGGAAGATCGGCCGCTGGGCCCGTGCCGCGACCGGTTGGGCCGAGATGCACTCCCTGAAGCTCGCCCGCTTCGGCGACAACATGCGCAACGTCGCCGTCACCGAGGGCGACAAGACCGAGGCCGAGCTGCGGCTCGGCGTCTCCGTGAACACCTGGGGCGTCAACGAGCTGGTCGCCGTCGTCGACGCGATCGAGGACAGCGCGATCGATGAGCTGGTCGCCGAGTACGAGCTGCTCTACGACGTGGTGCCCGAGCTGCGCCGCGGCGGCGAGCGCCACGGGTCGCTGCGCTACGGCGCCCGCCAGGAGCTGGGCCTGCGCCGCTTTCTCGAGGACGGCGGCTTCGGCGCGTTCACCACGAACTTCGAGGACCTCGGCGGGCTGCGCCAGCTGCCGGGCCTCGCCGTGCAGCGCCTCATGGCCGACGGCTACGGCTTCGGCGCCGAGGGCGACTGGAAGACCGCGATCCTGGTCCGCGTCGCGAACGTCATGGGGTACGGCCTGCCGGGCGGCGCCTCGCTCATGGAGGACTACACCTACGAGATGACGCCGGGGAAGGAGAAGATCCTCGGCGCGCACATGCTCGAGGTCTCCCCCACGCTCACCACCAGCACGCCGTCGCTCGAGATCCACCCGCTGGGGATCGGGGACCGCGAGGATCCGGTGCGGCTGAAGTTCTCGGCCGATGCCGGCCCCGCCGTCGTCGTCGCCCTCTCCGACATGCGCGAGCGCTTCCGCCTGGTCGCGAACGTCGTCGAGGTCGTCGAGCCCGACGAGGAGCTGCCGCAGCTGCCGGTCGCGTGCGCCGTGTGGGAGCCGGCCCCGGACTTCGCCACTTCCGCCGAGTGCTGGCTGACCGCGGGCGCCGCCCACCACACGGTGATGAGCACGGCGCTGGGCCTCGAGGTGTGGGAGGACCTCGCCACGATCGGCGGGATCGAGCTCGCGATCATCGACGAGACCACCACGGTGCGCTCCTTCGCCCAGGATCTGCGCACCAACCAGGTCTTCCACCGCCTGGCCCAGGGTTTCTGAGATGACCGGCCGAGCGCCCGGGCGCAGCTGGTCGGGGACCGTCGACTACGGGCCGGGTCCGCTGCACGCCCCGCGCACCGTCGACGAGCTGCGCGTCCTCGTGGCCCGCTCCCCGCGGCTCCGGGCGCTCGGAACCCGCCACTCCTTCTCCGAGGTCGCCGCCTCGGACGGTCCGCTGGTCACGCTCGCGCAGATGCCCGCCGAGATCGAGATCGACACGGCAGCCCGCACCGCGCGGGTCGCCGCCGGGGTCCGCTACGGGGAGCTCGCCCTCGCCGCGCACGAGGCCGGTCTGGCGCTCACGAACATGGGCTCCCTGCCGCACATCTCGGTGGGCGGCGCGAGCGCGACCGGAACCCACGGCTCCGGGGACCGCCTGCGCTCCCTCGCCGCCGGGGTGCGGGCGATCGAGCTGGTCACGGCCGACGGCGACCTGCTCACCCTGTCCCGGGAGCGGGATCCGGAGATCTTCGACGGGGCGGTGCTCTCGCTCGGCGCGCTCGGAATCCTCACGCACCTGACCCTCGACCTGGTCCCCGCCGTCCCGATGCGGCAGACCGTCCATCTCGACTTCCCCGACGTCGCGACCGAGCAGGAGACGCTCTCCGCGCTGCTCGCGGGCGGCACCAGCGTGAGCCTGTTCCACCACTGGGACGGGACGATCGCACAGGCCTGGGTCAAGCAGCGCGCAGACGAGGAGACGGCGCCGCCGGAGTCCTGGTACGGCGGCCGACGGGCGCTGCGCGCCGTCCACCCGCTGCCCAGCATGCCCGCCGACTTCTGCACCGACCAGACCGGGGAGCCGGGGCCCGCGCACGAGCGGCTGCCCCACTTCCGGCTCGAGTTCACGCCGTCCAGCGGCGAGGAGATCCAGTCGGAGTACTTCGTGGCCCGGGAGGATGCGGCCGCGGCGCTCGCGGCGGTGATCCCGCTCGGGGAGCGGATCCGGCCGCTGCTGCACGCCTCGGAGATCCGCACGGTCGCGGCCGACGGGATGTGGCTCTCCGCCGCCCAGCACCGCGACAGCGCCTGCCTGCACTTCACGTGGCACCAGCGGCCGGCCGAGGTCGCGGCGCTGCTGCCCGAGATCGAGGCGGCCCTCGCCCCATTCGCCCCGCGCCCGCACTGGGGCAAGGTGTTCGCCCTCGCCCCGGAGACCGTGCGGGAGCAGTACCCGGATCTTGCGCGCTTCCAGGCGCTGCGCGACCGGCTCGATCCCCAGCGCGTCTTCGCGTGCCCCTTCGTCAACCGCATGCTCGGAGAGTGACATGACCGCCCAGACCCCGTCCCGCCTGGCCGCGCCGGCCCCGCCCCGCGGCTGGAACTCCTGGGACTCCTACGGCACCACCGTCACCGAAGAGGAGGTGCTGGCCAACGCCCGCTTCCTCGCCGAGCACCTGCTGCCCCACGGCTGGGACACGGTGGTGGTCGACATCGACTGGTCGGACCCGTCCGCCCGCTCCCACGGCTACAACGAGGGCGCCCCGCTCGCCATGGACGAGCACGGCCGACTGCTGCCCGATCCCGGGCGCTTCCCCAGCTCCGCGGGCGGGAAGGGCTTCGGGCCGCTCGCCGCGCAGGTCCACGCGCTGGGGCTGAAGCTCGGGATCCACGTGATGCGCGGGATCCCCCGTCGGGCGGTCGCCGCGAACACCCCCGTGCTCGGCACCGCGGTGCGCGCGGCCGACGTCGCCGATCCCGAGAACTCGTGCGAGTGGAACCCGGACATGGTCGGGCTCGACCACACGGTCGACGGCGCCGGCGCCTACTACGACTCGGTGCTCGCGCTGTACGCGGAGTGGGGCGTGGACTTCCTCAAGGTCGACGACATGCTCTGGCCCTACCAGGCTGCCGAGATCGAGGCCTTCGCCGGGGCGATCGCGCGCTGCGGCCGGTCGATGCAGCTGAGCCTCTCCCCGGGCCGCGATCTGTCCCTGACCCGCCTCGAGCACCTGCGGGAGCACGCCACCATGTGGCGGATCTGCGACGACCTCTGGGACCGGTGGGAGGACGTCGCGGCGAACTTCGCCCGCTTCGCCCGCTGGGCCCCGCACGCCGGGCCCGAGGGCTGGCCCGACGGCGACATGCTGCCGCTGGGCCGGATCGGGATCCGCGCCGAGCGCGGCGAGCCCCGCGACTCGCTGCTGACCCCGGACGAGCAGGTCACGCTGATGACCCTGTGGGCAATCGCCCGGTCACCGCTGATGGTGGGCGGGGACCTGCCCAGCTCCAACCCGGCCACCATCGCGCTGCTGCAGAACGCCGACGTCCTCGCCCTCCACGCCGGCGCGACCGCGAGCCGCGAGGTGTTCCGCGAGGACCCGCTGATCCTGTGGACCGCCGAGGACGCCGACGGGCGGCGCTACGTCGCCGCGTTCAACGTCGGCGAGACGGAGCTGGACGTGGCGCTGGACAGCCAGGACGTGGGCCTGCCGGCCGCGCTGACCGGCGAGGTGCGGGAGCTGTGGACGGGCGCGCCGGTCGAGGTGCGGCCGGTGACCGTGCAGTCCGACGCCGCCCGCGGCGTGTCGCCGGGCTCGACGGCGATCGACGTGCGGATCGCGCCGCACGGGGCGGTGCTGCTGCGGGTCGGATGAGCCGGGCGAGCTGCGCCGCTGTCCACCGACGGGATCCCAGCGGCACGAGACCTGCATAGTGCAGGCCGCGTGCCGCTGACGTCCCGTTCGTGGACAGCGGTCTGGGGTCAGCTCGTCACAGCAGCCACCGTCGGCCTCCCGCTCACGACCACCGCGCCGTGAAGGTGGTGATGGACCGGGGCGCCAGCCGCGTCGTCCCCCGGGCGATGCCGTCGCTGTCGCGCTGCAGCCGCCACTGGGCTCCCCGCGCGAGCGACTCGGTCTCCGACGTCCGGTGCGGGGTCAGGACGAGGGTCTTCGAGGAGGTCGGCACGGCGAGCTCGATCTCCTGCTCGGTCTCGGCCTCGTTGAGGGCGACGACGACCAGGTTCCCGGTCTCCTCATCGAGGTATGCGGAGGCCAGCACCTCGATCCGGGTCGCCGGGGTCCAGGAGAGCGCCTCCGCCTGCGTCATCCCCACGGGGACGAGCAGGTCGAGGATGTTGGGGTCCTCGTGCCCGTCGGAACCCCCGCCGAAGTTCCAGTCGGTGCCCTCCCGCAGCACCTCCCGCACACGCAGGGAGTCCGACTCCATGTTCCCCTCCGAGCCGGTGACGAGCACCTGGATCGCCCAGCCGGGCTGGAGGTCCCCGAGGAAGCTCTTGGGGACGCGGACCGTGAGGGTGTCGCCCGCGACCGACTGGTCCTCCGTCAGCGCGACGAACAGAGCCTCGCGCATCTCCGCGGACACCTTCGCGGCGACGTCCGAGGCGATGACGTCGGTCCGGCCGGAGGCGAGGATCGCGCGGTCCCAGGCGAACTCGTCGGCCACCAGGGCGCGCCTGCCCGGGAGCAGCTCGCGGAATCCGCCCTCCGCACGGGTGTCGACGTAGATGTCGATGTTCTGGAGGTCGTAGCCGACGGGCGAGCCGTTCCAGGGGTCCTGGAGGTCGGCGCCGAGGCGGATCGCGAACTCGACGTGCTCGCCGGCGTCGGTCGCCTCGACCGAGAGGAGGTCGAAGCAGCCTGGGACGAAGACGGGGTTCGAGGGATAGGTGTAGGTCCCGGGCCCCACGTCGTCCCCGGCGGGATCCTCGAGGCGGAAGATCCGGTCGCCGGCTGCCGTGCCCGTCGCGACCTCGGGGATCACGAAGGGGATCCGCGCCATCTCGCCCTCGGTCCGGGACTCGGTCGCGACGGTCAGCTCGATCCGGCGCGCGCCGGGGCGCAGGAAGCGGCTGTAGTTCCCGAGCGCCCACAGCCGTCGGGTCTCCTCGAAGGTCTCGGGATCGCCCCGCTCCACGTAGTCCGTGTAGATCAGGCCGTCGCGGTAGTCGTACCTGCTCACGGCGATCCAGTACTGCCAGGTCGTCGTCTGCGCGAGGGTGAGATCGGCGTGGACGGTCCGCGCGAGGGTCAGGGCGGAGTCCATCCCGTAGTCCCGCCCGTTGACCATCTCGCACCACTCGGTCGTGCCCAGCCGGACGTCCGGGTACCTGCTCATGGCCTCCGCGGCGAGTGTCCGCTGCTCGTCGGTGGACCAGTAGGAGTGGGTGGCGAGCTCGCCGATCCCCTCGCGGATCATCGGGTCCTCGAGCAGCAGCTCCGCGTATTTCTCCCCCGAGTACAGCGCCTTGTACTCCCCCGACTCCGGCGCGGAGACGGTCGTCTCCATCCCGCTCGCCGCGAAGGCCTCGATCACGGCGGCGGTGAGCTCCCGCACCTGCTCCGGCTCGTAGTGGCACCCCTCCTGCCCGGGGCCGTCCCAGCCCCACTGGGGCTCGTTGATCGGGCTGATGGTGCGGAACTCGATCCCCTCCTCGTCGCGGAAGTGCCGGACCACGTCGAGGAGGTACGCGATGAACGGCTCGTGGTCGACCGGGGCGAGGTTCGAGGTCCCCGGGTCGCCGTAGGTGTGGCCGTTCCGGGTCAGATGCCGCGGCGGGGAGTTGACGAAGGCGATGACGTCCTCGACGCCACGCTGCTTCGCCGCCTGGAGGAACCAGCGCGCCGCCTCGTCGCGGCTCCAGTCGTACTCCCCGTCGCCGAGCGCGAAGGTCTCGGCCGTGCGCCACGGATCGGTGATGGTGTCGTCGATCCCGCCGCCGATGTTGTAGCGGAACTGGGACAGACCGATGCCCTGCGTCCGCGAGAAGAGGAGCTGTGCGATCGCGGTGCGGCGCGAGGCGCTCCAGCTCCCGAGCTTCTGCGACCACCAGGAGCCGGAGGCGCCGAAGCCCTCGAGGGTCTGGTGCACCGTCGCGGGATCGACGGTGAGCCGGTATCGGGGCGCCTCCGCAGGGGGCTGGTCCGCACGGGGCTGCTCCGCACGGGCCGCGCTCGGCGCGGCGGTCGCGAGGGCGACGCCGCCGGCGGCACCGGCGGCGACGCTCGCCGCGAGGACGGTGCGCCTCGACGGCGTCGCGGGCGCGTACAGGGTCTCACTGGACGGAGCGGGAGAGGGCAGGGGAATCGTGGGCATGACGTCCTCGTCTCTTCGGGGCGTCCGCGTCGACGCCCTTTCTTCACCCCTTACCGTAAGCGCAACCGTTTGCGGATGACCAGAGGTTCCGGGAACCTGCTCCACCCCCTTCCATAGCGGTCGAGGCTCCACTACGGTCGACGCACCCCCCTTCTTTCGAGGGGTGTGAGAAGGGCGGTTCGAGACCGCCCGACGATCCGGCACCGACGCCGATCGATCCCCGCACGACTCGACGAGGAGTACCCCGTGCCCACGAATCCCCCCACCGCGCCCCGCCGACGGAGCATCCTCGCGGCCGCTCTCGCCGCACCACCCCTCGCGATGCTCGCCCCGTCGCTCGCCCACGCCGAAGGCACCTCCGCCCGGCAGTCCTTCACGCCCGGGGAGCCGTGGCTCGACACCGACGGGAAGGTCATCCAGGCCCACGGCGGCCAGGTCGTCCTCTCCGCAGACGCCGAGGGCACGCTCTACTACTGGTTCGGCGAGGACCGCAGCAACGGCTACGCCGCCACACCCGGCGTGCACGTCTACTCCTCCCGCGACCTCTACACCTGGACCGACGAGGGCCTCGCACTGCGCACCCTCACCACCGCCGACCAGATCGACACCGACCCGTACTTCACGGCTCTCTACGGCGACTACTCGGAGGCGCAGAAGTCCGCCGTCGTCCGCGATCTGCTCACCGTTCCCGAGGCGGGGAGCGGCATCCCGGCCGCGATCCTGGAGCGCCCCAAGGTCCTCCACAACGCCGCGAAGGGAACGTGGGTCATGTGGGTCCACGCCGACGGTCCGTCGGAGACCTCGACCGCGCAGTACGCGAAGGCGAACGCCGGCGTCGCCGTCTCGGACTCCCCCACCGGCCCCTACCGCTGGATCGACAGCTACCGCCTGCACCATGCCCCCGAGGGCGAGCCGAACTGGCAGCCCGACAACCCCGGCATGGCCCGCGACATGACCGTCTTCCTCGACGACGACGGCACGGCGTACATCATCTACTCGAGCGAGGAGAACTACTCCCTCTTCATCTCCCGGCTCGACGAGGACTTCACCGATCTGGCGACTCCCCCGGACCGGGCGGTCAAGGGCGTCGACTTCATCCGTCCCTACATCGGCGCACATCGCGAGGCCCCGGCACTGTTCAAGCGGGAGGGGACCTACTACCTGATCACCTCCGGGGCGACCGGCTGGAATCCGAATCCCGCCCAGTACGCCACGGCGACGGAGATCCTCGGCGACTGGACCGACCATGGCAATCCCGTGACCGGCGACGGCGCCTCGGACACCTTCCGCTCGCAGTCCACGAACGTCATCCCCGTCGACCCCGAGCGCGGCACCTTCGTGTACATGGGCGACCGCTGGACCCCGTCGGACCTGAAGAACGCCCCCTATGTGTGGCTGCCGCTGCGGTTCGGCGAGGGCACGCAAATGTCCCTCGTCTGGGCGGACTCGTGGCGCTGGGAGGACCAGCCCCTGCAGCCCGCCTACACCGTCGACGTGGCGCTCCCGAGCGCGGTCGGCCTCGGGGAGGTCAACAAGCTCCCCCGCAGCGGGACCCTGCGACTGTCCGACGGCACGACCGAGAAGCGGAAGATCACCTGGGAGGCGCAGCTCGATCGGCCCGGGATGGTCGAGGCCGTCGGGACGCTCAGCGGTCCGGAGGGCCTCACCGTCCGACGCGAGGTCCTCGTGGTCCCCCGCCACATGGTCTACCTGGTCAACGCCGGCGGGGCCGAGACGAGCGACTACCTCGCCCTCCGCAAGCACGCGCAGGGGCCCGCCCTGAAGAACTCCGTCGCCGATCAGCCGTATGGCGCAGACCCGGCGACCGGGGCGGTGTGGGGCTACCAGGGGCGCTCCAAGCCCGCCGGCTCCGAGACGGACTCCCTGGACCGCTCGCTCCGGTACGCGACCAACCACGACGACCTCACCTACCGCTTCGCGAACCTCCCTTCGGGCTCCTTCACCGTGCACGTCGGCTACTACGACCCCTGGCCCTGGGCCAACCGAGCCGCCCGCGTCACCCTCAACGGGACGGTGGTCGAGGAGGAGCAGCTCTTCACCGGGGTCCCCGAGGCCGTCGCGTACAGCGGCATCATCCCGGGGTCGTCCGGCGAGATCATCCTGACCCTGCACCCGACGAGGTCACCGGACATCCAGGTCAGCTGGGTCGCCGTCGTCGCGGAGTGAGCGCCCCCTGACGGCGGGTCCGGTTGGGTCCTGTCGGCGCTGGGCTGCCCGCTGGCCGGCTGGGCTGCTGTCACACCGGCCTGCCGGCCCACGGTCCTGCCGTCCTGCCGTCCTGGGGGCCTGCGGTCCTGCCGCCCTGCCGCCCTGCCATCCTGCGGGTTGCTGTCCACCGAAGGGATCCCAGCGGCACGCGCCCTGCATATGACAGGGCACGTGCCGCTGACATCCCGTTGGTGGACAGCGGCGGGCGGGGCCGGGCCGGGGCAGGACGGGCCAGGCCCGGTCGGGGCAGGTCGGGTCGGGCCGGGGCCGGTTTCCGGGCCGGGCCGGGGCAGGTGGACGACCCCGGCCGAGGCCGCGCCGCGTCCCGCGCTCAGCCGATCGCGGCCCCGAGCTCGTCGACCATCTGCTGCCCGGCCGCGGCGGCGTCGATCTCGCCGAACATGAACGACTCGCCGACCCGGTTCAGGAGCGACTCGAACTGGGAGCCGCCCTGCGGCGCGATCTCCGGATCGGCGCCGACCTCGGGCGTGATCTCGTCGACGAACTCGAGGGTCTCGAGCTCGATGCCCTCGAGGCGGCCCTTCACCAGCTCGCGGATCTCGGTGTTCGGCGGCAGCCCGCGCTCGACGCCGAGGATCTCGGCCGCCTCCGGCGCGTTCAGGAAGTGGTTGATGAAGGCGACGGCGGCCTCGGGGTGCGCACTCGTCGCGGCGACGGACCAGAACATGCCGGGCTTGAGCCACATCTGGTGGTTCCCGGGATCGCCCGGCGCCGCCGGCAGGCGCATCAGGACCAGCTCGTCCTCGAGCACGCTGGTGAAGGCGACGGTCTGGTTCGACCAGGCGACGGTCATGCCCTGGCGCCCCGTCGCGAACAGCGACTGCTCGATGCCCGCGGCGTAGTCCTCCTGGGTCTGCGAGGCGTCGGGGCCGGCGCCCGAGGACAGCATGCGCTCGGCGTGCTCGAAGAAGCCGGTCGCGTCGGCGGTGTCGAAGCCCAGGGCGCCGTCGGTCCACAGCGCCTTTCCGTGCTGGCGCAGCCAGGCACGGAACACCACCGGGTTCACCACGAACTGGCCGGTGCCGAAGGTGCCGTCCTCGGTCGCGGCGCCGAGCGCCTCGGCGATCGCGAGCTGGTCGTCCCAGGTCCAGGTGGTGTCGTCGGGCAGCTCGACCCCGGCGCGCTCGAACAGGGAGGCGTTGACCAGCATGATCGGAGCGTTCGACCCGCCCCGCACGCCGACCTTGCCGGCCTCGCCGACGGTGCCGGCCTCGGCCAGCCCCTCGGTGAAGCCGGAGGTGTCGAGCCCGGCGGTCGACAGGTCCAGGAGGGCGCCGCGCTGGGCGTACTCGGCGAGATAGGCCTCCTCCATCTGGATGATGTCCGGGGCGCTGCCCGCCGCGGTCTGCGTCGCGAGCTTGTCCCAGTAGGAGGAGAAGTCCGAGGGCTCGGCCTCGATGGTGACCCCGTTGAGCGCCCCGACGTACTGGTCGATGACCTCCTGGGTCAGGGCGGCGCGCTTGTCGCCGCCCCACCAGGTCATCCGGAGGGCGGCGTCGCCGCCCCCGTCGGACCCGCCGGATCCGGAGCCGGAGGGCTGGGCATTGGGGCCGCAGGCGGCGAGCGCGAGGCCGACGGCGGCGGTGCCCCCGAGGGCGAGGTCGCGGCGGCGGGGAAGCGCGGGTGCGGGCATGGTGTCTCCTTCGTGACCACGGCGTCAGGACGGTCGCGTCCAGGGGCGTCGATGCCCGGGCGGCCGGTGCCGACATCGTGCTCCCTCCGGACACCTTCACCCCGAGAACGGACACTTTCGATCAGGTCCGTGCACCCCGGCCGTCCGCGGCCTACGGTGGCCCGAGCATCCCGCGACCCGAGGACGAGAATGCCGCCCGCCGCACCCCTGCCCGCCCACCTGCCGCGGTCTCGCCACGAGCACCTCCTGCGCGAGCTGTCGCTGCGCGGCAGCGTGCGCGCCTCCGAGATCGCCGCCGAGCTCGGCGTCTCCGAGGTGACGATCCGCCGCGACATCATCCGGCTCGAGCGAGACGGTCAGCTCGCCCGCGTCCACGGCGGGGCGATCTCCGCGGCGGAGACGACCCGGCCCCGCCCGGCGCGCACCCCGGTGGGGCTGGTCCTCCCCGGTCCCGGATCCCATTTCCCGGCCGTCACCCGGGGTGCCGGCGAGGCGGCGTCCGCGCTCAACGCGCGGCTGATGATGGCCTCCACCGACTACCGGGTCGCGACCGAGCGGCGGCAGGTCCGCCAGCTCCTCGACCTGGGCATCGAGGGGCTGCTCATCGCCCCCACGCTGCGCGACCGCACCCCTGCCGAGCTGCTCGAGGAGCTGGGCGCCGTGCCCGTGCCCGTCGTGCTCCTCGAGCGCAGCCTCGAGGGGACCGTCGTGCTCGCCGATCACGACGGGGTGCGGACAGATCACGCACGCGGCACACTGATGGCGCTCGAGCATCTGCGCGCGCAGGGGCACGATCGCATCGGCCTCGCGCTGCTGGATCGCACGCCGACGGCGGCCCCGATCCGCGAGGGCTTCCTGCGCGCCTGCGGTCAACTGGATCTGGACCCGCCGCCGATCGGCTCGCTGCCGAAGGACGACGGGGGCCGGGTGGATCCCGTGGATGCCGCGCTCGCGGAGCTGCTGGCCGACAGCCTCGCGCGCGGGGTGCGAGCGCTCGTGGTGCACACCGACCACTACGCCGCACGACTGGTCGAGATCGCCCTCGATCAGGGCATCCGGGTGCCGGAGGACCTGGCCGTGATCGCCTACGACGACGAGTTCGCCGAGCACTGCATCGTCCCGCTCACCGCCGTCTCCCCGCCGGGCCGCGAGATCGGGCGCCTCGCGCTGCACACGGTCTTCGACCGGATCCGCACGGGCTCCGGCGAGGCTGCCGGACCGCCCCGTCACGTGCAGGTCTCCCCGCAGTTGATCGTGCGGTCGTCGACGCTGAGCGTCGGGGCGGAGGCGGGAGCCGCCGTCGCAGAGCCTCCGTCCGCAGGGGCGACATCGACGCGATGACCCGCTAACCTGCGCTGACCCGCGCGGATACGTGCCGACCCCGCCGATCTCGATCCGGCCACGTCCCTCGTCCGCGCGCGCCGCGTGGACTAGCGTCGGCCCCAGGCTCGGCGATCCTCGCCCGATCCGGTGCACGGCAACGACGCTCACCCACTGGAGGTCTCCATGTTCACCCGCCGTCAGACCCTCGCCCTGCTCGCCGCTGCGGGCTCGATCCCTGTCCTGGCCTCCTGCGGCCCCAACTCCGGCGGCTCCGGGGGCGGCGACGGCGAGGGCGGCGGGGACGTCCGCATCTACTGGTGGGGCGGCGACCTGCGCCTCGGCCTCACCCAGGACGCCCTCGCGATCTTCGCGGAGAAGAACACCGACTTCGCGGTCTCCCCCGAGTACAGCGAGTGGACCGGCTACTGGGACAAGCTCGCGACCCAGACCTCGGGCGGCGACGCCCCCGACCTGATGCAGATGGACGAGGCGTACATCGACTCGTACGGCACGCGCGGGGCGCTGCTGGATCTCGAGACGATCACCGATGTCCTGGACCTCTCCGCGATGGACTCCAAAGTGCTGGACACCGGGCGCCTCGCGGACGGCACCCTCGTCGGCGCCCCTCTGGGCATCGGCATCTTCTCCGTGGGCGTCAACGAGGACCTCCTCGGCAAGTCCGGGGTGGAGCTCCCCGCGGACACCGAGTGGACCTGGACCCAGTTCGCCGAGGCCGCCGCCGCGATCAGCGCATGGGGCAAGGACCAGGACATCGTCGGCATCGACATGTTCGGCCAGGGCGCCGCGGAGCTGCACGCCTGGGCGCGGCAGTCCGGGCAGCAGGTCTTCCCCAAGGAGGGCGACACCCTCGTGACGCTCGAGACCATCCAGGGCTGGCTCGAGTTCTCCAAGTCGCTCATCGACTCCGGCGCCGCGCCGGGGGCTGACGCGCAGATCGAGGACTTCGGAGCGGGCGTCGAGGGCGGCCGCTTCGGCACCGGCAAGGCCGTGCTCCACTTCCAGTTCCACACCCAGGTGCAGACCTTCGCGAGTGCCTCGGGGGCCGCGATGAACCTGCTGCGCCTGCCGGCGATCACCGCCGGGGATCACCAGATGGTGAACAAGGCGTCGATGTATTGGTCGATCGCCGCGGCCAGCGAGGTCACCGAGAACGCGGGCGTGCTGATGAGCTTCCTGCTCACCGACCTCGACGCGGCGAAGGTGCTGAAGATCGAGCGCGGTGTGACGGCCTTCCCCGAAGTGCAGACCGCGATCGAGGGCGAGCTCAACGACATCGAGCGCATCTGCCTCGACTTCGCGCGCGACATGCAGGCCGAGGTCGCCCCCGCTCCGCGCGTCACCCCCGCGGAGGGCGTCGGCTTCGGCACCGAGGTGACCCGCATCAGCCAGGAGTTCTACTTCGGGAACACCGACGCGGCCGCGGCGGCCCAGCAGATCCTCGCCGCGATCGAGGGCATGCAGCCCGCGGAGTGACGCCGGGGCGGGCACCCCGCGCCGCCCCATCCGGTCGACGCTGTCATTCGTGTCGGAATGGGCGGCCATACCGACGCAAACGACAGCGTCGACCGTAGGGACCGACTCGGATCACCGCATCGACCGCACCCCGGCGACGCCACCCACTGTCTGCACCCCCGGCTGGCTCGACGCGCTCGGCAGGCCCACCTGCTCGAGGAAGCCCTCGAGGGCGAGGACGGCCATGCCCAGGCTGACACCCTCGCCGTCGGCGGCGGTGAACTCGAGGCTGAGCCCGGAGGCGGGGCCGGGCAGGCACTCCTGCGGGATCCGCTCCCGCACCCGGTCACGCAGCTCGGAGCCGGCGTAGTTGGTGATCCAGCCGAGCACCGAGACGTGCTCGGGGTTGACCAGGTTGACGAGGTTGCCGATGCCCGCGGCGAGGTAGTCGCCCGTGCGCAGCAGCGCGGCCTGGGCGGAGACGTCCCCGGCGGCCTCCGCGCGGGTGAGCCGCTGGATGAAGTCGCGGTGGTGCTGCACCTGGACCAGCTCGTGGTCGGGGTCGATCTCTGCGAGGGTCGCGCGGATCCCCTCGACCCCCACGTACGCCTCGACGCACCCGGTCCGGCCGCAGCGGCAGGTCCGGCCGTCCCAGACGAGCGTGGTGTGCCCCCATTCGCCGGCGGAGTTGCCGGGCCCGCGCAGCAGCTTGCCGTCGGTGATGATCCCGGCACCCACCCCGGTGCCGAGGTTCACGGCGACGAAGTGCTCGAACCGCTGCCCGGCCCCGAACCACAGCTCTCCGGTGGCGAGCGCCATGAGCGGGTTGTCGATCCGCACCGGGACGGGCAGCGCGGACTGCAGGGCGTCCATCAGCGGCACCTCGTGCCAGCCCCAGTTGGGGGCGAAGACGTCCACACCGCGCGCGGGGTCGACCTGCCCCGGCAGGGAGACTCCCGCGCCGACCACCTGGCCCGCGAGCTCGGGGTGGCGCTCCAGCAGCAGCTCGGCGCAGCAGCGGATCCGCTCGGCGACCGACTCGATGGTCTGCGCGCCCGGCGCGAGCTCGATGCGCTCCTGGTCGAGGCGCGCGAGGGCGGTGTCGAAGAGGTCGACGCGCACGTAGGTCTCGGCGACGTCGACGGCGAGCAGCGCGCCGCGGCCCGGATTGGCCTGGAACGTCGCGGTGGGTCGGCCGCCGCGGGAGGAGATCTGGCCCGCCTCGCGCACCACGCCCTCCTCTAGCAGCTCGCCGACGAGGGTGGTGACTGTCGCGGCGCTCAGCCCCGTCTGCGCGCTGATCTCCGCCCGCGAGATGGTGGTCCGGGCATAGATCGTCCGCAGCACGAGGAAGCGGCTCTCGTGCCGGATCCCCTGCGAGGTCTTCGTGGCCATGGTGCTCCTCCCGACCCGACGGCTCGGCGTGCCGACGATCGGCGACCGTCGCTCGAGCCCTAGCGGGTCGTCTCCGCCCGCCGGATGGGTCCGAACCTACCGCCCGCGCCCGCGAGCGGCTCGACGAGCAGCAGCAGGTCGGCGCCCGCGCCCTCCCCCGCCCAGCCGGCAGGGATCCAGGAGCGCGCCGGATCGCCGCCGGAGACGGCCGGCGCGCCGAGCACGTGCCGCGACACCCGCCGACCGTCGCAGACCACCGTCACCTGCACGTCCTGGCCGGCGAGGTCGAGCAGGGCGCCGCTCCGGCCGCCGGCCGGCTCGGCGAGCCGCACGAGCGTCGGCACGGCGACCCGCAGCTCCCCGAGAGGGAGGTCACCCCAGCTCAGGCCCGGATCCGTGACGCGAGCCGTGAGCTCGGCGGCCAGCTCGGCCTCCCGCTGGGTGCGCAGCTCCCGCACCATCGGCCGACGTGCGCGGAGCAGCTCGGCGCCGTCCCCCAGACCGCCGGGGACGTGCGGGGCGAGGACCTCCAGGTCGACGCTCCCGCCCGGTCCCTCGAGCACCAGGACCGGTGCCTCGGGGACCAGGAGCCGCTCCTCGCCGCCGTCGATGCGGACGCGCAGCGGGTGGCCGAGCCCGTGCAGGCGCAGCACCGCGATCTCGTCGCCGCCCGGCAGCGACAGGCTCCGCCCGTACACCGTGGTCTCGCCGGGCCGGGCGCTGGACCAGCCGCCGAGCGAGCGCAGCGGCGGGGCGGCGAGGGGTCCGTCCCCGCGCCGATCGGGGATCTCCCGCACCTCCCAGAGGTCAGAGGCGTCCTCGCTCCCGAGCACCTCGAGCACGGTGCCGAGGCCGCGTCCGGCGCCGAGGCGGAGGGCCGGCCGACGGGCGTCGTCGAAGTTGGCGCGGCCCCAGATCTCGGCGGTGAGCCGTGCCCGCTGTGCGAGGCCGGGGGTCAGCGGATGGCTGATCGGGGCGCCGTGCGCGACGCTCACCCCGAGATCGCGGCCGTCGACCTCGCAGCGCACGAGGTCCGCCGCGCCGAGCAGCAGCAGCTCCTGCGCCGCGGCGGAGAGCTCGACCTCCGCCTGCAACCGGCCGTCGGCCAGTCCCAGCGCCTCGGCGCCGGGGAGCGGTCGACGGGCCCCCGCCTCGTCGTGCGGGACGACCTCCCCCGTCGGCAGCCCGTCCGCGCCCAGCACGGTGATCTGCGCCGACGCCCGTCGCCGCACCGGCTCGGGATCGGCGACCGGAGCGGACGGCACCCGGATCTCCACCCGCACCCCGGCGCCCTCGCGTCCGGCACGGGCCGCGCCCGGGCCGACGAGGTGCAAGGTCTCGGTCGAGCCGCCGCCCTCCCCGCCCCCGAGGCGCACCCGCACCTGCGCCGTCGGGCCGCCCGCGAAGACCAGCACGAGGTCGGCGCCGTCCGTCGCGGGCCGCACCTCGACCAGCTCGCCGGTCGCGACCTCGAGCGTGCCCTCCGCGCCCCAGGGCTGCAGCGGCACGTCGACGGCGAGGAAGGGGCAGGCGCCCGGTGCGATCACGGCGTCGACCGGCGCACCCGCGGACGGCTCGAGCCGCACCGCGAGCGCGACGTCGTCGAGGGCCGCCGCACCCACCAGGTGACCTCCGCCGGCCAGCGCGAGCGCGCCGCCCGCGAGCGTCCCGCCGTCGGCCGCCTCGACCGGGGCCTCGCCGAGCGGGATCGGGGTCGCCGCCGCGAGCCGCTCGCCCCAGGCGGCGAGGGTGGTGGTGAGCGCGATCGCCTCGTCGTACTCGGCGCGGCGCAGGCCCTCGGGGCTGAGATAGCCCGCGAAGTCGTAGTCGTGGGTCATCAGGTTCCCGGGATCGCCCCAGTTGCCCGCGGAGGGCAGGACCAGGTGGTCGAAGCCGGAGGTCTGCAGGTAGGGGGCGACCAGTCGCGCCCCGGCGAGGATCTCGCGGCGCAGCGTCCGGTGGAGGCGGTTGGTCTCCGTGACCATCAACGGCAGACCACGCTGCGCGAGGCGCTCCGCGTAGACGCGCGCCTCGGTGTCGAAGCTGGTGGAGGCGTCCGAGGGGTAGAGGTTCACGGTGGGGACCACGCCGTCGGCGTCCCCCGAGGCGCCGGCGAGATCGCCCTGCCCCGCGCACGCGATGATCGGCACCTCGATGCCGGCGGCGCGTGCCGACCGGGCCAGGTGGTCCATGTACTCGGCCGGATCGGGGCAGTCGAAGAAGTCCAGCTCGTTCTCGATCTGGACCAGCGCGACCGGGCCGCCGCGGGTGATCTGCGCGGCGGCGAGCACCGGCATGACCGCGGCGAACCAGCGGTCGACGGCCGCGAGATAGTCCGGGTCCGAGGTGCGCAGCGCCGCCGGGGCGTGCGGGGAGTCGCCGTGGAGCCACCAGGGCAGTCCGCCGCCGTCGGTCTCGGAGCAGATGTAGGGCCCGGGCCGGGCCATGACCAGCAGGTCCTGTGCCGCAGCGAGCTCGAGGAAGCGGGCCAGGTCCCGCTCCGGGGAGCTGAGGTCAATCCGCCCCGGCTCCTCCTCGTGGAAGCCCCAGTGCACGTAGAGGTCGATCATCCGGTACCCGGACTCGCGCACCAGGCGCAGGCGGTCCTCCCACTGCGTGGCCGGCAGGCGGAACGGGAAGACCGAGGAGCACAGCAGCACCGCGGGCACGCCGTCGAGACGGAGCTCGCCGGGGCCGAGCTCGAGGGTGATCAGCGGATCGGACATCAGGCGGAACCTTCCAGGGGCGGGGAGGAGGGCAGGGTGGAGCGGGGCAGGCGGGCAGGGCGGGGCAGGCGGGCCGTTCAGGACTGGTTGGAGCCCGTGTATCGGGCAAGCACGCGGCGCAGCAGGAGGGCGTTGACGCAGGCGATGCCCGAGAACCCGGCGAGCAGCCAGAACAGTCCGTAGCCGGCGAGCGCCGGGTCGGTGACCGTGACGGCGAGCGGCAGCACCAGCACCCCGGTC
The DNA here is from genome assembly GCF_036311905.1 of Brachybacterium sp. J153. Classification (NCBI taxonomy): domain Bacteria; kingdom Bacillati; phylum Actinomycetota; class Actinomycetes; order Micrococcales; family Dermabacteraceae; genus Brachybacterium; species Brachybacterium sp. J153. The sequence goes on along the minus strand of NZ_JAZDCH010000008.1, from coordinate 18,605 downwards.
ATCCCCATCGCGGCCAGCGGGTGGCGGGCGGACATCTTCCGGGCGTTGGAGATCACCTCGCGGGTGGAGCCCTCGAAGGTCGCGAAGTAGGGGAACAGGAACAGCAGCACCGCGATCAGCCGCAGTGCGAGCAGCACCAGCGCGGCCCACAGCAGCACGCCGGCGAGCGGGCCCGCGTCGACCTGGGTGAGCACCACGGTCCAGGCGACGAGCACGGCGACCGCGACGGCGGCCACCGCGAGCACCCCGAAGGACTGACGCAGGTTCTGGCGGAAGGAGCGCAGGTAGGCGTCGGTCGCGGATTCCGGGCTGTCCTCCACGAGCCGCAGCGCCGCGAAGTTCAGCGCGGTCAGCGAGGCGCCGAGCGTGATCAGCGGCACGGAGGTGACGAGGAAGAGCAGGTTCAGGATCATCACGTCGCCGACGCGTCCCAGCACCCGCTGCAGCGGCGAGTCCGCCGCGAACAGTCCCTTCATCATGCTCTCCTTCCCGGCCCGGGGGCCGACGGGGGTGGCCGCGGTGGGGCCGATGGGGGCGCGGGCGGTCTGGGCCCGCGCCCCCGTCGGCACCGGTCAGCTGAGGCCCTGCTCCGAGGCCCAGGCGTCCATCTGCTCCTGGACGGAGGCGATGATGTCGCCGATGCCCGCGGACTCGAGCTCGGCGCGCATCTCGTCGACCGCGGCGCTCGGGTCGTCGAACTTGCCGTACTGCAGCTGCGGCAGGTACTCGGAGAGCACTCCGCTGACCGCGGAGAGCGACGGCGCGAACGGGTTCTGGTCGATCACGAAGGTCTCGTACGGGTACTCCTTCGCGATCCCGTCGAGCTCCTCGTAGAAGTCCCACTTGTTCGGCGCGTCGGTGACGCGGTCGAGCTCGTAGTCGTCCATGCGGCCGTACCAGAAGTTGGCGCCGAGCCCGTCGGTGGACGGGTCGTAGCCCTCGGGGAAGTCGAGCTTCCCGTCGGTGACGATGTAGTCGGTGCCCTCGATGCCGAAGTTGATCAGCCTGTAGCACTCCTCGTCGTTGCGCAGCGCGTCGTAGACGGCGAGCGCCTTCTCCGGGTTGCCCGAGCTCGCGGCGACGGCCATCGCGCCGTGGGTCTTGAGGTCCTTGAAGAAGTTCCCGTTCTCCGTGCCCCAGTAGAAGAAGCGGGGGTCCGAGCCGGGCTGCTTCGTGGTCATGTTGTTGACGATGCCGGTGAGGAACGTCTGGGTGTGGTGCTGATCCGCGCCGGAGAGGCCCGCGTAGAACAGCTCGCGGGTGTCGCCGTCGTAGTTCAGCGCGTCCTCGCGCCACACGCCGATCTCGTTCCACTGCTTCGCGAGGTCCGCGGCGTCCTTGAGGACGTCGCCCTCCATCAGCCACGACGTGACCTTGTACGGGTCCGACTCGGTGGTGTGCAGCGGGAAGTAGATACCGGCGGCGATGCCCTGGATGGTCTGGAAGTCGGCGTGGCCGGCGATGTACCCGTCGAGCACGGCGCCGTTCGAGCCGGCGACGTCCCACGGGTACGCCTCGGGCTGGTTGTCCTTGACCCACTGGAAGTACGTCGTGAAGTCCTCGAACTTCGTGATGGTCCCGTCGGCGAAGCCGGCCTCGGTCGCCCAGTCGCCGCGGTAGAAGAAGCCGTGATTGGTGAACTGGGTGTAGTTGTCCTCAGGGGCGAAGTAGATCGTGCCGTCGAGCTTGCACAGGTCCCAGTGGCCGTCGGCGTTCACCTGCTCCCAGGTCTTCGGGGCGTTCTCCTGCAGCAGCGCCTCGTCCAGCTCGAGGAAGGCGCCCTTGCCGGCGTTGTCCCACGCGTACAGCCAGTCGGTGGCGGTGCCGATCAGGTCGATCGAGCCGTCGCCGGAGAGCAGCTGCACGTTGTACTGGGTCTGCCAGTCGGCCCACTCGACGTAGTACAGGTCGAGGGTCGCGCCGGCCTTCTCCGTCAGGAGCGTGTTGAGCTGCTCGAGCATCGCCTCGACGCGGCCGTTGGTGGGCTTGTCGCCGAGCACGAGCATGGTGATCGTCGGGGTGCCGCCCCCGCCGCCGGAGCCGGATCCGGCGCCGCAGCCGGTCAGCGCGGTGGAGACGAACAGGGCGGGGACGGATGCCGCGCCGATCTTGAGAAGGGTCCTGCGTTCCATGGTGTGTCCTCAGCTTCCTCGATGAAGTCAGGGGCGGGTGGTGGGCACTGCAGTCGGTCGGTCCGGGGCGGGGCGTGCGGGGCGACGAGCGGGAGCTCCCGTGGTGCGGGCGGAGCGGGGGCTCAGCCCTTCACGGCGCCGACGGTCAGACCGGAGACGAAGTACTTCTGGACGAAGGGATAGAGAAGGACGATCGGGCCGGTGGCCACGACGGCGCTGGCCATCTTCAGGGTGTTGGTGGGCAGCTGCGTCACCGTCACGTTCGCGCCGGCCACCGAGTTCTTCAGGGCGTTGGCCGTGTTGATGACGTTGTAGAGGTAGTACTGCAGCGGCTTGAACTCGACCGCGCTGCCCAGATAGAGCGAGGACAGGTACCACTCGTTCCAGTAGCCGAGCGCGAGGAACAGGCCGACGGTGGCCAGCGCGGGCTTCAGCATCGGGAAGGCCAGCTGCCAGAAGATCCGGAAGTCCCCGGCGCCGTCCATCTTCCCGCTCTCGACCATCTCCCACGGGACGGAGCGGGCGAAGTTCTTCATGAGGATGATCAGCCACGGCGTCATCAGCAGCTGCAGGAACACCGCGAGATAGGAGCCTTTCAGCCCGAGCACCTGGGTGACCCACAGATAGGTCGGGGCGAGGCCCGCGGAGAACAGCGTCGTGAAGTAGATGAAGAACGAGATGTAGTTGCGGTACGCGAAGTCGCGGCGCTGAAGCGCGAATCCGGTCATCGCGATGATGAACAGGCCGATCGCGGTGCCGGCGACCGTCATGATGATCGTGACGGCATAGGAGCCGGCGATCGCGCGCGGGTAGCGGAAGATGAACTCGTAGGCCTCGAGCGAGAATCCCTTCGGGAACAGTCCGAAGCCCTCCTTCATGATCACCGCCTCGTCCGAGACCGAGGCGGAGAGGATCAGCAGGAACGGCAGCGCGCAGAAGATCGTGAACACCGTGACCGAGACGTACGAGACGGTGCGCAGCACGATCTCGCCGCGGTCCAGCTTGATCTTCACCGGGGTAGTGCGGGGGCGGGGCGCGGTGGGATCCGGAGCCTCGGGCAGATCGGGGGCGCCGACGGCGCCGGGGGCAGATGCGGTCATGATGGCTCTCCGTCCGCTCAGAACAGCGCGTAGTCGGGGTTGATGCGGCGCACGATCCAGTTGCACAGGAGCACCAGGAACAGGCCGAACAGGGACTGGTAGAGACCGACCGCGGTGGAGGCGGTGAAGTTGTTCTGCGACATGATCATCCGGTAGACGGAGGTCTCGATGATGTCGGTGGTCCCGTACAGCGCCGAGTTGTTCCCGATGAGGTTCCAGAACAGCCCGAAGTTGCCACGCATGATGCCGCCGAGCGAGAACAGCAGCAGGATGATGAACGTCGGCTTGAGGCTCGGCAGGATGATGTGCCGGATGCGCTGCCAGGCGGAGGCGCCGTCGATCGCGGCGGCCTCGAACATCGAGTTGTCGATGCCCATGATCGCGGCGAAGTAGACGATCGAGCCGTAGCCGGTGGACTGCCACAGCTGGAACAGGACGATGATGATCGGCCACAGCCCGGCGGTCGAGTAGATCTTGATCGGGTCGCCGCCGGTCGCGCGGAGCAGGGCGTTGATCGCGCCGGTGTCGTAGTTCAGCAGGTTGAAGGCGATCACGCCGATCAGCACCACGGAGATGAAGTACGGCAGGAACATCACCGCCTGGCTGATCTTCTTGAAGTACCGGTGGCGGATCTCGTTGAGCATGATCGCGATCGCGATCTGCAGGACGTTGCCGATCACGATGAATGCCAGGTTGTACAGCAGCGTGTTCCGGGTGAGCAGCCACAGCTGCCCGGACTTCGCGAGGAACTCGAAGTTCTTCAGGCCGACGAACTCGCTGCCGAAGATGCCGTCGCGGAAGTTGTAGTTGGTGAACGCGATCCAGCTGCCCGGGAGCGGGCCGTAGCTGAAGACGATGAAGAAGACGATCGCGGGCAGGCACATGATGAGCAGGACGCGGCTCTCCCACAGCCGGTGCCGCCACGAGCGGCGCCTGCTGGGCGCGATGGTGGGCTCGGTCGGCGTGCTGTCGACCATCCCGACGGCCTTCACGGTCATCCTCGGTCCCCTCCCCGGTGGCGGCGCGCGACCTCGGTGGTCTGCGCGGTGGATCCTCCGACGACGCGGCGCGACTCCATGCCCGACCCGGGGTGCGCGGAGCGGATCCGCGCAGTGGATGGTGCAGGACGCATCGGCGTGCCTCTCGTCGAATTGCAGCGACGGCTCGGCGGGGCGGCTGTGCCTCGTCCAGCGATGGGCTGCGGTGCCCACGTCGTGCGATGAGACTTAACCTAACCCTTGAGATAAGCAGTGTCGAGAGTCACGATGGTCACGGATGGGTCACGGTCCGGCAGGTCGCCGCTGCGCTCCGCGCCAGCGAGGCGGGCGGGGCGGGCGCAGAGGCGGGCGCCGCGGCGCTCCGCGGGCCGACGAACCGCTCGAGGCTGTACCTGCTGTCGGTATGCCGCTCCATTCCGACGATATATTCAGCGCCGAGCTGGCGGGCCGGAGGTTCCGCGGCGTCGGCGGGGTGCGCCAGGGCGTCGGCGGCGCGGGGCGAGCGGGACCGGGGCGTCGGCGGGGCAGCGCGGCTCAGAGTTCGGCGTAGCGGGAGCGCAGCACGGCGTAGACGCCGTAGAGCATGAGCCCGATCCCGACCACGGCCAGCAGCACCATTCCAGCTGGCAGCGCGGCCATCGCCTGGAAGGCCCCGTCCATGCCGGTCGCCTTCTCGGGGTCAGCACCGATCGCGGCCCATCCGAAGAGGGCGCCGACGGCGATCAGCGCCACGCCCTTGGCGACGTAGCCGACCACGCCGGTGACGGTCACGGCGAGGCCGATGCGGTGGTCCCCCGTGGGGCGCAGGTCGTCCTCGAAGCGCCGCGAGATGCCCTTGACCAGGTGATATCCGCCGATGGCGATCACCGCGAGACCCAGCACCGCCACGGCGATCCGGCCGCCCGGCGTGCTCATGATCCCGGCGGTGACCTCGGAGGTCTGCTGGCCCGAGTCGCTGCCCCCGCCGACGGCGAAGCGCAGCGCCGTCGCGCCGAGCGCCCCATAGACGACGGCCTTGCCGAGGGTCTTCACCACGTGGGCGGTCCGCTTCCGGGCGTCGCGCTCCCACCTCGCGCCGAACCAGGCCTCGGCGAGGTGCCAGACCGTCAGGGCGAGCATCGCGAGCCCGCCGATCCACAGCAGCACGTTGCCTCCCGGGGCGGCGGCCACGGCGCGCAGCGCTCCGGACTGGTCCGCGTCCTGCCCGGAGTCCCCGAGGCCGACGCGCAGCGCGAACCAGCCGATCAGCACGTGCACGAGTCCGCTCATCACGAAGCCGCCCCGGGCGATCCCCTCGAAGACGGGATGCTCGGTGACGCTCTCCGCGGCGCGTTCGACGTTCTCGGCGCCCTCGCGGGCGTCCCTCAGTGATGCCATGCCCGCACTGTACGGCGCGGCGGGTCGGCGGCACGCCGCGCGGATGGGGCCGACGACGCCGCGCTCGCCATTCGCATCAGACGGCCGGGTCCGCCTCGCGCACCGCCGCGAGCGCGACGCGGCCCTCGACGGCGAGGTCCTCCCAGGTGAAGCATTCGATGGAGACGTGCCCGGCGTAGCCGCCGTCGCGCAGCGCGGTGAGGAACTCGGCGAGCGGCCAGTCCCCCTGACCCGGCGGGCGACGATCGGTGTCGGCGATGTGGGCGTGGCCCACGCGCCCGGCGAGGCGCTGGACGGTCTCGAGGCTCTCGTCCTCGAGCATCACGTGGAAGAGGTCCGCCACCATCCGCACGTCGGACAGGTCGTGGGTGTCGAGGAAGGCGGCCCCCTGCTCGAGGGTGTTCACGAGGTCGGTCTCGCCCTGGTGCAGGGGCTCGAGAAGCACCTCGAGCCCCTGCTCGGCGGCGAGGTCACGGGCGAGGCGCACGGAGCCGGCGAAGCGCTGCTCGCCGTCGGCGCGGGAGACGCCCTCGGGGATCCGACGCGCGCCGCCGCTGCCGAGGACGACGGTCGCGCCGGGACGTGCCCACGGGGCAATCGCGGCGAAGGCGGCGCGCAGGTAGGTCTCGGTCTCGGCGAGCGGCACCGCGGGGTCGGAGACGCGCATCGTGCCGGGGCAGAGGATCGCGAAGCTGGGGGCGGGCGGGACCGGGGCGAGGCCGGCGGCGGGGCGCCACTCCCCCGTCGGCTGCTCGACGAGGAGCGAGCCGACGACGGTCTGCTCGAGGTAGTCGGAGCCGGCGGCCGCGACCTCGTCGGCGCGGGCGTGGGCGGCGATGATGCCGTGCTGGACGGGGGTCGGGGTGCGGGTCATGGCGGTCCTTCCGGGGTGTGGCGGGTCGGAGGTGAGCGGCGAGTGCCGCCTATGGACCGCTTCGAGCGACGGTCAGCGGCCCGAACGCAGCAGTGGGCGAGCAGAGCGGGCGGTCAGCGGAGCGGGCGGCGGCATGGCAGGCGGGCGGGCGGCAGATCAGGCGGGTCGCAGCGCCGGGAGCGGTCCCGGCAGCGGCTGCACCCCCTCGACGCGGGCGCCCCAGGCGGCGGGCAGGCCGGGCTGCGGCGGGCCGCCGTCCCAGCCGGCCGCCATGAGCGCGGCGGCGATCAGGGTGCCGCCGTTGGCGGGCAGGTAGACGGGCAGCGTGTCGCGCTGGACGCAGTGACCGGCCGCGTCGAAGCGGTTCTTGGGGGTGTCGCGCAGGAGCAGGTCGACGGCCTGCTCGGCCCGCCCCAGCCGGGTCGCGGTGAGGGCCGCGGCAGGGCAGTCCCACCCCCAGGTGCTCTCCCAGTCCCACTCGGCGAGGGCGTCGTCGAGCGCCTCGCCGGCGGCGGCGTCGGGGATCGTGCCGGTCGGCGGGACGAGGCCGTGGGCGAGCAGGTGGGCGGGGTGGTCGGAGCGGGTCATCGCGGGGCCGACGCGGAAGGTGCGCAGTCGCCCGTCGGCCCGCAGCGGGGAGTGGACGCGCGAGGCGATCGCACTCAGCTCCCCCGCCCGGGGATCACCGCGGCGCTCGCGCCAGGCGTCGGCGATCCGGAGCGCCCAGGCGGTGTACGCGAGCTCGAAGGCGGGGTCCTGCAGGCGGGCGCGACCTTCGACATGCCGCTCCTGCGCGCCGACGAGCGGCGGACCCAACCCGAGTCGCCCGTCCGAGTCCGAGCGGAGCATCGCGGCGAGGAGCACCGCGGACTCCTCGACGATCTCCTGCAGCATCCCGTCGCCGCCGCGGGCGGGGTCGGAGCGGCGGCACAGCTCGGCGAGGTGGATCGGATGGGGCTGCTGCCACAGCAGGAACGGGCCGATGTCGCTCGGGGACTCGCGCAGGTCGGGACCGATCTGCTTGGGCCAGCGCGCGCCGCGCAGTCCCTGCTCGCGGGCGGTCGCGCGGGCCGACGGCAGCAGCGCCGCATAGGTGCCGAGGCTGCGGAGCAGGGAGTCCGCGTCGCCCCAGAGCGGGAAGTGCGCCGCATGCCACCAGTGCATCTCGAGGTGGGCGCGGCCGCGCCAGGAGTTCTGCAGCAGTCCGGTCTCGGCGGGCGGGAAGACGCCCGCGGCATGGACCCGCTGGATCTGGCGCGACAGGATCACGCGGCGCTCGAGCTCGTGCGCGCGGGGATCGTCGGCCGCGGAGAGGTCGAGCGCGCCCGTGCCCTCCCAGTGCTCGCCCCAGAAGCGGCCCGAGCGGTGCCGGATATCGGCCGCGTCGCGCGGGAGGTCGGTGTGCCCCGTCGGCCGGGCGGTGAGGGCGAGGTGCGGGGAGCGAGTGGGGCGGAGCAGGAGCGCGACATCGAGCGGCCCGGTTCCCGCCGCGTCCGGTCGGGCTCCCCCGGCGTCGGGGGCGTCGAGCCGCACCCGGTGCGCGCCGACCCGGCGCACCCGGGCGCCGGTCACGTCGACGCGGTAGCCGAGGTCGTCGAGCTCGCGGTGGATCGCCTGTCCGTCGACGGCCGTCGAATGGGCGTCCTCCCGTGCCCAGTCGGCGGAGCCGTCCCAGGCCTCGCTGCCGTAGGGGAAGCGCAGCTCGAGGGCGAGGTCCCCGCCGCTGACGGCGAGCGCGAGCGCGTCGGCCTCGGGGTCAGCGGCGGTGAGCACCGTGATCTCGTCGCCGCGATACCGGAAGCGGCTGGTGACCAGGCCCGTCCACAGGTCCAGCTGCTGCTCGGCGTCGGTCACGGCGGCGGGGTCGAGGACCCGGCCGCCGTCCCGCTCGACGAGCACGAGCCGCAGCAGGGAGACCTTGTGCGGATTGGCGCGGAACCAGGTCGCGCGGCCCTCGTCGGCTCCCGCCTCGGAGGGGCCGACGAGATCCATGTAGCGCGCAGGCCCGTGCGGGGTGTCGTAGACCCGACGGTGTTCCTCCCAGGTCGCGTCGTCCCGCTGCGGCACGCTGTGCCAGCCCCACTCGGCGAGCGCCGTCGCCTGCGCGGCACCGGGCACGGGGGGCAGGGTGTGGGTCCCGGTGCGGTCCAGGCCGACGGCGAAGCGGCCGTTGCCGACCGAGAGCACTGCGGCGCTGCCCGCGTCGAGCCGGGGTCGGTGCCGGTCGACGAGCGCCCGCCGGTCGATCATGAGCCGTCGATCGCCGCGGTGGCCTCCTCGAACCAGGCGGCGGCGGCCTCGGCGGGGGTCATCCGACCGAACAGGACCTCCTGCTGATTGCGCGGGGTGATCTCCTCGATCGCGGTGGAGCCGGCGGGGCCGATCCACGTGGGCTTCAGCTCCATCGCGGAGAGCTGGTCGATGTAAGCGACCTCGGCCTGGGCGGTCGCGGACAGCTCGGGGAGGATCGCCTCGCGCTGGGCGGCGACGGCGGGGACTCCGCGGTCGGTGAGCACGAGCCGGCCGGCGTCGGGGTCGGTGAGCAGGAAGCTGACGAAGCTCGCGGCGATCTCCGGGGCGGCGGTGCGGTTCGAGATCGTGTACATCTGCGAGGGCTGCAGCCAGGCGCCCGGTTCCTGGCCCTCGCCGGGCAGGGGCACGAGCTGCAGCTCGGTCGCGGCGACCTCGCTGAGGGAGGTCAGCGAGCTGGACCAGGTGGCCATGAACGCGGCCTGCCCGGTGCCCATGAGGGTCTGCTCGTTGGAGACCTCGGCGAGCTCGACGAGGCGGTCCGCGCTCGGGGCGGCCCCGGTGTCCACGAGGTCCTTCGCCAGCTGGAAGAAGCCCTCGACGGTGCCGATGTCGAGTCCCAGCTGTCCGTCCTCGGTGTAGAGGTTCTGACCGCGCTGGCGGGCCCACAGGTCGAGGGAGTCGTGGGTGAGGGTGGTGCCGGAGCCGAAGGTGCCCTCGGGGCTCGCCGCGGTCACGGCGGCGCAGATCTCGACGTACTCGTCCCAGGTCCAGGAGGCGGTGTCGGGCATGTCGATCCCGGCGGCCTCGAGCACCGCCGGGTTCACGATCATGGCGGGGGCGTTGATACCGGTGGGGACGGCGACGACGGTGCCGTCGACGGTGCCGGGCGAGAGCGAGGACTCGTCGAAGACGCTCAGGTCCAGCTGCTCCGCCACCGACCCGAGGTCGAGCAGCAGGCCGCGCTCGGCGTACTCGGCGGGATAGGCGCCGCCCATGGTGATCACGTCCGGCTCGTCGCTCGCGGCGACGGCCGTGTTCAGCCGGTCCCAGTAGGAGGAGATGTCGCCCGGCTCGGTGGTGATCGTGACGTCCGGGTTCCGTTCGCGGAAGAGGGCCACGATCTCCTCGGTGGTGGCCTGGCGGTCGGTGTTGCCCCACCAGGAGAAGCGGATCGCCTGGTCGCCGCCGCTGCGCTCCGCGGCGTTCGGGTTGCAGGCGGCGAGGGCCGCGCCGCCGACGGCGAGGACCGACGCGCCGGCGAGCGCCCGGCGGCGGCTGAGCGAGCGCACCGACAGCGGGGTGGACAGGGGGCGGGGGCTGCGGGACATGAGGATCCTCCGGGGCGCGGGCGGGTGGGGTCAGAGCTCGCCGAGGATCGCGGCGAGGCGGTCGACGGACTGGGCCGCCTCGGGCAGGCCGACCTTGTTGAGGTGGCCGTGGGTGACACCGGCGCGCACCGCGTACTCCACCTCGACGCCCGCCTCGGCGAGCTGCTCGGCGTAGCGGCGGGCAGAGAGGCGCAGGTGGTCGTACTCGTCGGACTCGAGATAGGTGCGCGGCAGCACGGCCAGCTGCTCGGGAGTGCCGAGGCCCGGGAAATCGTGGGCGGTGGCGCGCTCGAGCGGCCCGCCGAGATAGTTCTCGGCCATGCGCCGCATCTTGTCCGGGGAGAACCCGAACTGCTCGGGCAGCTCGGCGAGCGCTGCGGACTCCTCCTCCGTCGGCTCGGGGTTCAGCGGATGCGTGACCGGGTACATCAGCAGCGACGCGGCGGGGGCGCGGCCCGCCTCGGCCAGGCGCAGGCTCGCGGCGGCGGCGAGGTTGCCGCCGGCGCTCGCCCCGCCGAGGGCGAGGCGCTCGGGATCGATGCCCAGCTCGTCGGCGTGCGCGCGGGTCCAGTCGACGGCGGCGATCACGTCGTCACAGGGGATGGGGGCGCGCACGTCGAGGTCGGGGGCGGTGCCGGGGATCCGACGGGCGGGGCTGCCGCCGGGCGGCTCGTCGCACAGCCGGTAGTCGACGGAGACGACGACGGCATCGGCCCGGCCGGCGACACCGCGCGCGGTCGCATCGCCCTCAGGCATGTCGAGGTCGCCGTGCTGGAAGCTCCCGCCGTGGCAGAAGACGAGCACGGGGCGGGGCCCGGTCGCCGCCGCGGTCGGGGTGTAGACCCGCACGGGCACGGGACCGTGCGGCCCCGGCGCCTCGGCGTCCTCGACCCGGAGATCCCACTCCTCGCGGGGCCCGTAGGGCGCGTTCCAGGCGGCGTCCTGCTCGGGGGTGGGGCCGCCGTCGGCGAGGGCGGCGGCGAGGACGCGCAGGCGGCGCGCCATGTCGCCGAGCTGCGCGGGGGAATCGGTGGTGGTCATGGGGACCTCTCGGGGTGGTGCGGGCGTCGCCGGGCGGCGGGCGCCGAGCGCGGGCGTGACGGAGCCGACGGGGGCGGGCTCAGCGGGGCCGGGAGGCGAGCACGACCTCGCAGTCGAAGCGCTGCGAGGAGTCCATGTCGCCGCGGACCCACAGCAGGTGCTCGGTCGCCGGATCGCCGGGGGCGAGGATCGGGCGCAGGTTGTCGACGGCCGAGTCCTCGGTGATCGGGGTCCAGGACCAGGTCAGCCCGCCGTCCGCGGTGCGGCCGCGGAACAGCTCGCGGCGGGCGAGCGTGCGGCCGTCGCGCGGGTCGATCGGGGTGGAGGCCACGAGGGCGTCGGCGTCGTAGGGGTCCAGGGCCGCGAGACCGCTGTAGTCCTGCTCGTGGGGCAGCAGGCCGGGGCCGGCGGCGGCGAGCGGGGAGACGGTCCACTGCCCGTCGGCGCCGAGCCGCGCGTAGACGAGCCGCAGGTCGGGAACGGGGACGTCGTGGTTGTTCGCGTCCCGCACCGCCTCGGGGCCGGAGATCGCGGCGCCCTCGGGCCAGCCGGGATGGTCTGCGCGGGCGGTCATCACGGCGCTGACCACGCCGTCGACGACCCGCAGGTCGGTGGTCCAGGCGTGGGTGAGGCGGGCCCCGCCCACCTCGCTGCCGGCGGCGAGGACCGTGGTGAGCAGGTCCTGGTTCACGGGCGGGTCGACGAACAGCTGCTGCTCGAGCGCGCGACCGGTCGAGTCGTGGAGGCGGCCGCCGGAGACCACACCGTGGTAGATCGAGTTGTCGTAGTCGCGCGGATGGTGGTCGGTCGCGACCACGTGCAGGCCGTCCGGGCCGTCGGCATAGCGGGCGTAGGCGTTGACGTAGCCGATCTTCTCCCGCTCGAAGAGCTTGCCGGCGAAGGTCCAGCTCTCCCCGAGGTCGTCGGAGACGAGTGCGCAGGGGTCGTCGTTGATCGCGCGCACCAGGCAGTACAGGCGCCCGTCGATCTCGTGGATATTCGAATAGGTGACGCGGCGGCCTTCGGTGAGATGGGACCAGTCGAAGACCCGCTCCTCGCCCCAGCGCGTGGGGTCGCCGACCTCGCTGATCCGCCAGTAGGTGTTGTCGTCGGTCTTGTGGCGGGCGTAGACGGCGAGCCAGCGACCGTCGGGGCGGAGCCACAGGGCGGGGACGTCGTGGTCGTCGGACTCGAAGCCCTCGTGCAGGGTCACGACCTGCACCTCGCCGGTCCCGAGGTCCACGACGTTCAGGTCGAGATCGCCGCCGCGGCGGTCCCCGTCCTTCCCCGCGACCGAGGCGATCGAGCCGACGACCAGCAGTCGCCGCTCGGGGTCGACGAGGGCCCGCTCGTCCTGGAACCAGCACCAGGCTCCGTTGTCGTTGAGGATCTGCGGGGCGGGTTCGGGGGTCGACATCGAGTCTCCTCGGAGGGGGTGAGCCGCCGCGGCACGGCCGCGCGGGGGTCGACGTGTCGGTCACGCCTCGGCGCGTGAGGGTCCGACGATGGTCATCGTCCCATCCTTGACGGCCCGGCCCACGAGGTCAAGCGCTTTCCACCCCTCGGCTCCCGCCCGCTCGGTCGCGGGAGTTCGTCGGACGGCCAGCCTCTCCGCGGAGGCAGCAGCGCGGTGATCAGGCGAGGTGGAAGTACTGCGGGAGGACCTGCTTCTCGCCGCCGCCGGGGGCGAAGTACTCGGCCATCGCCGCCTCCCAGCGGGGGCTGATGGCGGCGCGGGCGATGGCGTCCTGCGCGGCGTCGACGTCCTCGGATTCGAAGTACCCGACGACCATCCCGTCCTCGGGCCGCAGGAAGAGGGAGTAGTTGCGCCAGCCCGCCGCGGACAGGGCCTCCCGCATCTCGGCCCACACGTCCTGGTGCGCGGCGACGTACTCCGTCAGCTTCTCGGGGCGCACGTGCAGCAGGAAGCAGCAGCGATGCGGGCTGCGCGCGGTGGACGCGGCGAGAAGGTGGTTGAGGTCGGGGTTGGTCATCGGGGCTCCTGGGCGGTGGGGGCCGACGGGGCGGCAGGATCGGTGGGGCCAGTCTGGTCCGTCTGGTCCGTCGGGCCGACGGACGTGGTCGCGTCGGGGTTCAGCCCGCCGCCGCGCGGGTCGCCGGCGGCGAGGCGGTGGCCGTCGCGGCGCTCGATCGCTCGGAGGCTCCAGCCAACGAACGCGGCGATCTTGTTGGCCCCGCGGCGCTGGAAGTGCGTGTCGTCCGCGAGCCCGTCGGGCCAGGTGCGGTGCAGTCCGCGCGGGTAGTGGCTGAGCAGCGAGCGGGAGTCCTCGACGCCGAGGTCCTCGTACAGCCAGCTGGTGAAGACCTGCAGGTCGATGAGGGGGACGTCGAGCTCGTGGGCGAGGTCGCGCACGGTGTCCGGGTAGTCGCCGTGGCTGGGCTCGATGCGGTCGCCGACGAAGCGGCGGCGCTCCACGGAGGTGCACAGCACGGGCCACGCTTCCCGGGCGCGGACCTCGGCGACCATGTTCCGTAGTTGCTCCGCGTAGCCGGTGCGGGCGCCGAGGAGCTCCGGCTGCTTCTGGTCGTTGTGCCCGAACTGGATCAGCACCGTGTCGCCCGGGGCGAGGCCCGCGAGCAGCTCGGGCCAGTAGGTCTCCCGGCAGGACTCCGTGGTCCCGCCGCCGACGGCGAGGTTCCGCACGGGGGCGTCGACGTGCGCGTCGAGCAGCGCGCCCCAGCCAGACATGGGGAACTCGGCGGGCGGGCACGCCGCGACCGTGGAGTCCCCGGCGAGGTGGTAGGTCATCGCCGCCCCTCCCCCGCGGACGCGATGGCCGCGGCGCCGTCATCGTCGTCACCGACGTCGTTACCGTCGAGGTACGGGATCCGCGCGGGCAGGTGCTCCCCGATGAGGGCGAGGTTCGCGATCGCCGAGAGACCGTACTGGGCGGCCCCGTTGGTGCCGAGGAAGTCGGCCTCGAGGACGGGCTCGAGGACCGTCGGGCCGTCGACGCTGGTTAGCGACCAGTCGGCACGGGCGACCATCGAGTCGGAGTTGACCTGGTCCCCCTTCCCGAGCAGGAAGGCGTCCCAGGCCCGCGCGGCGAGCTCCGGGTCCTCGGCGGAGGCGGCGTGCTGGGCGAGCAGGCGGCTGTAGGCGGGGATCAGCGAGATCCCGGTGAGCGGGGCGCCGAAGCGCTCGGTCTGCTCCTCGGGGGTCGCGAGGTAGTAGCGGCAGTACTCGTCCCACGCGCGGGCGAAGCCCTCGTCGTCCACGAGGTCGAGCAGCTCGGGCACGATCTCCGCGAGGCCGAAGACGGCAGCGAGATGGGAGACCTGGATCCGCTCGCGGGTGGTGTCGAAGCGGCGGGCCTCGAGGTCCCACAGCGCCTCTCCGGTGAAGAAGCCCTGACGCAGAGCGCCGATCCCGGCGAGCGCCCCGCGGATCTTCTCCTCCGCGTCGGCGTCGCCGTGCCGCTCCCAGGCGGTCAGCCACGCGCCGAGCAGGGCGCCGAGGTCGGTGCCGAGACCGATCGCGAGCGCGGCGCGGTCGGGGGCGTAGACGTCGGTGCGGACCTTCCGCGTCGCATCCACCCGCAGCAGCGCGTCCTCGGAGGCGGCGACCTCGTCGAGCAGCTCGCCGACCCGCTCGTCGGCGGTGAGGAAGAAGTGGTGGCGGCGGTAGACGGCGCTCGAGACGCGCAGCTGCTTCGCGCTGCAGCCGAAGTGCTGCACGTTGTGCCGGGTACCGAGGCCGACGAAGGGACCGGCGTGGTACTGGTCGACCTCGCCCGTGTGGCGGCTCATCGCCTCGGCGAGGCGGAACACGGCGGCGTCGCCGCTGCGCAGGAAGTCGGTCCACAGCCACAGGTCGGGGGACAGCTCGGAGTTGTCCCAGGCGTAGCCGCCCACGTCGTAGCGCCAGGTGTGCCGGTCCCGGTCGTAGGTGTGCATGACGTCGCCGTGGTCCCAGAATCCGTACCAGCGGCGCTGCTCGACCTCGCGCAGGTAGTGCTCGCGCAGGAACAGCAGCCGGTCCTCGAGGTGGGCGCGCTGCGGGGTGGAGCGATCCACCGGGGCCCAGATCCCGAACACGCCTGCGGCGCGGATCCGCTCGGGCGAGGCGGCGGGCTGCGGCGGGAGGGCGCAGGCGGCGCCGAGCGCGGAGAGCTCCTCGGTCGACGGGGTCGCGGGGACGGCATCGAGCACCAGCTCATGGGTGCGGGCGATGCCGCGGGCGTCCCCGAAGCCGGGCTCGTAGTCCTCGTAGGTGATCTCGAGGGCCTCGAGCTGGTCCTCGAAGGTGTCCTGGCCGAGGCCGTCGTGGAAGAAGCGCAGGTCCATCGGCTCCGCGGACGGGGAGTACATCCACACGGTCAGCGTCGCGGCGTCGCCGCGGGCTCCCTCGACGTCGAGCTGGGTGGGGTGGAGCCTCCAGAAGTCGCGCAGGCCGGCGCCGATGCCGCCGTGCACGTCGCCGACGAATGCGTAGCCACGGGAGCGAGCGCCTCCGGGGGCGGTGATCCACGGGTGATCGGCATCGGTGCGCTTGGCGACGGTGTACCCGTCCGGGGAGAGCTGGCGCAGGGTCCAGGCGTCCCAGCAGGGGACGAAGCGCAGACGGCCGGAGACCGTCTCCGCCCACTCCATCAGCGGCGGGGTGGGGCGGCCCTCGACCTGGGCGCGGCGCACCTCCTCCCCCGGGTCGCGACGCAGGCCCGTCACGCCCTGCACGGCCTCGGTGAGGAAGCCCCCGTGACCGCCCGCGAGGCGCACGTGCCGGTCGTGGGGCGCGGCGCGCAGCGGGACCTGGACGCGCAGGCCGAGGGAGGTGAGGAACAGCCGCTCCGGATCCGCGTCCCACACGATCGAGTGCACGATCCGCACGCGCGGGGTGCCGGCGGTGACGTAGAGCCGCAGGACGACGGGCAGGACGCTCTCGCCGTCGACCTCGTGCCGGCCCGCGAGGCGCAGCACCGCCTGCTGCTCCCCCGCCCGCTCGACGCGCACGTCGTCGATCCGCACCTCGTGCTCGCGGCGCGGCGCGCGCGGGTCCGCGGAGGCGGCCGACGAGGCGACCAGCCGGCCCGCGACCCCCACCTCGCGCCCTTCGACGCGCAGCGCCCGGATCGGCGCGGTCCCGGGGCCGACCTCGAGGGTCAGACGATCGGAGACCACGCGGAGGCCCCCGTCGGCCGCCTCCTCGATCCGCACCCGCACGGACTCGGCGACGCTCGCGCCGGTCCCCGCACCCGCGCCGGGCCGCGGGAGCAGTTGCCCCTCCCCCGTCGGCGCGAGGCCCGCGTGCCCCGACCACTTCACCGTGCCGTCGGGCCAGCGGGCCGTCACCCAGCTGTCGACCGGCGCGGCGCCGTCCTCGCCGACGAGGTCGAGCGCGGGCAGCTCCCGCACCGCGCCGCGCGGCCACGGCACGCCCCACTGGGCGGGCACGGCGGCGCCGCCC
The DNA here is from genome assembly GCF_036311905.1 of Brachybacterium sp. J153. Classification (NCBI taxonomy): domain Bacteria; kingdom Bacillati; phylum Actinomycetota; class Actinomycetes; order Micrococcales; family Dermabacteraceae; genus Brachybacterium; species Brachybacterium sp. J153. The sequence continues at coordinate 2,074 of NZ_JAZDCH010000008.1, read as the reverse complement.
TCGCGCGGCTCGAGCAGGCGGATCCCGGTGTCGGGAAGGGAGGTCATGGGGGTCCTCTCGGAGGGGTGGTGCGGGGACGCGGCGTCCCGGGTGTCGGCGGATCAGCCCTTGACGGAGCCGATCATCACGCCCTTGGCGAAGTGCTTCTGCAGGAAGGGGTAGACGCACATGATGGGGAGGGTCGCGATGACGATCACCGCGAACTTGAGGCCCTCCTTGGGCGGGACGTAGTTGGGATCGAGATTGCCGATCGTGGTGGAGGGATCCGTCGAGATCGTCACCTGGCGCACGAACATCTGCAGCGTCCACTTCGAGCTGTCGGAGATGTACAGCAGCGGCGACATGAAGTCGTTCCACAGACCCACCGCGTAGAAGAGCGAGAAGGTCGCGATCACGGGCTTCGAGAGCGGCAGCATGATCCGCCAGAAGGTCGTGAACTCGTTCGCGCCGTCGATCTCCGCAGCCTCCCGCAGCTCGCCGGGGAGCTGCTGGAAGAAGGTGCGGATGACGATCAGGTTGAAGGGGTTGATCGCCATCGGCAGGATCAGCGCCCAGTACGAGTCGAGCAGGCCCAGCTGCTTGACCACGAGGAACAGCGGAATCATGCCGCCGGAGAACAGCATGGCGAAGAGCACCAGGCGCATGATCAGCCCGCGGCCGACGAGGTTCGGGTCCGAGAGCGGGTAGGCCATCAGGAGGGTCATCGTGATCTGCACCAGGGTGCCGACGACGGTCACGCCGATGGTCACCAACAGCGAGCGGACGAAGGTGTCCGTCGAGAAGATGTAGCGGTAGGTCTCGAGGGTCGGGTTGTTCGGCCACAGGAAGAAGGGCCGGGCGACGATCTCCGCCTCGGAGGCGAAGGACGCGGCGAGCACGTAGAGGAACGGCAGGATCGTGAGCGCGGCGAAGCCGAGCAGCAGCGCGATGTTCGCCCCGTCGAAGATCCTGTCCTTGGGGGTGTTGTACTGCAGGGAGGACATGGCGGACTCCTAGAACAGGGACGAGTCGGAGAACTTCTTGGCCAGCCAGTTCGCTCCGAGGATGAGGATGAGGCCGACCACGGACTTGAACAGGCCGATCGCCGTCGAATAGCTGTACGCGCCGTTGGTGATGCCCATGAAGTACACGTAGGTGTCGAAGACGTCGGCGACATCGCGGTTGAGCGAGTTGGTGAGCATGTAGATCTGCTCGAACCCGGTGTCCAGGAAGTTGCCGATGTTCAGGATGAGCATGATGATCACCGTCGGGATGATCGCGGGGATCGTCACGTGCCGCAGCTGCTGGAACCGCCCCGCGCCGTCGAGCATCGCGGCCTCGTAGAGGTTCTTGTCCACGCCGGCGAGCGCCGCGAGGTAGATGATCGTGCCCCAGCCGGTGCCCTTCCAGAGGGTCTGCGCCATGATCAGCGGCCGGAACCAGTCGGGATCCGCGAGAAAGTTGACGCGCCCGCCGAACAGGTCGTTGAAGAGCACCGTGATCGGGCCGACGTCGAGGGCGAACAGCAGGTAGGTCAGGCCCGACACGATCGCCCACGACAGGAAGTGCGGGATGTAGATCGCGGTCTGGATGAACTTCTTCAGCATCTGCTTGCGCAGCTCGTTGAGCATCAGCGCGACGATGATCGGGGCGGGGAAGGCGATGACGATGTTCAGCACCGCGAGGATCAGGGTGTTGCTGAGCAGTCGCCTGAAGTCGGGGCCGCTGAAGAGCCGCTCGAAGTGGTCCAGGCCCACCCAGGGGCTGCCCTGCATGCCGAGGAACGGCAGGTAGTCCTGGAAGGCGATGGTGATGCCGTACATCGGGGCGTACTTGAACACCGCGAAGTAGACGATGCCGGGGATGAGCATCAGGTAGAGCACGGGGGCGCGCCGCAGCCGCTTGAGCAGGCTGCGGCGCCGGTGCGTGGAGCTCGCGCCGGGCGCGGGGCCCTCGTCGAGCTGCACCGGGGCGAGCGCATCCGGCGCGCTGGAATTGGTCATGACCATGGTCCGTCCTTCCTCCGACGGGTCGGCGGGGGGGGGGGGGGGCAAAGCGCCCACTCCCCCACCCCCTGTTACGCAGCCCTCCCCCA
>NZ_JAZDCH010000007.1:0-42692 GCF_036311905.1 Brachybacterium sp. J153 | reverse complement strand
GAGTGGGCCGGGACCGTGGTTTGTCTTTCTTCGGAGGGGTTGGGGGGGGGGGGCGCCGAGAGCGCCCCGCCCCGCGGACCGTCAGTTGGAGCCCGCCTGGAAGAGCTCGTTCATCTCGTCGATGACCTGCTGGCCGCCGCTGCTGGTCCAGCGCTCGAGCTCGGCGGTCAGACCCGCCTCGTCGATCTGGCCCGCGAGGTACTTCAGGCGGGCGTCGACCACGATCTGGTCGAGGATCGCGCCGTTCTGCAGGTAGCTCTTGGACATGTAGGCGGCGCCGGGATTGAAGACGGCGTGCTCGAGGTCCGCCTCGTGGAAGGCGAGACGCTTCTCGGCGAGCTCCTTCTCGGGCTCCCCCTCGGGGCGGGCCGGGTAGCCGAGGTAGCCGTTGGACTGCGAGCCGATCTGCGCGAAGGCGGAGATGTCACTGGCGATGAGCGTCGCCTCGTCGGACTCGATCGGGATCGACTCGCCGCCGTCGACCTCGTAGTTCACGCCCTCGATGCCGTTGTTCAGCAGGCGCTGGCCCTCCTCGGACGAGAGCTTGTCCAGGGCGGTGAGCACGGTCGCGAGCTGCTCCTCGTTGGGGACCGAGGCCTTGGGGATGGTGAGGTAGCCGGCGTAGCCGGGGGTGGGCAGGGCCCAAAGGGTGCCGTCGGGGTTCTTGAGGTTGCCGACCATGGTCACCTTGTTGCCGTAGCCCTCGGGGTCCGCGTCCTTGAACAGGCCCATGAGCTGGCCGCCGCGCGAGGAGACGTCGGCGATGATGCCGCCCTTACCGGTGAAGAAGGGCTCGTTCCAGGTGGCGGCGTCCATCGTCGCGAAGTCGGCGTTGATGTGACCGGCCTCGACCATGGCGCGCATCGACCGGTTCGCCTCGACGAACTCGGGCGCGAGGAAGGCGGGCGACAGGGTGCCGCCCTCGTCCTTCCACACGTTGGCGGTGCCGTGCCAGGTCTCCCACAGGTCGTAGGGGCCGTTGTTCCCGTACCCGTTCCAGGCGGGGATGATCAGACCGGTCGTGGCGGAGCCGTCGCCGGCGGGGTTGTCCTCGGTGAAGGCGCGGGCGATCTCCATGAGGTCGTCGGTGGTCTCGGGCTCGGCGAGGCCGAGGTTCGCGAGCCAGTCCTTGCGCAGGATCACGGCGGCGCGCATGGCATCGCGGAGGCGGAAGATGCCGTAGGTGCGGCCGTTGATGCTCGCGCCGTGGGCCACCTCCGCGTTCTCCGGGGTGAGGTTCGGGTAGTCGGCGAGGATGTCGGTGAGATCCCAGTAGCCGCCGGCCTCGGCGGTCTGTGCGAACTCGGCGGACTTGCCGGTCTGCACCATCACGTGGGGGATGTTGTCACTGGCCATGGTGACTGTGACCCGCTCGCCGTAGCTCGAGTTGGGGACCCAGGTGATGTCCAGCGGCATTCCCACGAACTCCTGAATGGCCTGCTGCAGCTGGCCCTCGGGGTCGGGGGCGGTCTCGGAGAGCAGCGGCGCCATGATCTTCAGGGTGGTGATCTCCGCGGTGGAGCCGGAGCCCCCGCCGGAGGATCCCCCGCAGGCGGCGAGGCCGAGGGCGGTGGCACCGGCGGCAGCGCCGCCGAGGAGGGTGCGACGAGAGAACATCGTGGGTCCTTTCACAGGGCGCCCGAGGGGCGCGGAGGGGAGACGCGGCGGCGATGCCGGGCCGGGAGTCCGACCGCCCTGGTGGGCGGCGGGATGGGTGGTGCGGTCGGGGGGAGGTCAGGCCGACGGGGTCGGGCCGACGCGGGTCGACGGGGACAGTCCCGAGCGGAGGAGGGGCGTCGGTGCGCCCTCCACAGATCGGGAGAGGGGCGCGGGGCGGGGTGCCTCCGCGTCGGCGAGCAGCTGCTCGTTGCGGTCGAGCGACCGCCCGACCAGGTGCTGGGACAGCAGGACCGGGACGCCGACCCCGAGGAAGGGGATCAGGCCCGGGAGCGAGAGGGCCGCCCCGCCCCAGAGCAGCAGCACGGCGGCGAGCAGCAGCGTGGTGGGCAGCTGGGCGAGGGCGAGCAGGGCCGAGCGCGGCAGCACGTCCAGGGCCTTCAGGTCGTGGCGCAGCTCGACGGAGGGGATGTGCAGCAGTGCGGCGAGCAGGAGGATCGCGCCGATCGCGGCCGGGGCGCGCACGGCGAGCGGGGCACCGGAGGCGGTCAGGGCGCCGATCCCGAGGAGGAGCAGCAGGGCAGGGGCGCCGAGGGTCAGCTGGGAGCGCCAGAACTGTGCGCGCCACACCTCGGCGGCGCGGCGGAGGGTGATCCGCTGTCCTCGCTCGGCGCGGGCGGCGGCGTCGGTGACGGCGATCGTGGCGGGCGCCCAGCCGAGGATCACGCCGCCGGCGAGGGTGCCGAGCAGCCACAGCCCCTGGAGGAGGACGGCGCGCAGCAGCAGGTCCGCGGCGGTGCCGAGGGCTCCGGTGATCCGGTCCATGTCAGATCGCCTCCACGAGGAGGTCGGAGTACTCGGCGATCAGCGGGGCCATCTGCCGCAGGCCGATCGCGCCGCCGCGCCGGGCGGGACCGCCGACGGTGCCGTCGTCCCGCCAGCGCAGGCAGTCGATCCCCTCGATGGCGAACGTCAGCTCGGGTCCGCGCCAGGTGAGCTCGAGGCGGTAGTCGCGGTCGGCATCGAGGACGGCGGGCAGCGGGTCGGCACCCTGGGCGACGAGGTGGAAGCCATGGCTCTTGCGGACGTTGCACGTGTGCAGGCTGCGCTCGGAGTCCCACATGCGGCGGTAGTAGGAGAGGTGGTAGGCGTCGATCGCGCCGGAGTGGTACTGGTCGTACTCGCCGGTGCGCGCGGGCAGCTCGGGATGGTGGATCGAGCGGCCGTCGCGGGCGCGGGCGGCCCAGAAGATCATGGCGAGACCGGGCTCGCGCAGGGGTCGGAAGCCCCAGCTGATCCGCACGTCGCCCTCGTGCTCGACGGGGAGCCAGGCGACGAAGTTCGCGGCCTGCCCCGCGGCGGGGTCGGCGGCGCTCTCGAGGCGGAGACGCCCCTGGGGGAAGGTCGCGACCATCGGCCCCTCGACGCGCCAGTCGGCGATGTCCTCGGGCGCGGACAGGGACCGGCGATACAGCTCTGTGCTCATCGGAGGGCCTCCTCGTCCGCTCGTGCCGGGGCCCGGCGGTGGGCGTCCTCGGCGATGCGCCTCACATCTTGAACCGTTCCAAGTTGGGCGTCAACCGCTTTCCTGGAACTCGTTCCGATGGTCCTGCGACGCTGAGCCGAGTGACCGTTCACTCAGATCCGACCGCACGCAGCACCAGGCCCCGGAAGGATCCGGGCCATCCTCCCCTGAGCTGGGCTGCGCGGTACGAGACCGGTTCCCGTGGCCCTCTCGACCTCTCGCCATACCTGTCACTCGGACGACCCCGAAGAATTCTCGGATGAACGGTCACCCGTTGTGAGATCGTGACCTCGGGAGCGCCAGAGACGGCGCCGCGCAGGCCGATCCGTCCGGTTCCGCAGCCCGCCCCTCCCCCGCGCCGGAGCCGTCCGAGGAGACCCCATGCAGAACGCCCGTCGGCCCACGATTCGCGATGTCGCGCGCCTCGCCGGCGTCTCGCACCAGACGGTCTCGCGCCATCTCAAGCACGATCCGACGGTCTCCCCGATGCTGGCCGCTCATATCGATCAAGCCGTCGCCCAGCTGGACTATCGCCCGAACCTCGTGGCCCGCGCGATGCGGAACCGTTCCACCGGTCGTCTGGCGCTGGTGCTCCCGGCGGGCGACGGCCGCAGCCCCACGGAGGTGCTCGCCGGCGCGAACGACGCCGCCCAGGAGGCGGGCTTGGCCCTCGAGGTGGTGACCCTCCCGTCCGGCGAGCTGGAGGGCGGCCGCGTCGCGGAGCTCGCCGACTCGGGGCTCTACGAGGCCGTGCTCTCCCTCACCGACCTGCCCGGCGGCGGGCGGGAGCGGCTGGGCACGGTCCCGATCATCTCGGCCCCGGTGTTCGACCGTCGTCTGCGGGGCGTGGGTCCGCTCTCCGAGGCGAACCGCATGACCGAGCTGGTCCAGGGCCTCGCCGACCTCGGCCATCGCGAGCTGCTGCACCTGACGGGGGACCGCGGCCACCCCTCCTCCCAGCGTCGGCGCGAGGCCTATCTCCATGCCGTGGACGACCTCGGGCTGCGCTCCGCCGGGGTGATCGACTGCGGCTGGGACCCGGAGGTGGCGCGCCGGACGATCCTCGAGCTGCCGGCGGACACCGCCACCACCGCCGTGCTCGCCGCGGACGACGTGGTCGCCGCCGGTGTGATCCGCGGGGCGCGGGAGCGGGGCTGGAGGATCCCCGAGGACCTCAGCGTGACGGGATGGGACGACCTGCCCCTCGGTGCCTGGATGTCGCCCTCACTGACCACCGTCTCGATCGACAACCACCGTCTAGGCGCGGAGCTGCTCGAGGAGCTGCTGCGGGTGATGCGCGGCGAGGACCCTGCGATGAACCGGCCCACGATCACGCGGCTCGTCTGGCGCGAGTCGACCGGGCCGGCGCCGGCGCGCTGAGCACCAGCCCGCCACCCCGCATCACCCCGAGCCGGCCCTGCACCGGCCTGGAACGCACACCCGGCGAGCTCACCCGGCGCGGGATGACGCCTTCCCAGCCGCCGCGCGCCGTGCTACCGTCCTGTTGAGTCGTTTCAACATGTCGTGTCCCCCGGGGACATGACCCGGCCCCGCCGTCACCGTCGATCGGCGCGGCCCGTCCCCCAAGGAGCACCATGACCACCCCCGCTGTCCTGCCCGACGCCGTCGCCCGCGACCTGCGCGAGTTCTCCATCGAGGTGCCGAGCTGGGCCTACGGCAACTCCGGCACCCGCTTCAAGGTGTTCTCCACCCCCGGCACCCCGCGCGACCCCTTCGAGAAGATCGCCGACGCCGCGCAGACCCACGCCCACACCGGGCTCGCCCCGCGCGTCTCGCTCCACTACCCCTGGGACAAGGTGGAGGACGTGGCCGCGCTGCGCGCCCATGCCGAGGGCCTCGGCGTCACGCTCGGCATGATCAACTCCAACACCTTCCAGGACGACGAGTACAAGTTCGGCTCGCTCACCCACTCGGACGCCGCGATCCGCCGCCGCGCGATCGACCATCACCTCGAGTGCCTCGACGTGATGCGCGAGGCCGGCTCGCACGAGCTGAAGATCTGGCTCGCCGACGGCACCAACTACGCCGGTCAGGATTCGATCCGTCGCCGTCAGGACCATCTCGCGCAGTCGCTGCAGGAGATCTACGCGGGCCTGCGCGAGGGCGAGCGGCTCGTGCTCGAGTACAAGTTCTTCGAGCCGGCGTTCTACCACACCGACGTCCCGGACTGGGGCACGAGCCTCATGCACTGCCTGGCGCTGGGCGAGCAGGCCCAGGTGGTGCTGGACACCGGTCACCACGCCCCCGGCACCAACATCGAGTTCATCGTCGCGCAGCTGCTGCGGCAGAACCGGCTCGGCGCCTTCGACTTCAACTCCCGCAACTATGCCGACGACGACCTCATCGTCGGCGCCGCGGACCCCTTCCAGCTGTTCCGCATCCTCTTCGAGATCGTGCAGCAGGACGCCCACCGCCCCGCCTCGGGCGTCAATTTCATGCTCGACGAGTGCCACAACCTGGAGTCGAAGATCCAGGGTCAGATCCGCTCCGTGCTCAACGTGCAGGAGACCCTCGCCAAGGCGCTGCTGGTGGACCGCGAGGCCCTCGCCGATGCGCAGGAGCGCCACGACGTGCTCGAAGCGCACGGCATCCTCATGGACGCCTTCTGGACCGACGTCCGCCCGGCCCTCGCGGCGCTGCGCGAGGAGCAGGGCCTGCCGGCCGATCCCTTCGCCGCCTTCCGCGCCTCCGGCTACGAGGCGCAGATCGCCGCGGAGCGTGTGGGCGGGAACCAGATGAGCTGGGGCGCCTGACGCCCCTCGGCCGATGGGGCAGCCCCTTCGGCCGATTCGACCCCCTCAGTCCGACCCCCTCAGCCCTCTCCCGCGCCTCGGCACCGCCCGCCGATCCGCCTGCCCCACCACCCCAGGAGCCCCGTGCCATGACCACCGCCCGCGAGACGATCGACGCCCTCCTCGCCCGCTCCAACGCGCTGGGATCCGACCCGGCCAACACCAACTTCGCCGGGGGCAACACCTCCGCGAAGGGCACCGACCTCGACCCCGTGACCGGGGAGGAGACCGAGCTGCTGTGGGTCAAGGGCTCCGGCGGGGACCTCGGCACCCTGCAGGAGAAGGGCCTCGCGGTGCTGCGCCTGGACCGTGTACGCGCCCTGGTCGACGTCTATCCCGGCGTCGAGCGGGAGGACGAGATGGTCGCCGCCTTCGACTACTGCCTGCATGGCAAGGGCGGGGCGGCTCCGAGCATCGACACCGCGATGCACGCCCTCGTCGACGCCGCGCACGTGGACCACCTCCACCCCGACGCCGGCATCGCGCTCGCGACCGCGGCCGACGGCGAGCGCCTCACCCGCGAGTGCTTCGGCGACGCGGTGGTGTGGGTGCCGTGGCGTCGGCCGGGCTTCCAGCTGGGCCTGGACATCGCCACTCTCCAGCGGGAGAACCCCGCCGCGATCGGCTGCATCCTCGGCGGGCACGGCATCACCGCGTGGGGCGCGACCAGCGAGGAGGCGGAGGCGAACTCGCTGCGGATCATCGCCGAGGCCACGGCCTTCCTCGCCGAGCACGGCACCGCCGAGCCCTTCGGCGCCCACGACCCGGCTCGAGCCGCCCTGCCCGAGGCGGAGCGGCGCGCGAAGGCGTCGGCCCTGTTCCCCGTGATCCGCGGGCTCGCCTCCACGGACGCCCCGATGGTGGGCCACTGGACCGACAGCGAGGACGTCCACGAGTTCCTCGCCAGTGAGAAGCTTGCGCCGCTCGCGGAACTCGGCACCTCCTGCCCCGACCACTTCCTCCGCACCAAGGTGAAGCCCCTGGTCCTGGATCTCCCCGCGGACGCCTCCGTCGAGGACTCCATCGCGCGCCTGGCGGAGCTGCACGCCGCCTACCGCGAGGACTACGCCGCCTACTACAACCGCCACGCGGACGAGGACTCCCCCGCCATGCGCGGGGCGGACCCCGCGATCGTGCTGGTCCCGGGCGTGGGCATGTTCTCCTTCGGCGCCGACAAGCAGACCGCGCGGGTCGCCGGTGAGTTCTACGTCAACGCGATCCACGTGATGCGCGGCGCGGAGGCCGTCTCGACCTACTCCCCCATCGAGGAGTCCGAGAAGTTCCGCATCGAGTACTGGTCGCTCGAGGAGGCGAAGCTGCAGCGCCGCCCGAAGCCCAAGCCGCTCGCGGCCCGCGTCGCGCTCGTGACCGGCGGCGGCTCCGGGATCGGCAAGGCGACCGCGACCCGGCTCGTGGCCGAGGGCGCATGCGTGGTCATCGCGGATCTGAACCTCGAGAACGCCCAGGCCACCGCCGAGGAACTGGGCGGCCCGGACTGGGCGGTCGCGCTGCGGGCGGACGTCTCCGACGAGCAGGCCGTGATCGACATGGTCGCCGAGGCGGTGCTGGCCTTCGGCGGGCTGGACCTCATCGTCAACAACGCGGGGCTGTCGCTGTCCAAGCCGCTGCTGGAGACCACCGCGAAGGACTGGGACCTCCAGCACGATGTCATGGCGCGCGGCAGCTTCCTCGTCTCTCGCGAGACCGCGCGGGTGATGATCGCGCAGGCCATGGGCGGGGACATCCTCTACATCTCCTCGAAGAACTCGGTGTTCGCGGGCCCGAACAACATCGCCTACTCGGCGACGAAGGCGGATCAGGCCCATCAGGTGCGGCTGCTCGCCGCCGAGCTCGGGGAGCACCAGATCCGCGTCAACGGCATCAACCCCGACGGGGTGGTGCGCGGCTCCGGCATCTTCGCCGGCGGCTGGGGCGCCTCCCGCGCGAAGGTGTACGGCGTCGAGGAGGAGAAGCTGGGCGAGTTCTACGCGCAGCGCACGCTGCTCAAGCGCGAGGTGCTCCCGGAGAACGTCGCGAACGCCGTGTTCGCGCTGACCGCCGGGGACCTCTCGCACACCACCGGTCTGCACGTGCCGGTCGACGCGGGCGTGGCCGCCGCGTTCCTGCGATGAGCGGCACGGCTGCCGCAGGGCCCACCGGCCCCCACGCGGTCGCGGCGATCGACCTGGGGGCGACCTCGGGGCGGGTGATGCTCGGCGTGGTCTCCCGCGGCCGCATCGAGCTGATCGGCGCGCACCGCTTCGAGAACCGTCTGGAGACCCGCGAGGTCCATCTGAGCTGGGATCTCGACGCGCTCTGGGCCGAGATCCAGCACGGCCTCTCCGCCGCCCACGACCTCGCCCTGGTGCGCGGCCTGCCGGGGCTGAGCTCGATCGGCGTCGACTCGTGGGCGGTGGACTACGCGCTGATCGGCCCCGACGGGGAGCGGGTCGGCGAGGTGATCGCCTACCGCGATGACCGCACCGACGCCGTCGCGGACCGCCTGGCGGAGACGATCCCCGCCACGAGGCAGTTCGCGCTGACCGGCATCGCCCAGCAGCCCTTCAACACCCTCTACCAGCTCGCGGCCGACGACCGCCTCGCGGACCTCCCCGCGGGGACGACGGCGCTGCTGGTCCCCGATGCGATCGGATTCCTGCTCACCGGCGAGCGCCGCACCGAGCTGACCAACGCCTCGACCACCGGAATGCTCGACGCGGGCGAGGCGGCCTGGTCGCCGGAGATCCTCGCCGCCGCCGGGGTGGATGAGGGCCTGTTCGCACCGTTCATCGCCCCGGGCGAGGTTCTCGGCACGGTGCGCCCGGAGCTCGGGGCCCGCCTCGGCATCGGCGAGGTGCCGGTGATCGCCGTCGGCTCCCACGACACCGCCTCCGCCGTGCTCGCGGTGCCCGCCCGCGAGGAGGACGCGCCGGTCGCGTTCATCTCCTCGGGCACCTGGTCGCTGATCGGCCTCGAGCTCGCCGCACCGGTCGCGACCGAGGCCGCCCACCGGGCCGGTTTCACGAACGAGGGCGGCGTGGACGGCACCGTCCGTTTCCTCAAGAACGTGGCCGGGATGTGGCTGGTCAGCGAGTCGATCCGGCAGTGGGAGGAGTCCGGGGCCCGCGTGGATCTCGACGACTTGCTCGCCGCGGCCGCCGTCGTGCCCGGGGACCGCTTCCGCATCGATCCGACCGATCCGCAGTTCCTCACCCCCGGGAGGATGGCGGACAGGGTGCGCGACGCCGCGCGGCCCCTCGGTGAGGACGAGTTCCCCCGCACCCCCGCCGAGCTGGTGCGCTGCATCCTCGAGTCCCTCGCCGAGACCTACCGCGACGAGCTGCAGGCCGCCTGCCGCCTCGCCCGTGTGGCGCTCCCGGACCGGCTGCACGTCGTGGGCGGAGGCAGCCGTAACGCCCTGCTGAACCAGCTCACGGCCGACGCGCTCGGCATCGAGGTCATCGCCGGGCCGATGGAGGCGACGGCGCTCGGCAACGTCGCGATCCAGTCCCGCGCCCTCGGCGCCGTCCCCGACGAGCCCGGCGCGATCCGTCACCTGGTGCGGGCGAGCGTGGAGCTCGCGGGGTTCAGGCCGTCGGGCTCGCAGGGCGAGCGCTGATCCCCCTCAGCCCGTCGTCGACTCGCGCTCGACGAGAGTCGGCGTGAAGCTGACCTGCCGCGGCGGGGCGTCGTCGCTGAGCACCTGCTCTTCGAGCAGCGCCAGGGCGGTGCGGCCCATGAGATCGGCGGGCTGGGCGACGGAGGTCAGGGGCACGACGGTCGAGCGGGCGAAGGCGATGTCGTCGTAGCCGACGAGCGCGATCTCCTCGGGCACCGCGACCTGGTGGCGGAAGGCGAAGGCCTGCAGCACGCCGACGGCGAGCAGGTCGTTGACGCAGAACACCGCGTCGGGCCGCTCCGCCCGCGGCCGGGCGACGATCTCCTCGCCCACCGTGCGGCCGGCGAGGACGCTGAGGTCGTCGGCGTCGAGCACCTCGATCTCGGCGCCCGCCTCGGCGGCGGCCTGCTGCGCTCCGCGCAGACGATCCGCGACCTGCCGCAGGTCGCGACGGGGGGCGAGCACGCCGATGCGCCGTCGGCCGATCTCCACGAGATGCTGCACCGCGATCGCACCCCCGGCGACGTCGTCGACGCTCACCGAGGAGCCGCCCGCGGCGTCGGCCCCGCTCTCCACGAGCACGACGGGCGTGCCGCGGCGACGGATCCCGTCGACCAGGTCCCGGGTCCCGCCGGCGGAGGCGAGCAGGATGCCCCGCACCCGCTGCTCCTCGAACAGGGACAGGTACAGGCGCTCGCGCTGCTCACGGTTCCCGGTGGAGCCCGCGATCACGGCGAGGGACGAGGCCTCCGCGGCGGACTCGATGCCGCTCACCAGCTGCGCGTAGAAGGGGTTCCCGGAGTCGAGCACGATCGCGCCGACGGTCCGCGAGGTGCCCACCTTGAGCTGGCGGGCGGCGTCGTTGCGCACATACCCGAGCTCGGCGATCGCCGCCTCGACCCGCTCGCGGCGGTCGGGGGAGACGATCTCGGGCCGGTTGAGGACATTCGAGACCGTGCCGACCGACACCTGCGCGGCGGCGGCGACCTCTTTCATGCTCACCAGTCGTCCTGCGGCCATGGCCCTCCCTCGTCCCGCAGGTGGCCCCGTGTTCGGGGTCGCCTGGGGTGACAGTATCGCCCCGGGTCAGCCCAGCAGGCTCTGCGCCTCGTCGACGACGGCCTGTGCGGCGGTCGCGGGGTCGCTGCGCCCGAACAGGACGTCCTCGGCGTGGCGGGTGATCGCGTCGTCGACCGCGCCGCCGCCGGGCGGGGTGAGCGGCGGCGCCTCGCCCAGCTCCTCGGCGATGGCCTCGATGAAGTCGACGGCCTTGCGGTCGGACTCGCCGAGGTCGCCGACGATCGCCTCGCGCACCTCGAGGTTCGCAGGCACGCCGCGCTCGACGAGCAGGATCTTCCCGGCATCGGGGCTGTTCACCATCCAGTCGACGAAGGCGACGGCCGCCTCGGCGTTCTCCGAGCTCGCGGAGACCGAGAAGTACATCGACGCCTTGTACCAGAGCTTCGCCTCGGCGGCCGAGCCGGTCATCGACGGCATGCGCAGCACGATCGCGGTGCCGCCGAGGGACTGGTCGAGGGTGACGACCTGGTTGGACCACTGGGCCTGCAGGCCGCACTTCCCGGTCGCGAACAGGGTCTGGTCGACGGTCTGGCCGGCTTCCTCGACGGCGATGGACGCCTCCGGGGCGGCACCCGAGTCCTGCAGGCGCAGGGTGAGCTCCCACCAGTGGGCGAGCTGCTCGGCGGTGTAGCCGACGCCGCCCTCGGCGCTGAAGCGCTCCGCGCCGAGCTGGCGCAGGAAGACCGTCAGCGGAGGGCCGCCGGCCGTGCCGAACTGCTGCACCCCGTAGGTCCCCTCGGGCGTCGCCTCGGAGATGCGGGTGGCGATGTCGACGAGGTCGTCCCAGGTCCAGGTGGTGTCGTCGGGCAGGTCGACCCCCGCCTCCTCGAAGACGGCCGGGTTGGCGAGCAGCACCGGCGCGTTGATGCCCGCGTTGATCGCATAGAGGCCACCGTCGACGCGCCCGGCCTCGAGGGCCGAGGGATCGAAGGCGTCGGTGGTCAGCGCGGTGGTGGAGAGGTCGGTGAGGATGCCGCGGCTCGAGTACTCGGCGAGATACCCCTCGTCCATCTGGATCACGTCCGGGGCGTCGCCGCCGGCGACCTGGGTGGCGAGCTTGTCCCAGTAGCCGCCCCAGTCGCCGGGCTCCGGCGAGATCGTCACGTCCGGCGCGACCTCCTGGTACGCGGCGAGGGCCTGCTGGGTCAGCTCGTCGCGCTTCGCGTTCCCCCACCAGCCGAAGCGGAAGGAGTTCCCACCGCCGGCGTCGGAACCGCCTCCCCCGCCGCCGGCGGCGTTCGGGCCGCACGCGGCGAGGCCCAGCAGGGCGAGCGAGGCGGCGGAGGCGCCGAGCACGCTGCGGCGACCGACGGCGAGCGGGAGGGAGCGGGGCATGACGATCTCCTTCGATCGGGACGGGGCGGGCTGGTGCATCTGCCGACGGCGGCGCTGCGCGCCTGGGTCGGTCGGGCGGCCCGGCCCACGTGAGATGACGGACAGGATAGGACGCCGTCTGAAACGTGTAAACCGCTTTCCGGGCCTCGATCACCTGGTCGGATGCTCTGGCACTCCTCCTCGAGGCCTGGAATACTCATCCTTGCTTGAGTCGTTTCATCAGGCCGCCCAGCTCACTGCGATCCGGCACTCGTCGTTGCAGCACCGCGCACGCCGCCGTTGGCGCCCGAGTCCCCCATCCCGACGACACCGATCCGAACCGCCCCTCACCCGACGATGTGATCCGAGGACCGCACCCCATGTCGCACACCCCCGACACCACTCCCTTCCCCGCCCTCTCCGCGGCGACAGCGATCGCCGCACCGGATCTCGGCAGCCGCGCGCCGGTGCTCGCCCGCACCGTCGGCCTCAAGCAGCCGGCCGCGCAGGTCGCCTCGGCCCGACTCCTCGCGACCGCCCACGGCGTCTACGAGGCGCAGGTCAACGGGCTCCCCGTCGACGAGTCCGTGCTGAACCCCGGCTGGACCGTCTACGAGTCGCGACTGCAGGTGCAGGAGGTCGACGTCACCGCGCAAGTTCGCGAGGGCACGGACGAGGTCGCGCTCACCGCGCTGCTGGGCCGCGGCTGGTGGAACGGCGACTTCGGCTTCGGCGAGGAGAAGACGAACTACGGCGAGGACAACTCCTTCCTCGCCGCCCTCGAGATCACCTACGAGGACGGCGCCACTCAGGTCGTCGTCACCGACGAGTCGTGGACCGCGACCGCCTCCGCGATCACCTTCGCGACCATCTACGACGGCCAGCACGAGGATCGTCGCTTCGCGGCGGGTGATCCCCAGCCGGTGGTCGTCGCCGAGATCGACCGGGCCAGCCTCGTCGAGCAGACCTCGCCCCTGATCACGCGCCACGAGTCGCGTCGGCCGGAGAGGATCTGGACCTCCCCGTCGGGGCGGACCCTGCTCGACTTCGGGCAGAACCTCGTGGGCTGGCTGCGCTTCACCGTCACCGGCCCCGAAGGCACCGAGATCACGCTGCGGCACGCGGAGGTGCTCGAGCACGAGGAGCTCGGCACCCGGCCGCTGCGCACCGCGAAGGCCACCGACTCGCTGATCCTCGCGGGCGATCCCGACGGCGAGGCCTTCGAGCCGACCTTCACCTTCCACGGCTTCCGCTACGCCGAGGTCACCGGCTGGCCGGGCGAGCTCACCGCCGACGACATCGAGGCGGTCGTCGTCCATTCGGACATCGAACGGACCGGCTGGTTCGAGAGCTCCCACGCAGGTGTGAACCAGCTGATCAGCAACTCGATCTGGTCCCAGCGCGGCAACTTCCTCGCCGTCCCCACCGACTGCCCGCAGCGCGATGAGCGCCTGGGCTGGACCGGCGACATCGCCGCCTACGCCGCGACCGCCGCCTACCAGTTCGATGTCAACGACTTCCTGCACAACTGGCTGCTCGACCTCCACGCGGAGGCCTCTCTCCCGCCGCTCAGCTTCGTGCCCTTCGTCATCCCCGACATCCTCAAGTTCCGCCGGGACGAGTTCGGGCCCTTCGCGGGCCAGGAGCCGAAGGAGATGCCCACCGCCATCTGGGGCGACGCCTCGGTGTGGGTGGCCGAGGCGCTGTGGACCGCCTACGGCGACCTCGACCGGCTGCGCGCCCAGTACCCCGGGATGGTGCTGCACCTCGAGTCCGTGGAGCGGGCCCTGTCCCCCAGCGGCCTGTGGGACGAGGGGTTCCAGTTCGGTGACTGGCTCGACCCGGACGCCCCGCCGGAGCGCGCGGCCGACGCGAAGGCCGACAAGGCTGTCGTCGCGACCGCCTGCCTGGTGCGCTCTGCCCGCTTCGCCGCGGAGACCGCGCGCCTGATCGGCGAAGCCGACGGGGCCGAGCGCTGGCAGGCCCTCGCCGACCGCACCCTCGCCGCCTTCACCGAAACGTACGTGGGCGAGGACGGCATCATCCACTCGGACTGCGCGACGGTGTACGCCCTCGCCATCGCCTTCGACCTGCTCGAGCCAGCCACCCGCGAGAAGTCCGCGGCGCGCCTGGCCGAGGTCGTCGAGGCGGCGGGCTACAAGGTCTCCACCGGCTTCGCCGGGACGCCCTTCGTGACCTGGGCGCTCTCGGAGACCGGGCACGTGGAGCACGCCTACCGCCTGCTGCTCGAGGAGGGCTGCCCCTCGTGGCTCTACCCCGTCTCGATGGGGGCGACCACGATCTGGGAGCGCTGGGACTCGATGCTCCCGGACGGCTCCATCAACCCCGGCGAGATGACCAGCTTCAATCACTACGCGCTCGGCGCCGTCGCCGACTGGATCTACCAGGTCGTCCTCGGCATCCGCGCCGCGGAGCCCGGCTACCGCCGCATCCGGATCCAGCCCACCCCGGGCCCCGGCCTCGACTGGGCGAAGGGCGCCTACGACTCGGCGGCCGGGCGCATCGAGGTGTCGTGGTCGCAGTCGTCGGCCGACGGCGGCTTCCGCCTCGAGGCCACGATCCCCGACGGCGTGGAGGCGGACCTGGTGCTGCCCGACGGCACCACCCGCACCGTCACCGGCGGCACGCACACCCTCTGACCGACGGGGCGCGGCGCGCGGCCGGCCGGGTCGCGCCGACCCCCGATGACGGCGCCTGGGGGGGGAGGGGGTGGGGGAAACGGTCCCACGAGGGACATCAACGCCCAGCGACAACGCACTGGGGGGAGGCGTTTGGGAAAAAATCTCCCCCCCAGGACCCCGTAACTCTGCGGTAGCCGCCAGGCCGCAGCGGGCAGCGGCGGCCGACGCCATCCGGCCCGCGTCCCACCCGCGTCCCGCAACCTTCGGAAACCGCTTGACCACGGTGAGCCCCTCCCCCATCCTGCCGAGGAAGACCACCCCCGGAGCCGCCGTTCCCACGTGAGCACAGCGGTTCGCGCCCGGCACCGCCGCCGTCCCGATCGGAGACCCCATGCACTCTCAGCACACCTCCCGCACCCAGCCCAGCCGTCGCGCCGGGCACGGCCTGCGCCCCCAGCTCAGCCGGCGTCGCGCCCTCGCGCTCCTCGCCGCCTCCGCCGCGGTGCCCGCTCTCGCCTCGTGCGGCCCCAACAGCGGCGGCTCCGAGGCGGGCGGGCTGCGCATCTACTGGTGGGGCGCGGAGCTGCGCGCGGGCCTGACCCAGGAGGTGCTGGACCTCTACAGCGCCGATCACCCCGATGTCACGCTCTCGCCGGAGTACAGCGACTGGTCGGGCTACTGGGACAAGCTCGCCACCCAGACCGCGGGCGGCACCGCCCCGGACATCATCCAGATGGACGAGGCCTACATCGACTCCTACGGGACCGAAGGTTCGCTGCTCGACCTCGAGTCGGTCGAGGGCCTGGACCTCTCCGGCATGGACGAGGCGATCCTGGAGACGGGCCGCCTCGCCGACGGCCGACTCGTCGGCGCCCCCAACGGCTTCAACCTCTACGCGACCGGCATGAACCCGACCCTGCTCGAGACGGCCGGGATCTCCCTGCCGGACGACACCACCTGGACGTGGGACGACTTCCTGGCGCTCTGCCAGGAGCTGTCCGAGTGGGGGAAGTCCTCCGGGGAGCAGGTCTTCGGCACGAGCGGCTTCGGCGGCGGCTCGGGCGACCTCGCCGCCTGGGCGCGGCAGACGAACAACGAGCAGCTCTTCCCCCGCGAGGACGAGCAGGGCGTCACCAAGGACACCATCGTCTCGCTGCTCGACTTCTCCCTCTCCCTCGCCGCGACCGGAGCGGCGCCCGCCGCCGCGGCGCAGGTCGAGAACTCCTCGGCGAGCCTCGAGCAGGGCATGTTCGCCACCAACGGCTGCGCCTTCCAGCAGGTGCCGAGCTCCCAGATCCTCACCTTCCAGGACTCCACCGGCGAGCCGCTGAAGCTGCTGCGCATGCCGGCGCGCACGAGCGGCCAGGCGAACATGGTCAACAAGGCGTCGATGTACTGGTCGATCGGTGCGAAGACCGCGGACCCGGCGGCCGCCGCGGCCCTCACCGGTTTCATGCTCACCGACCAGAAGGCCGCGGAGATCCTCAAGATCGAGCGCGGCATCCCCGCCTTCCCGGCGGCGCAGGAGGCGGTGCGCCCGCTGCTCACCGAGAACGAGCTGGTCTCCCTCGACTTCGCCCTCGAGATGCAGGAGGAGGTCGTGAAGCCCCCGGTGGTCACCCCGGCGAGCGCCGTCGGCTTCGGCGACGAGTACACCCGCATCGCCGAGGAGGCGCTGTTCGAGCAGCGCTCGACCTCCGAGGCGGCCGACGAGATCCTCGAGATCCTCGCCGGGATGCAGCCGGAGCGCTGAGCGCGGGAGCCGGAACCGGCGCGAGAGCCGAAGCCGGCACGGGTGCTCGAGCCAGGGCCACGGCCTATGCTCGCGAGGAGCAGCGGGGGACGACTGCGGCAGCACGAGCGACCCCGCCGACCCTGACCCACGGGATGCCCCGGGGTCTCGCGCCGCCCGGAGGTCCCGATGAGCACCATCCCCGCACCTGCCGTCCCCCGAGCCTCCGCATCCCGCGGCTCGGGCTGGATCGCCCGGGTCGTGACCGGGCTCCTCGGCCTGGTCCTCACCCCGATCTCGCTGCTGCTGATCAGCTGGGGCGGCTCCGCCTGGCAGAACCATGTGCTCCGGAACCCCTGGGCGTTCAGCGTGAGCGAGTTCCTGGCCCTGCCGAGGGCGTCGCTGTACGTCGCCGTGCTCGCGGCGGGGCTGCTGCTGCTCGCGGCGGTCGTGCTCTCGGGGCTCATGAGCTCCGCGGGGCTCCTCGCGGGCGGGGCGACGGGCTTGATCTCCCTGCTGTTCCTCGCGGTGCCGGCGCTCACGTTCGCCCTGGCGCGGGTCCTGCCGGGGACCTGGTCCCTCGCCGCGGCCACGAGCCTGTCTCACGGCCTGCCGCTCTCGGTCGGGATGCTGCTGGGCGGCATGGGGATCGCGCTCGTGCTCGCCCGCCGCGGCAGCCGCACCCATGTCGCCCTGCACGTGGTGGGGGTACTGCTGGTGCCGCTCGTGTTGCTGGTCGCGGCGGCGCTGCTGTCCCAGGGTCTGGCGATGGGCCCGATGCTCGCGCTGCGGACCTTCGATGCGTCCTTCCGCGTGCTCCCCCTCCTGCTGATCCTCGCCGGGGGCGTGCTGCTCGTGCCCGCGGCGGTGGTGACCCGATGGTCCCCGTTCGCGCTGGTCCTGCCGGCCCTCGCCCTGCTCCTGCTCTCGGCCTCGACGCTCCTGCCCGCCACGATCGTCCCGCTCACGTCCCTCGCCGCCCGGCTCGAGGCCGGGGCGATCCCGATGTACGCGACGCTCGGCGGGGCGGGCCTCGCACTCGCTGTCGTGATGGCCGCGCACACGCTGGTCATCGCGGTGGTCGGCCGCGGGACGGCGCGCGCGGAGGCCGCCCGTTCCTGATCAGCCGAGGCGCAGCAGCGGCACGGCGCCGAGGCCGACAGCTGTGCCGTCCAGCAGCCGGTCGAGCTGCTGCATCTGGAACCGCTCCCCGTAGGCGGCGTGCGCGGCGGCGACCATCGGCCCCGCGTGCGCGTCGACGGCCGACGCGGGGGCGGTCGTCCCGTGGAGCACGAGCCGCAGCGTGTGCTCGCCCGCGCCGAGCTGCCCCGTGAGGTCGAGCCGGTACGGCGGCCGCCACAGGATCCCCTGCTCACGCCCGTCGAGCTGCACGATCGCGATCTCCCGCACCGGGGCCTCGAGCAGGGCGCGGTAGCCCATCGCCCCGGGCGTCGGCGCGAGCGGGGTGCCCTCGCCGAGGTCCAGCACGATCCGGCCCGCGGCCTGCTCCGCGGTGAGGGTCAGCGTCGTCTCGAGGATCAGCGGCTCCCGGTCGGCGATCTCAGCGCCCGGGAGCAGCAGCGGCAGCTGCACGGCAGCCGGCTCGCGGTCCCCGTGGGTGAGGGTCCAGGGTCCGAGGAGCGGCACGGTCGTGCCCGGCTCGAGGTGATCGGGCGCGGCTGCTGCGGGTCGGTCGGCCGACGCGACGAGCAGCACCGCCTCGTAGGGCTCGAGGCGCAGCGCGCCGCCGTCGGCCGGGAGCGCACGCCGCACCCCGGTCGACGGATCGACCGCGACGAGGTGCGGCCGCGCCTCGCGCAGGGTCAGGCGCAGGGTGCGGGGCGTGGGGCCGGTGTTGGCGAGGAAGTAGGCGTCGCCGTCCTCGAGCCGGCGCCGCACCACGCCGATCTCGCCGCCTCCGCCGACGATCCGCACCGGCGGGTCGAGCACCGCCTGCAGCGCCGTGGTCAGCGGGTTCGTGCCGGCCCGACCGGCCTGGCGGGCGGCGAGGGAGAGCTGGGAGTGGTCGAGCGCGGCGGTGCCCGCGACCGCCTCCGCGAGCCGCGCGACGGGGGTGCCCGCGGGATAGGCCGGGGAGTCGACGGCCAGGACCCTGCCGCCCGCGGCGCGCACCCGGTCGAGCCAGCGCGCGGTCGCCGCGGGCAGCCGCGTCACGTGCGGCAGGACCACGAGCGGGTAGGCCGTGGGGTCGAGGGCCTCGAGCGCGTCGTCGTCGACCAGGTCGAGGTCGTAGCCGGCGCGGCGGATCGCGGCGGGGATCTCCTCGCCGATGTGGGCGCGGCAGGCGCGCCACAGGTCGTGGCCGGTGCCGAGGCGGGAGCGGACGTCGGCGTAGGGCAGGTAGAGGGCCACGTCGGCGCCGGGTCGGCCGAGGCGCAGCGCCCCGCTCAGCCGCGTGAGGTGGTCGGTGAGCTCGCCCATCGCGGGCCACCAGGTGTTCCGGTCATCGAGGGCGCCGGCGGCGTAGAAGGTCCAGCCGAGGCCGGGGGCGTCCGGCGCCGAGTACGGCCAGCCGTGGCCGACGAAGCCCGTGATCCCCAGCAGCAGGTGCTCGTGCGCCTCGCCGAGCAGGTCCAGGGGCGTCGCCCGGAAGGACGGGGAGTGCACCCAGGTCCACACCTCGCTGGTCACGACCTCGCGCGCATCGAGATGCGCGGCCGACGAGGCCCAGCGGGACTGGGTCAGCGAGGTCCAGCCGGCGCCCTCGCCCTCGATCAGGTGGGCGCGGCGCTGGGCGCTCAGCGTGATCGGCGGCTCGCCGTAGCCCTGCAGGCGGAAGCGCACCCCGTGCTCCTCCGCCCAGTCGCGGCAGGTCTGCACGAATCCCTCCTCGACCAGCTCCGAGAGGGTGAGGCCGAAATCTTCGCGTAGCGTCGCGGAGTCGGGGCCGTCGACCGTGAGCAGGTGCAGCAGCGGGAGGAGGTCGTAGCCGCGGCGGGCCCGGAACTCCTCGGGCAGGGCTGGGGTCCAGCTCGCCTCGTACACCTCGAGGCTGTCGCAGAAGACGCTGCCGAGCAGCTCGGCGGGGACGGCGTCGAGGATCCGCCCGCCCACGTGGTCGAGGTGGTGGCGCACCGCGGCCGGGTTCAAATGGTCGAGCACCGGCCCCTCGGCGCCGGCGGCGGCGCGCTTGACCTGCTGGCCGGTCGTCTCGGACCAGGTGATCAGCAGGGTGCGGGGGCCGCGGCCGACGGGGATGCGCACGCGGGCGCCGGGGGCGACTGCGTCGGGGGCGACCGCAGCCGCGGTGCCCCCGAGCGCGGCGGGACCGTCGGACGAGACGGCACCGTGGCCCGCCAGAGGCTCGAGCGGCAACGGCTCCCAGGTACGCGGCGGGTACCCGTCGCCGAGGTGCACGGCGAGCGGGGCGTCGCCGGGCCAGGTCGGCACGATCTCGAGGGTCAGCGCCTCGGGGCCGAGGTCGCGCCGCTCGGAGCGCACCCGTCGCGCCGCGTGCTCGGGGCCGATGTGCCCGCCGCCGTAGCTCCAGCCCGAGCCGAGGGTGACGTCGAGGCGCAGCCCAAGGTCGCGGGCGGTCTCCGCCGCATGACGGACGTGGCCGAGCACCTCGTCGGAGAGGTAGTCCGGGGCGCCCTCGCGCAGCGGGTAGACGAACGCGATCTCCGCCCCGCCGAGCCCGGCCGCGGCCATCGCCCGCAGCTCGCGGTCGATCTCGGCGTCCTCGACGTCGGGACCGAACCACCACCAGCGCATCATCGGCCGCGCTGCAGGGTCGGGGGTCTCGAGACGGTCGAGCAGCTGGCGGACGGTCATGACTCTCCGGGGATGGCGACGGGGACTGTCGGGCGGCGGACGACGCGAGGCGCGGCACCGGCGGGAGGAACCGTCGGCACCGCGCCCGGTGCTCAGGAGGCGGGCGGGGTCCAGGTCGCGATCGCGTCCTCGCGCGCCCAGGGCAGGCCGAGGCGGGAGAAGGGCACCCCTCGGTCGAGGGCCTCGAGGAGCGCCTCCTCGATGCGGTCGACGACCGGGTGCGCGGCCTCGCCGTCCCCCTCCCAGGTGACGGAGGAGGGGTCGATCGGCAGCGGATCGGGCACGGACTGGATCGCCTCGAGCACCGCGCTGAACGCCCCGGTCGAGGCGAGGGGGCTGATCAGCGCGACCTGCGGATCGCGGACGTGGGCGAGGAGGTTCTCGACCAGGTCACGGCGCGGGAACTCGCGGGCCGTCACGGTGCCGTCGGCGGCGGTGACCTCCGCCCGGTCCTCGGTGTACCAGAGGCGGGCGGAGCCGTTCTCGCCGAGGACCTCGACCCACGGCGCGCCCTGGGTCGGCGCGGTGGTGGTGAGCGCGGCGAGGACCGTCGGCCGGGCGGGCTCGCCCGTGCCGCCCGGGGCGGGCTCGACGCGCAGGAAGCTGGTGTCGTCGGCCTCGATGTCGTGGGCCCGACGCAGCTCCGTGGTCACCCGGGCGACGTCCTCGACGCGGGTCATCCCGGCGATCGCGAGGGCCGCGTGCACCGAGTGGGCGAGCGGGTTGGTGGCGACGCCGTCGGCGACCCGTCGGCCGTCGAGCCGGCGCCGGCCCGCCCAGCGGGAGCGCTGGTAGTAGGCGCGATCGCGCTGCCACGCCCCGTAGGCGCGGACGGCGCGGACCGCTCCCAGCTGCCCGGTCGCGATGAGGTCGATGAGCGCGCCGACCCCGCCGCCGCCGCGGGCCTGGAAGCCGACCTGCAGGCTGCGGCCCGCGGCGTCGGCCGCCTCCTGGAGGGTGCGCAGCTCGCCGAGCTCCGGCACGGGCGGCTTCTCGAGGTAGACGTGGCAGCCGGCGGCGAGCGCCGCGGTCGCGAGCGGCACGTGCGTGTCGATCGGCGTGGCGATGATGACCACCTCGGGCGAGGCCTCGCCGGGCACCGCCGCGAGCAGCTCCTCGAGGCTCGGGTGGTGGATCGCGGCGAGCTCCGCCGGGGGCTCGGCGATGTCGACCACGCCCACCAGCTCGGCGAGGCCCGCCGCGGTCAGCCGGGCGAGGTTCTCGAGGTGCACGCGGCCGAAGCCGCGGGTCCCCACGAGCGCGACCCGCACCGGGGCCGTGCTCGTCCCCGCACCCGCACCCTGCTGATCGGTCCCGCCGTCGGCGTCGGTCGCCGACGGATCCGTTGCGGCCGGGCTCATGCCGTGGCGCCCGCGGTCGTGCCCTCCCGGCGGAGGTCCAGGCCCAAGAACTCGGCGACGTCGACCGGGAGCCCGGTCGCGAGGGACTCGTTGCCGCAGATGCCGACGCTGATCGCGCGCAGCCCGTCGCGGTGGTCGGAGGGCCGGCCCAGCTCGTCCTCGGCCGGGCCGACGAAGACGTCGCGGAGCAGCAGCGCATCGCCGCCGCCGTGCCCGCCGACGCCCTCCGGGATCTCGACCTCCTGCGCGGCGGCGAAGTGCTTCTGCACCACGAGCCGCTCGCCGCGCTCGCGCACGCCCGAGTCCTCGGTGGTGACGGCGACGGCGCTCGGGTCCAGATGGGGAGACGAGTGCTCGGACTCCGATTTCGCGACGACCTCGGCGCGCTCGATGACCTCGAGCTCGGCCCGGCCCGCGGTGCCGTTGACCGCGACGCGATAGCCCTCCCAGGGGCTGTGTGCGTTGAGGGCGTAGGTGAGGACCGGCCCGCTCGCGTAGTCGACGATCGCGGTGAGGTTGTCCTCGGCGGTGATGCCGGCGTCGAAGACCGAGCGATCGCGGAGGTAGCCGTCGTGCTGCTCGGCCTTCAGGTAGAGGGCCTCGAGCCGCTCGTCGGAGCGGAGATCCAGCTCGAACGGATCATGGGCGCCATCATGCGTGCCGCGCTCGGGCAGGGGCGCCCGGCCGCGGGAGACGGCGGCATCGGCCCCGTAGAAGCGCAGGCCGCCGCGGGCGTAGACCCGCACGGGGGTGTCCGCGATCCACCAGTTCACGAGGTCGAAGTGGTGGGCGGCCTTGTGGATGAACAGGCCGCCGGAGTTGGTCTTGTCCCGGTGCCAGCGGCGGAAGTAGTCGGCGCCGTGCTGCGTGTCGAGCACCCACTCGAAGGTCACGGAGACGACGTCGCCGATCTCACCCGAGGCGATGACCTGCTTGAGCGCGGAGTTCCGGGGGCTGTAGCGGTAGTTGAAGGTGACGACCACGCTGCGGCCGGTGCGGTCGATGGCCTCCTGGATCGAGCGGGCCGAGGGGGCGTCGATCGTGAGCGGCTTCTCGACCACCACGTCGGCGCCGGCGTCGAGGGAGCGCACCACGTGCTCGGCATGGAGCCGGTCGACGCTGGTGACGATCACCCGGTCCACCTTCTCCTCGGCGATGATCGCCTCGAGCTCCTCCGGACCGCCCAGGCGGACGTCCGCGAAGGACGGGACCCGGTCGCGGTGGAACTCCCGACGGGCGGGGTTCACGTCGATCAGGGCCACGAGCTCGGCGACGTCGGCGTGGGGGCCGGCGATCGCGTCGAGGTACATCTGGGCCCGGTGGCCGGATCCGATCAGGGCGTAGCGGGTGCGCATGTCTCTCCTGGGTAGAGCGGTGTGGTGGCTGGGTGGCGGTGGGGGCGGGCGTGGGCGAGGCCGGCGGACGTGGCGCGGTGGGGCGCCTTCGCTCAGAACCCCCGCAGACTTGGGGGAATAGCCGCCGAATACCGCCAAGTCTGTGGAGGTTCTGCCCGGAACGGGCGGGGCCGGCGCGCGGCCCCGCCTGTCGGGATTACTTGATGCCGGTCGTCGCGAAGCCCTTGATCAGGAAGCGCTGACCGAAGAGGAACACGAAGAACAGCGGGATCAGGGACACCACCGACATCGCGAACATGGCGCCCCAGTCCGAGGACCCCTGCGTGTCCAGATAGGCGCGCAGGGCGAGCGGCACCGTGAAGTTGTCCGGCGTGGTCAGGTAGATCAGCGAGCCGAAGAAGTCGTTCCACGTCCACATGAAGGTGAAGATCGTGGTGGTCGCCAGCGCCGGCAGCATGAGCGGGAGGATCACCCGGAAGAAGATCCGGAAATGACCGCAGCCGTCGATGCGCGCCGCCTCGTCCAGCTCCTTCGGGATGCCGCGGATGAACTGCACCATCAGGAAGATGAAGAACGCGTCCGTGGCCAGGAACTTCGGCAGGATCAGGGGCAGCATCGTGTTCACCCAGCCGGTCTGGGAGAACATGATGTACTGCGGCACGATCACGACGTGGATCGGCAGCATGAGCGTCATCAGCATGACCGCGAAGGCCACGTTCCGGCCCCAGAACCGCAGCCGCGCGAAGGCGTAGGCGGTCACCGTGCAGGCGAACAGATTGCCGATCACACAACCGACGACCAGGATCGTCGAGTTCATCAGGTAATGCGAGAAGTCGAACGACTGCGCCGTCCAGCCCCGCACGTAGTTGTCGATGTCGAAGCTGACCGGGAACAGCGAGGGATTGCGGAAGATCTCGTCGTTCGGGCGGAGCGAGGACACGACCATCCACAGCAGCGGATAGATCATCGCGAGGCTCGCCACGATCATGAAGACGTGCTTCAGGCCGCGGCGCACATAGTGCCGGTTGTGATGGCGCAGGGGGACGTCGCTCGCGGAGGTCGTCGCGGGGCGGCCGGAGACATCCGGCGAGGTCACGGAGAGATCAGTCATCGTAATGCACCCAGAACTTGGAGACGAAGAAGTTGATCGCGGTGAAGATCGCGACGATCACCAGCAGCAGCCAGGCCATCGCGGAGGCGTAGCCCATGTCGAACTGCGTGAAGCCCTTCTGGTACAGGTACAGCGTGTAGAACATCGTCGAGTCCGACGGACCGCCGGTCCCGCCCGAGACCACGAATGCCTGCGTGAAGGTCTGGAACGCGTTGATCACCTGCAGCACCAGGTTGAAGAAGATGATCGGGGTGAGCAGCGGGATCGTGATCCGGAAGAACTGCGCCACCTTCGAGGCGCCGTCCACGCTGGCGGCCTCGTAGTACATCTGCGGGATCTGGCGCAGGCCGGCGAGGAAGATGATCATCGGCGAGCCGAAAGTCCACACGTGCAGCAGGATGATCGTCCACAGCGCCGTGTCCGGGTTCGAGACCCAGCCGGGCAGGTTCGTGAAGCCGAGCGCCCCCAGGAACTGGTTGACCAGGCCGTTCGCACCGAACATCTGCCGCCACAGGATCGAGATGGCGACCGAGCCGCCGAGCAGCGAGGGCAGGTAGAACACCGAGCGGTAGAAGGACAGGCCCTTCATGCCCTGGTTCAGCAGCACCGCGAGCAGAAGCGCCGCGATCAGCTGCAGCGGCGTCCCCACCAGCACGTAGGTGAAGGTCACCACGAGCGAGTTGCGCAGCCGCGAGTCGCTCGCCATGTCGATGTAGTTCTCCAGGCCCACCCACTCGGGGGCGGCGAGCATGGAGTAGTCCGTGAAGGACAGGTACAGCGAGGCGACCATCGGGATGATGGTGATGCCGAGCAGACCCAGCAGCCAGGGCGTCATGAACACCAGGCCGGCCTTGTTGTCCGGATGCTTCTCGCGGGGCCCGCCGCGCTTCTTGCGCGACAGGATCTGGCTGAGCTCTCCGACAGCGCTCATCCGTCGTCTCCCTTCTGTGGTGCCGGCCCGGTGCGGGGCCGACGGGGGAACTCCCCCGTCGGCCCCGGCCGACCGGCTGCGGGTCTCGTACGGACGATGGTCAGGACAGCGCCGAGTTCAGCTCGTCGAGCAGGCGCTGGCCGGCGTCGGCGGTGGAGATGTTGCCGAAGAGCATGTCCTCGCCGGCACGGGTGAGGATCGACTCGAACTCGCCGCCGCCCTGCGGGGTGATCTCCGGCGGGGCGCCGAGCTCGGCCTCGATCATGTCGAGGAAGTCGACGGCCTTCTTGTTGGAGGCGTCGAGGTCGCCGACGATCGCCTCGCGGACGGCGAGGTTGCCGGGCACGCCGCGCTCGACGGAGAGGATCTTGCCGGCCTCGGGGGTGTTCACGAGGAAGTCCACGAAGGCGACGGCGGCCTCGGGGTTCGCGGTCTTCGCGGAGACGGCCCAGTACATCGACGCCTTGTACCAGAGCTTCGCGTCGGCGGCGGAGCCGGCCTGCGACGGCGGGCGGAGCACCACGAGGGTGCCGTCGTGCATCGCGTCGTGGGCGACGACCTGGTTGGACCAGGCGACGGTCATCGCGATCTTGCCGGTGCCGAACAGCGACTGGTCCATGGACTGCGAGGAGTCCTCGACGGAGACGCTCGCGTTCGGGCCCGCGCCGGAGTCCTGGATCTTCTTGGACCACTCGAACCACTCGGTCGCGGTCGCGGCGTCGAAGCCGGCCGCGCCGTCCTTGTACTGGTCCTGGCCGGCCTGGCGCGCCCACAGCTGGAAGAGGCCCTGGACGGTGCCCATCTGGGTCATGCCGTAGGTGCCGTCGGGGGTGGCCTCGGAGATCTGTGTGGCGAGGTCGATGAGGTCGTCCCAGGTCCACGTGGTGTCGTCCGGCATCTCGACCCCGGCCTCCTCGAAGACCGCGGGATTGGCGAGGACGGTGAAGGCGTTCAGGCCGGCGGTGATGGCGGCGAGACCCACGTCGGGCAGCTCGCCCACCGCGACCGAGCCCTCGACGAACTCCGAAGTGTCCAGGCCCGCGCCGGCGAGGTCGAGCAGCGCGCCGCGCTGGCCGTACTCGGCGAGGTACTTCTCGTCCATCTGCACGATGTCGGGGAAGTCGCCGCCGGCGGTCTGGGTCGCGAGCTTGTCCCAGTAGCCGGACCATTCGCCAGGCTCGAGGGAGATGGTGACGTCGGGGGCGACCTCCTTGTAGGCCTCCACGACGTTCTCGGTGTTCTCGTTGCGGGTGGGGTTGCCCCACCAGGCCAGGCGCAGGCTGCCCGCGTCGGCGGAGCCGCCGTCGCTGCCTCCGCCGCCACTGCCGCCGGAGGCGTTGGGGCCGCAGGCGGCGAGGCCGACGAGACCGGGGACGGTGATGCCCAGGGCGAGGGCGGAACGTCGAGTGAACATCAGATCTCCTTTGATCCAGCGGGGCGGCCGGGTGGCCGAGGTGCTCAGGACGGACGGTCGGACAGGTGCTGCGCGTCGGGTGGCGGCGGGGCGGTGGAGCGATCCGTCGGTGGATCGCCCAGCCCCGTCACCCCCTCCGGCGATGAAAGGTTTCATTCCGACGACCCTCGCCCACCACCTCGGAGAAGGGGGCGGGAGCGGCTCGTCCATCCGGGTATGCGACGCGACGTCCCCAAAGGAAAGCGCTTGTCCCGGCTCTTGTCAACACCGTGACCGGCAACACAGCAATCGTTGCATGATCGTTGCCGCGGGCGCTCCGCGGCGGGGCGCCGACCGCGCTCCCGGGGACATCCCAGGCGCCGTCCCGGCCCGCTCCACGCCCCGTTCACCCTCCCGTCACGCCCGGCCCGTAGCCTCGCCGCCACGGGACCGGCCGACACCGACACGGTCGCCGCGCCACGTCACGCACCGCCTCGCCCCGCCACGCACAGCCCCGCCGAGTCCCGACCCGCGCCGTCAGCCTCGCCAGCCCGCCAGCCCGTCAGCCTCGCCAGCCCGCCAGCCCGCCAGCCCCGGAGAGGAGACCCATGGACGTCACCGCCTGGGCGATCTCCCTGATGGAGCTCCTCGGCGGGCCGGGCATCGCGCTGGTGATCGCGGCCGAGGCCCTGTTCCCGCCGATCCCGGGTGAGATCCTGCTGCCCTTCGCCGGGGTGAGCGCCGCCGCGAACGGCCAGCACGTGCTGGTCCCGATCGCCTGGACCACGCTGGGATCGGTGCTCGGGGGGCTCGGCGTGTACGCCGTCGGCCGGGCCCTGGGGCTCGCGCGCACCCTCGCGCTGGTGCGCCGCCTGCCCCTCCTCGAGGAGAAGGACGTGCACGTCGCGATGCGCTTCTTCGACCGCTGGGGGTTCCCGGCGGTGGCGATCGCCCGCTTCGTGCCGATGGTGCGCACCTTCATCTCGATCCCCGCGGGCATCGAGCGGATGCCGGTCTGGCTCTTCGCGGCGGCGACCGGGCTCGGCTCCGCGCTCTGGAACGCCCTGTTCGTGATCGCCGGCTACGCCTTCGGGGAGGCCGGGGGCACCGCGCTCGAGGCGTTCGTGCGGATCTACTCCTCGATCGTCGCCGGCATCGGGCTGGTCGCGGCGATCTGGTTCCTGATCCGGCGGGTACGCGGTCGCCGACGGGGGCCGACGGGGGAAGCGACGGAGCCGGACGCGGGCCCAGAAGCGGAGACGGACGAGCTCCCGCACGCCGCGGACGTCGTCGCCGACGCCCGCCCCGACCCGTCTCCGACGAATCCCGACCCGTCGGATCCCGATCCGTCGCCCCCGGATCCCGGGCCGTCGCGGCCTACGCTGGAGCGATGATCCCCGAGGACCCCGCCCCCGTCGGCCCCGCGGCCGACGTCGGCCGCTGGTTCTCGACCTCCGCCCCGCCGGCCGCCCGCCCCTCCCCCGCCCCGCGGGGCGCCCCGCGCGTGCCCGCCTGGGGCCCGCTCGACGGCGCCGCCTACGGTGCCCGCAGCAGCGAGGCGGAACTCGACGCGGGCCTCGCACTGCTCGCGGGACGACCCGTCGCGGTGCTGACCGGCGCGGGCATGTCCACCGGCTCGGGGCTCCCGGACTACCGCGGTCGGAACGCCGTGCCCCGCTCCCCCATGACGCTGCAGGAGTTCCGGGCGCACGACCTCTCGCGGCGCCGCTACTGGGCCCGCTCCACCGTCGGCTGGGAGCAGTTCCTGCACGCCCGGCCGGGCGCCGCCCACCGGCTGCTCGCGGCGCTGTGCCCCGCCGCCTTCCCCGTGACAGCGGTGATCACGCAGAACGTCGACGGTCTGCACGCCGCGGCCGGTTCCGATCCCGTGATCGACCTGCACGGACGCCTCGACCGGGTGCGCTGCCTGCACTGCGGGGCGCTCTCGGCGCGCGCTGCCCTGCACTCGCGACTGCTCGCCCTGAACCCCGAGCTGGCCGCGCGTCTGCCGCAGCTCGCGGCCGATGCCGCCCAGGCCCCCGACGGCGACGCCGAGGTGGACCGCACCAGTTCCTTCCGCTATCCGCCGTGCCCGCTGTGCGGCGGGATCCTCAAGCCCGACGTGGTCTTCTTCGGCGAGACCGCCCGGCCGGAGACGGTCGGCGCCGCCTTCGCGGCGCTCGAGGCCGCCGAGGTGCTGCTGGTGCTGGGCTCGTCGCTCACGGTGCAGTCGGGGCTGCGCTTCGTGCGCGCCGCCCGACGCGACGGCCGCGACGTGGTGATCGTCAACGACGGGCCGACGCGCGGGGACGCCGAGGCGACGCTGCGCCTGCACGGCCGGCTCGAGGAGGTGCTCGGGCACTGGGCGGAGCGTGTCGGGGTCGCAGCCGACGCGCGCTGAGCGATCAGCGGTCGTCCGCGGGGCCGCCGCCCACGAGCACCGCGGCGAGGGCGCGCAGATCGACGGCGTCGACGCGGCGGAACTCGAGGTGCGGATCGTCCGCGGCCGGGTCGAGCACCTCCATGACCAGCACTTCCTGACCGGTCGCGTAGAGGCTCGCCTGGTGCACGGCGTCCTCGGCCGCCGCGACCACGGTCACGAGCGTCATGGCGCGGGTCGCGGCGAGCGCGGCCGCGAGCGGCGAGCTGTCGAGCGCGGAGATCCGCAGCACCACCGGGTCGCCCGTCGGCCCGGCGACGCCCTCGGGGTCCCACAGCCGCAGCAGACGGTCGGGCACCTGCTCGGTGCGGAGGATCGTGAAGCGGTGCATCCCCTCGGCCGTGACCTCCTCCTCGAGGACCCCGCCCGCATGGGCGTAGTGGTGGAGGCGGTCCACCTCGACCCCGGCGGTGGTCTCGCGGGTGCGCTCGGCGGTGGTGAAGCGTGGGGCGGTGCGGCGCAGCACGAGGCAGGCGGCGAGCTGCGGCTCGGCCTGCCAGAGCACCCGCCCGGTGGCGTCCTCCCGGACCCGGCGCACGCGGCCGTCGGCGAGCAGCCCGCGCAGCGCGGACCCGGCGAGCAGGGTGCGCTGCTCGGAGTGCTCGCGGATCCAAGGGGTCGCGGTGTGCTGGCGACGGGCGTGGCCCTCGAGGGCCACGAGCTGCTCGTCGGTGAGCACGAGGACCGGCTCGGGCCGAGCGTCGGTGCTGGTCAGCAGCTCCTCGGCGGCGAGCACGTCCTCGCGGGCGAAGGGCAGCGGGGCCTCGGGATCGCTCGCCTCACCGAGCCCGGCCGGGAGGTCGGGAACCTGGCCGGGGATGATCGCGAGCGGCGGCTCGGCAGGGGCGGATCGGCTCGGGGCGGGCGGGTCGGCGGGGCGCGGCTCCATCCCGCGACACTATCGGCCCGGCGCGCGGGGGCCGACAATGGTCGGGGAGGTCCGTCGGCCTCCCGCGCCGCCCGCCACCGAAGGAGCCGCCCCGCATGACCGCCGCCGTGCTCGACCTCAACGCCGATCTCGCCGAGGGCTTCGGCGCCTGGTCGATGGGCGATGACGCGGCGCTGCTCGAGGTCGTGACCACCGCGAACGTGGCCTGCGGTGGGCACGCCGGGGATCCGTCGACCATGCGCGCCGCCTGCCGGGCGGCGGTCGCGCACGGGGTCGCGCTCACGGCGCACGTCGCCTACCCGGATCTGCAAGGCTTCGGCCGACGCTTCCTCGACATCGCCCCCGACGAGCTCACCGATCTGGTGATCGCTCAGGTCGGGGCGCTCTCCGCGATCGCCCGCGCGGAGGGCACGAGCGTGCGCGGGGTGAAGCCCCACGGCGCCCTCTACAACGCCCTCGCCCATCACACGGCGCAGGCCGCGGCGGTGGTGCGGGCCCTCGTCGAGCTCGGCGGCGAGCTGCCGCTGGTCGCCGCGCCGGGAGCGGTCGTCACCCGGCTCGCCGAGGAGGCGGGGGTGGCCGTGGTGCTCGAGGGCTTCGCCGACCGCGCCTACCTCCCCGATGGCACGCTCATGCCCCGGACGCAGCCGGGCGCGGTGCTCGCCGACGAAGGCGCGGTGCTCGCGCAGGCGCTCTCGATCGCCACGGAGCGACGGGTGCGCGCGGCCGACGGCTCCCTCCTCGACCTGCCCGTGCGCACCCTCTGCCTGCACGGGGACACCCCCGGTGCGGTGGCGCTCGCCCGCGCGGTGCGGGATCGGCTCACCGCGGCCGGCGTACGGCTCGAGTCGGCGCTGTGAAGTCGAGCCCCGAGGGGACGCTCGAGACCCGGTACCTGCCCGCCCCGCTGCGGGTGCACCGGGCCGGGGAGGCGGCGCTGCTGGCCGAGTACCCGGATACCGCCGCGGTGCTCGCCGCGGTCGCCGCCTGCCGTCGCCTCGACCCGCCCCTCCTCCGGGACCTCGTCCCCGCCGAGCGGACCGTGCTGCTGACCGGCGACGCCGCCCGGGACCTGCCCGCCCTCGAGGCGCTGCTGCGACACCTGCCCGTCGCCCGGCCCGACGAGACCGCGGGCGACGTGGTCGAGGTCGGTGCGGTGTACGACGGGGAGGACCTGCCGGAGGTGGCGGAGCTGCTCGGCCTCAGCCCCGAGGCCGTGGTCGACGCGCACTCCGCGACCGAGTGGGTGGCGGCGTTCGGCGGCTTCGCGCCGGGATTCGCCTATCTGCTGCCGACGGCCGACCGGCAGTCGACGGCCGACGTGGGGCCGACGGCCGACCACCAGCAGACGGCCGACGCCGCGCGGCCGGACCCCGTCGGCCCGCCGTGGGAGGTGCCGCGCCGTACCGAGCCGCGCACCGCCGTACCCGCGGGCGCGATCGGCCTGGCCTCCCGCTACTGCGGCATCTACCCGCGCTCCTCCCCCGGCGGCTGGCAGCTGATCGGCCGCACCGAGACCGTGCTCTTCGACGCGGGCCGCACCCCGCCCGCGCTGCTCGCGCCGGGCACCCGGGTGCGCTTCGTGCCGCAGCGGAGCCGGCTGCTCGCGGGCGGCGCCCTGGCCGGCGGGGTGCTCGTCGGCGGCGTGCTCGGATCGGCCGGCGAGCGCGCGGTCTCCGGGGCGACCGGGGTCGGCGAGCAGGTCGCCGAGACCGTCGCCGAGACCGTCCATGCCGCCGGGGCGGTCGCCGATCAGCTCACCGACTCGCTCATCCGCTCCCGCGCCGGACAGGCGCTGGCCCGAGCGCGCCAGGAGGCGTCGGCCGTGCCCGCGCGGATCCGGCACCGCACGCCGGGAACCGGAGCGTCGGGGACGGGCCGCTCCGGTCAACGACCCGCCGCCATACCTCGCCCCCTGCTGCAGGTGCTCGACGCCGGACCTCTCACCCTGCTGCAGGACCTCGGCCGACCCCATCGCGCCGCCATCGGCGTCAGCCCTTCCGGCGCCTTCGACCGGGCGGCCCTCGCCGGCGCCAACCTCGCCGTCGGCAATCCCCCACAGGCGGCGGCGCTGGAAATGCTCGTCGGCCCGCTGCGGCTGCGCGCCCTCGCCCCCGTCACCCTCGCGATCTCCGGGGCCGCCGCCCCGCTGGTGCTCGCCCACCGTCGGCAGGCGGTACGCGGCGAGTCGCTCGCGGCCGCCGATTCCCGCGAGCGCGCCGTGGCCCTCGAGGCGGGGGACGAGATCGAGATCGGCCCGGTGCTCTCCGGGCTGCGAGTCACGGTCGCGGTGCGCGGCGGGCTCGGCGGGGTGCGACGGGCCGACGGCGCCGCGACCGGCGCGGTGCTCGGCTCGCTCGCCGCCGACACCCTCTCCGGCCTCGGCCCCGGGGCCCTCGACCCCGGCGACGTGCTCCTGATCGACACGGACCACGGTCTCGACGCGGTGCCGCGCGGCGCGACGGCGTCGGCCGGGGCGGGAGACGCGGCGAGCGAGGCGCTCACCATCCCGCTGCGGCTCGGACCGCGTGACCGCCTGCTGGGTGCCGAGGCGGTGCGCGCCCTGCTCGAGAACCCCTGGCGGGTGCGGGCGGACTCCAACCGCGTCGGGGTGCGACTCGACGGGACGCCGCTCCCCTTGCCGGACGGGATCGGCGCGCTCCCGAGCGAGGCGATGATGCTCGGCGCGGTGCAGGTCCCGCCGTCGGGCCTGCCGGTCGTGTTCGGACCCGACCACCCCACCACCGGCGGCTACCCCGTGATCGGGGTCGCGGACCGGCGCGGGCTGGACGTGCTCGCGCAGGCGGTCCCCGGAACGCCTCTGCGGTTCACCGCCCTGCGGTGACACGATGGGCGCCATGGCCCGCCTCCTGCCCGACCCCGCCTACTTCGCCTCCCTCCCCAAGGTCATCACCTCCGGCGCCGTGATCCTGCGCGACGAACACGGCCGGGTGGTCATCGAGAAACCGAACTACCGCGACCACTGGCTGCTGCCCGGAGGCGGTGTCGACCCCGGCGAGGACGCCCGCGAGTGCGCCCGCCGCGAGGTGCGCGAGGAACTGGGGCTCGAGATCGAGGTGGGTCGCCTGCTCTCGGCCGACTGGATGCCGTCGAGCGCCGTCCGCTCCGCCCCGATGGGCGTGCACTTCCTGTTCGACGGCGGGGTGGTCCCCGCGGCGCAGCTCGAGGAGAGCATTGTGCCGCAGGCCGCCGAGCTCGACGGCTGGATGCTCGCCGAGGAGTCCGAGCTGCACCTGCTGAGCCCCTGGGGCGCGGCGCGGGCCCGGCGCGGTCTCGCCGTGCTGCGCGGCGAGGCGGTCGCGGACCTGACGGCGCACTGAGCGGGCGGCGGTCGCGCGTCGGCCCGAGATTCCCCCGCGGGCGGGAGTGCGCCATGATGTGCCGGACCCTCCCCCGAGATCGACCTCCTGACGCGTCCCCCTGGAGCTGCGCATGACCACCGCCCCCACCTCCCGTCGGCCCCTGACCCGCTCCGAGCGGCTGGACCGGCTTCCCTTCACCCGCAAGCACGGGAAGATGCTCGGCGCGTCCGGCATCGGCTGGGCGCTCGACGCGATGGACGTGGGGCTGGTCAGCTTCGTCATCGCCGCGCTCACCGTGCACTGGGAGATCGGCAAGGGCGAGAGCTCCCTGATCGCCTCGGCCGGGTTCGCAGGCATGGCGATCGGGGCCACGCTCGGCGGGCTGCTCGCCGACCGCATCGGCCGACGCTCCGTCTTCGCCCTCACCCTGCTGGTGTATGGCCTGGCCACGGGCGCCTCCGCCCTCGCCGGCGGGGTCGCGGTGCTGATCGCGCTGCGCTTCGTGGTGGGGCTCGGGCTCGGCGCCGAGCTGCCCGTCGCCTCGACGCTGATGAGCGAGTTCGCGCCGAAGCGGATCCGCGGCCGCGTGATCGTGTGGCTCGAGGCGTTCTGGGCGCTGGGCTGGATCCTCGCCGCCGTGATCGGCACCTTCGTCGCCGCGTCCGGGCCGAGCGGCTGGCGGTGGGCGCTCGCGATCGGCATGGTCCCCGCGCTCTACTCGCTCGTGGTGCGGCTCGGCATGCCGGAGTCCGTGCGCTTCCTCGAGAAGCAGGGCCGCACCGAGGAGGCCGAGCGGGTGGTCCGCGAGTTCGAGGCCTCCGCGGGGGTCGAGCCTGGTGGCACGGTCGAGGTCGTCGGGGCGACGGCCGACGGGGTGCCGGGGGCCGGCGAGGCCGCCGGCGGGATCTGGTCCCGTGCCCTGCGAGCCCGCACCGCCGGGCTCTGGGTCGTCTGGTTCTGCATCAACCTGTCGTACTACGGCGCGTTCATCTGGATCCCGACGCTGCTGGTCGAGCGCGGATTCGACCTCACGAAGTCGTTCACCTTCACGCTCATCATCACGCTCGCCCAGATCCCCGGCTACGCGGCCGCGGCCTGGCTGATCGAGAAGCTCGGCCGCCGCTGGACCCTCACGATCTTCCTCGCCGGCTCGGCGCTGTCCGCCGTCGCCTACGGCCTCGCCGACTCCGAGCCGATGATCATCGCCGCCGGCTGCTCGCTGAGCTTCTTCAACCTCGGCGCCTGGGGTGCGCTGTATGCGATCGGCCCGGAGCTGTACCCGACCTCGGTGCGCGGCACCGGCACGGGCGCCGCCGCGGGCTTCGGCCGCATCGCCTCGCTGATCGCGCCCTTCATGGTGCCGGTGCTCGTGGCCGGGGGCGGCCAGATCCTCGCCTTCGCGGTGTTCGCGGCCGCCTTCGCCCTCGCCGCCGCCGCTGCCTTCACCCTCCCCGAGCAGCGAGGGAAGGCCCTGGTCGAGTAGAGGACCGGTGGACTGGTGTCGCCAGGCCGGCGGGGCGGGAGGTGGTCTGGAGGAGTCCGGCTCGGTCGTGTCCATCGAGGGGACGTGAGCGACAGGCCGGTCGGTGCGGCGTTCTTGAGCGTGAAGTAGCCGACGAGACGGATCATCAAGGGATCGCCGGCGGCGGCGTCGACGGCGCGGTCGAGCGCTCTCACGTCGATCCCGCCGTGGCCGTCGGCGACGGTCTGGGCGAGGGCGCTGCGGACGTCGCTGCGGGAGACGGGGCCGATGGTGTGGTGCTCGGCGCGGCGGAGGAAGGTCGCTCCGGGGTGTGCCACAGGTCGCGGAGGGGGCCAGGAAAGTCCAGCAGCTTCGGTGAGTCGAACGGAGCGGATCCGAGCGAAGCGGGACGCGAAGGCGGCTGCGCGAACTCGATCAGCGCACCCCGGGCGGCACCCTGACGACTCAAGCAACGACTCCCACGGGAAGGATGCTGAGCGGATCCTCGCGGATGCGGGCGAGCGCGAGGGCGATGCCGCCGCGGGCGATCACTTCACGCCCCAGGCGACTCGCTCGTAGCTCGGGGAAGGGCGGGTAGAAGTCGGCCTCGAGCGTGCTGCGCGCATGACCCAGAACCGGCCCGATACCGGCGGCGATCCCTCCGGCGATCACGACCTCGTCGACGTCGAGCACGCTCTCAAGGACCACGACGATGTGGGCAAGGCGGCTGCCCAGGCGTCGTAGGATTCCGTCGGCCAGGGCGTCTCCGGCGGCTGCTGCCGCGAACACGGCCTCTGCATCGATCTCATCGGCACCCAAAGCGCGCAGGGACGAGGGGGCATCGGTGCGATCGAGTTCTCCGCGTGCCCAGCGCCGGGCGAGGGCTCCCAGGCCATCCTCCGTCCCGGCATCGGGATCGTCTCGCACGAACACCTCAAGAAAGCGCAGCTCGCCCGCGCCGCCCCGGCTGCCGTGCAGGAGCCGACCGTCGACGATGAGACCGGCTCCGAAGCGCTCTCCCGTCAGAAGGGTGGCGACGTTGCGTCCCGGATGGCTGGCATGCTCGGCCAGCGCCGCGAGGTTCGCATCGTTCTCAATGACGACCAGTCCTTCGAGATGGTCCTGGAAGTCGGCGTTCATGACCTGCCAGAAGGCGCCGTCATCGTCGGGGGAGCGGCCCTCGGGGTCGATAGGAGCGGGAACTCCGATCACGGTGATGAGGAGTTCCGTGGGATGACGATTCGCGGCGTCGAGCGTTGCGTCGACGAGTTCACGAACTACGGCCACGCGTCCGTCTCGGCCGAGCTGGGCAGGGTCGGCGCGGCGATGCTCTCTCGCGAGCACCTGCCCGCGCAGGTCAGCGAGGATGGCGTCGAAGCGGCTCTCTCCCGCGTCAATGCCGAGCACGACCCCCGCATCGGGCCGAAGCCGGTATCGGCGGGCAGGACGGCCACGGCTGGAGAGTCCGGCGGCCCGCGAGTCCGCGATCTCCTCGAGCCATCGGGCCCCGACGAGGTCTGCACACACCCCGAGCACGGTGGCCCTGGTGAGCCCGGTCGCCGACATCGCCTCAGCCGCCGTGAAATCTCCGTTGGCCAGGGCGAACCGCAGCAGCTCACCTCTGTTGATATGGCGCAGCAGGTGGGGGGACTGAGCCGCGCTCTGGGACATGCCTTGACAGTACCGGAGCGGACCCAATACTTTTTGATGGTACTTAAATCTACTATCTAAACCTACAGGGCTCGCGCGACCATCGCCATGCCCTGCACCCTCGCTCCCGGTTCCGTGACTGTGATCCCGTCCGACTCCGGGGTCACGGCTGCCGCCTCAACTCGCAGTCCCTCGGCCGATGTCGTCCCGGGCCCACGGCGGATGAGCCGCTTCGCCGCGAAAATGCCCTCGCCCCCTCGGGCGCTCGGACCCGGCGAACCCGTCCGTCCACAGCGAACGCGGCCGCCCGCCGCCTCACCCTCGAAGGAGCCGATGATGGTTTCGCCCACTCACCTCTCCTCGTGTCCGTTGAGCAGGCGCTGCCCGCTAGCGGCCGGCAGAACCCGCGCCGCGAACAGCCTCGCCGGCTGCGGAACGGGCCGTCCGGACGCGATCTTCTACATGTTCAACGGCGAGATCTTTGACTATTTCCAAGCGTTGCTTCAAAAGCTCCGGGCCGGACAGCCGAGATACAGCTTCGTTCACGACGTCGCCTCGAATCTCTCCGCCGGGTTCGCGCGCCGCAATCCGCCGAACGCCGCGCTCCACAACTACAACCCTGAGACGTCACGATTCCGCGAGCGTGCGGGCCTCCACGATGCCGGCGTCACCCCCACATACGGCACCTTCGCAGATCCTTGGACTCCAAACCAGGGTCTGTTCGACTGCACCATCGGGGGCATGACGGACCTCCGGATCTCCAGCCATCATTGCATTTCTATTCGCGCAGCGTTGGGCGATCTCAGGACTCACCCAAGGCGCAGTGAAGTGAACTGCGATCCGAGCCTTTTCGTCACGAGGCCACGCACTCCGCACGCTCCGACGCGAGCTCCGCCGGCGTGGCGCTAAGAGATCGTCCATCTCCCGACCCAAACGACGCCATTGCGGGAACGCGGATATGACAGAGCCTCATCTTCTTCCATCTGCGCATATTGCGGATCACCTCAGGCCTCGAGGATGCACAGAACGAGTTCCCTGTCGGTGGAGAAGACTGCGAGATCACTCGTCATTCCAACCCCGCCGCTGGGAGAATGTGCAAATGGGTGCCCCTCTCGCGGTTCTACGAAAGCGTCGCAGGGGCCCCTCGCAATCCACCAATGTCCGACCATAATTTACAGGAGAGAAGTTCTTCGCATGACCACCACAGCACCCCTCCGCGCCGGCGTCGTCGGCGTTGGCTGGGCAGGCCAGCAGCACATCGCCGCTTACCAGGAGCTGCCTGGCGTCGAGCTCGTCGCCATCGCTGGGCTAGAGCAGGATGCGCTGGAAGCGGTCGCGGCCGAGCACGGCATCCCCCACACACACATCGGCTGGGAGCCCCTCATCGCTCGCGGGGACCTCGACGTCGTCAGCGTCGCTACCCCGACCGGTCTTCATGCCCCTATCGCGATCGCCGCCCTCGAAGCCGGCATCCATGTCCTGTCGGAGAAGCCCATCGCTCGCACTGGCGACGAGGGTCAGGCGATGGTCGACGCTGCCCGCTCCGCCGGACGCGTCTTCGAGGTCGTCTTCAACCACCGTCGCCGCGGTGATATCGAAGCGGTGCGAGGCGCCGTCGAAGACGGAACCATCGGCCGCCCGTATCACGCCCGGGCAAGCTGGATGCGCCGCGCCGGCATCCCCGCGCTGGGCTCCTGGTTCACCAATGCAGAGGCCTCCGGAGGTGGTCCGTTGGTAGATCTCGGCGTGCACGTCCTCGACTGGACGCTGCACATCATGGGTGAGCCGCGCGTCGTGTCCGTATCCGCGGTCACGCATGCGGAGCTGGGCCCGCGCGGCATCGGCGGCTCTGTGGGCGGCGCCAAGAGTGGGATCAGGGCCAGTTCCACGAGTGGAGTCAGCTCGCCATTCGAAGTCGAGGACCTCGCGACGGCGCTGCTGCGCCTCGAAGGCGGCGGGTCGATCAGCTTCGATACCAGCTGGGCGACGCACCGCTCGACCCCAGATGCCTTCGGTATCGCCCTGTACGGCACTGACGGCGGCGCGAATCTCGAGGTCATCGACTACGCGACCTCTGGGGAGCTGACGCTCTACACGGGCGACGGGGCGACCGCGAGGGACGTTCCCGTCGAAGCGCCCCCCGGCCGCGGTCACACCGCTGTGGTGCAGACCTTCCTCGACCACATCGCTGATCCGTCCACCTGGGCGGAGAACGATGGTCGGGTGGGCCTCAGCCGCGCCCGCATCGTCGACGCGCTGTACGCTTCCGCCGCCGCGGGCCACGACATCACTTTGGACAAGAATCTGCACATCATCGGAGGAAGAGCATGACCACCCGCGTCCTCGTCTGGAACGAGAACATCCACGAGACCACCCAGGAGGAGATCCGCGCGATCTACCCCTCCGGCATCCACGGGGCGATCGCCGAGGGCCTCGCCGAACTGCTCGGCGACGAGGTCGAGATCGCCACGGCGACCCTCGCCGATCCTGAGCACGGTCTGACCGCCGAGGTGCTCGAGCGCACCGACGTGATCCTCTGGTGGGGCCACATCGGGCACGACCGGGTCGACGACGCCGTCGTCACCCGCGTGCAGCAGGCCGTCCTGGGCGGCACCGGGCTGATCGTCCTGCACTCGGGGCACTTCTCGAAGATCTTCACCCGCCTGCTGGGCACCACCTGCTCGCTGTCCTGGCGCAACGAGGGCGAGCGCGAGATCGTGTGGACCACCTCCCCCGGCCACCCGATCGCCGCGGGTGTCGAGCAGCCCTTCGTCATCGATCAGCAGGAGATGTACGGCGAGCACTTCGACATCCCCGAGCCCGAGAGCCAGGTGTTCATCAGCTCCTTCGAGGGCGGCGAGGTGTTCCGCTCCGGCGTGACCTTCACCCGCGGCCGCGGGCGGATCTTCTACTTCAGCCCCGGCGACCAGGAGTACCCGGTCTACCACCACCCGCAGGTGCGGCGCGTCATCGCTAACGCCGTGCAGTGGGCGGCGCCGGCCTCCGAGGTCCGCGCGACCCCCGCGGTGTCGAACCCGGCGCGCCAGGACTGGGCCAACCGGGCCGGTGGAACCCAGACGGGATCGTCGCAGGCGCCCTCCTCGGAGTCCGAGGTGATGACTGCATGACGCTGCGCATCATTCACGTGGGACTCGGTGGCTGGGGAGGCGACTGGGCCCGTAGAGCGATCCCGCCCGTGCCCGGGATCGAGGTCGCCGCGCTCGTCGATCCCGCAGAGCCAACTCTCCGCTCGGTGCAACAGGATCTGGGGCTTGCCGAGAACCAGGCCTTCCCGAGCCTCACGGCAGCGCTCGCTGCGGTCTCAGCCGATGCCGTGGTCATCACCGCCCCGGCTGTCACCCACGTGCCCCTCGCCCTCGAAGCGCTCGAGGCCGGCAAGCATGTCCTCGTGGAGAAGCCCTTCGCCAACACGGCGGAGGAGGCGGCCACGGCTGTGCGGCGCGCCGCGGATCTGGGCCTGATCATCCAGGTCAGCCAGAACTACCGCACCTACCCCGCTCCTCGGATCACCCAGCGCCTGCTGCAGGAGGGCGTGCTTGGGGAGCTTGCGGCGATCAGCATCGACTTCCGGCGGTGGGACAACGACCTCCCCTTCGAAGATAATCCTCACTACCGCTTCCCGCACCCGCTGATCAACGACATGGCCATCCACCACCTGGACCTGCTGCGCATGATCACTGGGCAGGAGGCGGTGCGCGTCTATACGAAGGTCATGGACCCCTCGTTCAGTAAGTACGTCGAGGAGGCCTCCGCCGTGATGACGATCGAGATGGCCGACGGCCTCGTCGTCTCCTACCGGGGCAGCTGGTTGAGCCGCGGCGAACCCACCCCTTGGGCGGGCGTATGGCGGATCACCGGCGAGCATGGCGAGCTGTCCTTCACCAGCCGGGACGGCACAGCGCAGGATCCCGCAGCCGCGGACGTCGTCAGCGTGCACCGGCACGGAATGGAGCGCGAGACCGTGGAGCTCCCGGCCCAGGACTTCTACGACCGCTCCGCCGGACTCGAGATCTTCCGGGACGCTATCCGGGACGGCTCGGTTCCGGAGACGGCGGGGGCGGCCAACCTGGGCAGCCTTGCACTCATGGAAGCAGCGGCTCGATCGGCCGCCTCAGGGCAGGTAGAGGAGGTCCGCATCCCCTGATATTGGTGTGGCCAGTGTCCGGATCCCCGCCTCGGCGTCAGCTTCGGACACTGGCCCAACCACCTACTTTGGAGACGTGCCCTAGGTGCAGTTGGTCATGGCGTTGTCGACGCCGGCATGGAGGCGTGAGGCCGGGGCTGATCGCCGCAGGCGGTGCGGGGCCGATGGTAGCTGTAGGGGTGGAGCCAGACGGCGTGACGGTCCCGGCGTTCCTGTTCGGGGGTGAAGACCTCGGCGTAGAGGAACTCGTCGGCGGTGATCCGCTGGAACCGCTCGACCTTCCCGTCGTGGCGGGGAGTGTAGGCACGGGTCCGTTGATGGCGGGAAACCTTCCCGAGAATCGACCTGGCGAACGCGTTCGAGCGGCAGTTCGGTCCGTTGTCACTGACCAGGCGCGTGATCCGGGTGATCCCGTGCGCGGCGAAGAACGCGAACGCCCGATGGAGGGACCCGATCGCCGTCGCCGAGGTCTCGTTCTCGAGCGGTTCGGTGTAGGCCTGGCGGGAGAACCCGTCGATCGCCGAGTGGAGATAGGTGCAGCCGACCCGCCGGTCCTTACCCCGCTTCGACGCTCGCCCGAGGTCGCTGTCGCGGCCGTGGACCTTCCAGCCGCCACCGTCGGGGATCTTCCCGACCTTCTTCACGTCCACGTGGATCCAGTGCCCCGGGTCGCGGGCGACGATCCTCCCCGGGCGGCGCTGCACGCGGCCGAGATGCTCGAGTGATCGGGTGGGGCGGGTGCCGGGGAGGGGCCCGGCGGCGCGGGCGTCGAGCCGGCCGACGGCGGTAGCGCCTCGTCGGCCGGAGCCGACGGGAGCGGCCCGTCGGCCGGAACGGACAAGAGTGGCGCGTCGGCGGAGGGGCTCCCCGCCCGCCTGCGCGCGTGGACCGCCCAGCTGCGCGAGCGCTTCCACGCCGCGTTC
This sequence comes from Brachybacterium sp. J153, assembly GCF_036311905.1. NCBI lineage: Bacteria > Bacillati > Actinomycetota > Actinomycetes > Micrococcales > Dermabacteraceae > Brachybacterium > Brachybacterium sp. J153. Next base: position 1,552 of record NZ_JAZDCH010000007.1, on the reverse strand, counting down.
TGGTGCGAGGACGATCTGGGCGCCTACCCGGCCCTCGCCCTCGCCGGGCGGAAGCGCCCGGTCACCGGGGTCGCCTCCACCATGGGGCACCTGCTCGGCACCGGGCTCCTCGACGCGGAGAAGGAGATGCAGGTGGTGCGGCGGCTGCTGGATCCGAGCCTGTTCTTCGGCTACGGAATCCGCGCCCTGTCCACGACGAACGGCGGGTTCGGCGCCCTGCGTTACCACGGCGGCAGCGTGTGGACCCACGACACCGACTACATCCTGAGCGGCATGCTGCGCACCGCCGTCGCGGCCGCCGCCCGGGTCCTCGCCCGGGGTCTGCTGCGCGCGGGCGAGGGGTTCGACAACCGTCTGCAGGAGCTGTTCGGCGGGCACGACGCGGACCAGGTCGATCTGTCGCTCCCCTGCCCCGAGTCCTCCCGGCCCCAGGCCTGGTCGGCGGCGAGCGCTGTCCCGATCGCCCAGGGGCTGCTCTGAGCGGGGGCGGGGCGAGCGAGGTCCGGAGCGCTCGACCCACGCCACCCCACCCAGCCCACTCCCCGCCCGCTCCCCGTACCGTGGACCCCGCCCGTCCCCGCGCAAAGGAGCCGCCATGCACGCCGACCGCCTCACCGACTCGATCTGCTATCACGCCGAGGGCCCCTACTGGTCCGATGCCTGGGGCGGCTTGCGCTGGGTGGACATGCTGGCCGGCGACGTGATGCACCTCGACGCCGACGGCGCCGTCCACCGTCGGCCCACCCCCAGCCGGGTCGTGGCCTGCGTGCGCCCGGCAGAGGGCGGCGGCGCGGTGCTCGCGCTCGAGAAGGGCTTCGGCCTCGAGGACGCCGACGGCACCGCCACCGCCCTGCCCCCGCTGTGGGAGGGACCCGTGCGGATGAACGAGGGAGCGGTCGCCCCGGACGGCTCGTTCCTGTGCGGCTCGATGGGCTACGACCAGGCGCGCGGCGCCGCGGCGATGTGGCGGCTGCTGCCGGACGGCACCACCACCCGCCTCTTCGGGGGGCTCACCATCTCGAACGGCCTCGCCTTCACCGAGGACGGCGCGCGCGCCTACTACGTCGACACCCCGAGCGGCCGCGTGGACGTCTTCGACTGGGACGACGAGGCCGGGCTCGTGGAGCGCCGCCCCTTCGCCGACCTCGTGATCCAGGAGGGCCATCCCGACGGCCTAACCCTCGACGCCGAGGGCAACGTGTGGGTCGCCATGTTCGGCGGCTCGCAGGTGCTGGGCCTCGACGCGAGCGGTGCAGTGGTCGAGCGGATCGAGGTCGGGGCGCGCCAGGTGACGGCCTGCACCTTCGGCGGCGCTGACCGCTCGACGCTGTTCATCACGACGAGCCGCGAGGGGCTGTCGGCCGACGACGACCCGCAGGCGGGCTCGCTCTTCACCGCCGCCCCGGGGGTCCGGGGCAGCGCCGCGGAGACCATCTTCGGCGGCTGAGGGACGACCGCTGGGCCGCCTCTCCCGCCTGCCCCGCCTCCCCCACCTCCCCCCACCACCCGACAGACGGTTTTGCCCGCTGTGCTCCCCGGAGTGGAAGCACAG